>JBBSNO010000001.1:0-37633 GCA_038232615.1 Actinomycetales bacterium
GGCGGTGTCGCCGGGCGTCGGGCTGCTCACGAACGGATCTCGTCTCTGGCGGCTGGCGGGGGTGGCGGCGTGCGGCGCGACCGGAGGTCGGACGCCCGGAACCCTAGTGGGACGCCGAGCCGGGCATCAAGGCAGGACGGCAGCCGCGGCCACCTCGCGTCAGGGGTCGAGCAGGGAGCCGGTGGTGCGCCCGCGGGCCGGCATCGCCAGACAGTGCACGGTCCGGTCGTCCGCGTGCTCCCAGCTCTCGTCGGTGGGGTAGAAGTAGAACGGCAGCAGCTCACCGGGGCGCGGCGCCGACGGCAGCTGCGCCACGATCAGGTCGGCGCAGCGTTCCTGCGCCTGGGCGACCACCACCTCCTCACCGGGGTACCGGCCCTGCTCGAGCCGGAAGCTGGCGATCACCTCGGCCTCGTGCGGCTCGCTGCACGCCACCACCGGGGTGCTGGTGAACTCCTCCGCCTCCTGCGTGGTGCCCGAGACGCCGTTGACGCAGTCGCCGACGGCCAGCTCGAACACGTCGGTCATCCCGCCCTCGGCCCGCGAGGCCACGGCCGCGACGACGACCGCCCCGAGCAGCAGCACCACGGCCACGACCACGACGACGCCGGCGGGGCGGGTCCGACGTCCGGCCGGTTCCGGCTCAGGGCTCGGCTCCGGCTCCGGGCCTGCGGGTCCTGGGGGGGACGACGTCATGGTCGCCAGGGTAGGTGGCGGGTTCAGGTCGCCCGCGGGTGCGCCGCCGCGTAGACCTCGCGCAGCGTGTCTGCCGTGACCAGCGTGTACACCTGAGTCGTCGTCACCGACGCGTGCCCGAGCAGCTCCTGGACGACGCGGACGTCGGCACCGCCCTGGAGCAGGTGGGTGGCGAACGAGTGCCGCAGCGTGTGCGGCGAGACCCGGGCGTCGAGGCCGGCCCGGCGGGCGGCGGCGCCAAGGACGGCCCAGGCGCTCTGGCGCGACAGGCGACCGCCCCGCGTGTTGAGGAACAGGGCCGGCGTCCCCCGCCCGCCCGCAGCCAGCACCGGCCGGGCGCGCACCAGGTACGCATGGACGGCCTGCACCGCGTACGAGCCGAGCGGCACCAGTCGCTCCTTGCGGCCCGTGCCCAGCAACCGCACGGGGGTCGCACC
This sequence comes from Actinomycetales bacterium, assembly GCA_038232615.1. GTDB lineage: Bacteria > Actinomycetota > Actinomycetes > Actinomycetales > DASROP01 > DASROP01. The sequence goes on from JBBSNO010000001.1 coordinate 1,134, forward strand.
GTCGTCGTGGGTGGCGACGTCGACGACGTCGTCGACGTCCAGCCCGACCGCCTCGCTGATGCGGGCACCCGAGCCGTAGAGGACCTCCAGGATGGCCCGGTCCCGCAGCGACGTGGGTGTGTCCCCGACGGACGAGGCCTCCAGGAGCCGCGTGACGGCGTCCACGCTGATCGCCTTCGGCAGCCGCTTGGGCGCGCTCGGTGGGCGCACCTCACGTGCCGGGTCGTCGGAGGTGAAGCCTTCGCGGGCCAGGAACCGGTGCAGGCCCCGGACGGCGACGACGGCGCGTGCCGCCGACGAAGCCGTCAGCGCCGGCCGGCCGTCGTGCCCGGTCCTGATCGCGGCCAGGAACGCGGCGACGTCGGACCCGGTGACCTCGACCGGGTCCTGCACCCCGGCGCTGCCCAGGAAGGCCGTGTACCGGTCGAGGTCACGCCGGTAGGCGCCCAGGGTGTTGCGGGCCAGCCCCCGCTCGACCTCCACGTGCTGGAGGTAGCCCAGCACGGCGCGCGCCAGGGACGTGGGTCCATCCACCTCGGGCGCCTGCGTCAGGAGAGCACCTCGGCCAGCGGTCGGCTCTGCATCTGGTGGGCGTCGGCGACGGGCGCGTACGTCACCGCGCCGTCGTGGATGTTCAGCCCCAGGGCCAGCGCGGGGTCGGCGCGCATCGCGTCGCGCCAGCCTCGGTTCGCCAGCTCGACCGCGTACGGCATCGTCACGTTCGTCAGCGCGTACGTGGACGTGTGCGGCACGGCACCCGGCATGTTGGCGACGCAGTAGAACACCGAGTCGTGCACGGGGTAGGTCGGGTCGTCGTGGGTCGTGGGCCGCGAGTCCTCGAAGCAGCCGCCCTGGTCGATCGAGATGTCCACCAGCACGCTGCCGGGCTTCATCCGCGACACCAGGTCGTTGCTGACGAGCTTGGGGGCTTTCGTACCCGGCACGAGCACGGCGCCGATCACCATGTCGGCGTCCCCGACCGCACGCTCGACCTCGTAGGTGTTGGAGGCGACCGTCTGGCAGTGGCCCTGGTAGATCGCGTCGACCTGGCGCAGCCGGGCCACGTTGCGATCCAGCAGCAGCACCTCGGCCTGCATCCCCAGCGCGATGGCGGCGGCGTTCATACCGGCCACGCCGGCACCGATGACGACGACCTTGGCGGCGTACACGCCGGGGACGCCGCCCATCAGCACCCCGCGCCCGCCCTGGGCGCGCATCAGCGTGTGCGCCCCGACCTGGGGCGCGAGGCGCCCGGCCACCTCGCTCATCGGCGCGAGCAGCGGCAGCGAGTGGTCGCCCACCTCGACGGTCTCGTACGCGACGGCGGTGACCTTGCGGGCGACCAGCTCCTCGGTCAGCGCCTGGTCGGCGGCCAGGTGCAGGTACGTGAACAGGGTCTGGCCCTCACGCATGCTGTGGTACTCCTGCGCTACCGGCTCCTTCACCTTCAGGATCAGATCGCCGTGCGACCACACGTCGTCCGCCTCCGGCCGGATGTGGGCACCCGCGACCGCGAAGTCCTCGTCGCGGATCAAGGACCCCTCACCGGCGCCGGCCTGGACGGCGACGTCGTGCCCGTGTTTCACGAGCTCGTGCACGCCGGCCGGGGTGATCGCCACCCGGTACTCGTGGTTCTTGACCTCGCGGGGGATGCCGATCTTCACGTGCACACGTCCTTCGCTGGTGGGCGCGGGACGCCGTCGTCCCGCCTGGTGCACCGACCGCGCGCACCTGGCCCGCCGACGGCGCGGCGAGTCTAGTGTCCTGACGTGCCCTTCATCCCGTACTCCCAGAGCCCTGGACGCCGCATGCTGCAGATCGTCGGCGACCTGCTGCTGCTGGGGTGGCTGTACCTGTGGTTCCGGGCCGGCCAGGCGGTCGAGGACGCGACCCAGGCCCTGGCGGAACCGGGTCGCCGCCTGGACGCCGGGGCCACCGACGTCGCCACCAGCCTCACCGAGGCCGCGGGCACGGCGGCGCGGGTGCCGCTGGTCGGCGACGACCTGTCGGGACCGTTCGCCTCCGCCGGCGAGGCGGCCTCGGCCGTCGCCGAGGCGGGTCGGCACCAGGTGGAGGTCGTCGGCGACCTCGCCCTGCGGCTCGGGCTTGTCGTGACCGCGATCCCGGTGCTCGTCGCGCTGCTCGGCTACGTGCCGCTGCGGCTCCGGTTCGCGCGCCGGGCGGGGGCGGCGCGGCGGTTCGTCGACGCCGGCGCAGACCTCGAGCTGTTCGCGCTGCGGGCGATGGCGAACCAGCCGATGCACCGGCTCGCCAAGGTCAGCGACGACCCCGTCTCGGCCTGGCGCTCGGGAGACCGTGCCGTCGTCCGGGCGCTCGCGACGCTGGAGCTGCGCGACGTCGGCCTGCGCCCTCCTCCCGCCGCGTGAACCTTGCTCACCCCAGGCCGCTTTGCTCACCCCAGACCGCTCTGAGCCCGGGATCCGCGGCAGATCAGCGGTCCCTCCCTGGTGAGCAAACCGGCGTCCGGTGAGCAGACACGGCATGATCGGGGACGTGGACGGGCTGCGGGCGGGACCGGTCGTGGTCCCCGAGTCCGAGCTGGGGTGGCGGTTCTCCCGCTCGTCCGGTCCCGGAGGCCAGGGCGTCAACACGACCGACTCGCGCGTCGAGCTGGTCTGGGACGTCGCCGCGTCGCCGTCACTGAGCCCCGTGCAGCGCGAGCGCGCGCTGGAGCGGCTCGGCGGGCGGCTGGTCGACGGTGTCCTGGTCGTCGTCGCCTCCGAGCACCGCTCGCAGCGCCGCAACCGCGACGCGGCCCGGGCGCGGCTCGCGGCGCTGCTGGCGGACGCCGTCCGCCCACCGGCCCGCGCCCGCCGTCCGACCCGACCCAGCCGCCGGGCGCGACAACGGCGCGTCGACTCCGAGCAGCAGCGGAGCCAGACCAAGCGGCTGCGGCGACCCCCGACCGACTGAGCCGGCGGTCGGCCCCGCACCAAGTGTCCCAGCCCGGCCGGACACGCCGGCGTGGCTCACCGGGCAGGGACACTCGAGGGGGTGCGGCGGTGTTTGGCACTATCTCCCCTCGTGACCACGCCGACGACGCCCGACGACGGCCACGACGTCGCCTTCGTGCTCGGGGGTGGCGGTGTCCTCGGCGCCAGCGAGGTCGGCATGCTGCGGGCGCTCTTCGACGCCCAGATCCGGCCCGACCTCGTGGTGGGCACCAGCGTCGGGGCGCTCAACGGTGCCGTCGTCGCCCACGACCCCGACATGGCCAGCGTCGAGAAGCTCACGGACGTGTGGATGTCCACCGCGTCGATGGTGTGGGCCATCTCGCCGCTGGACCGGGTGCTGTCGGTGGCCCGTACCCGTACCGCCCTGCACAGCATCGACCCGCTGCGCCAGCTGCTCGCCGAGCATCTCGGCGACACCCTGATCGAGGACCTGCCCATCCCTTACCACTGCTGCGCGGCCAGCATCGAGCGCGCGAGCGAGCACTGGTTCACCACGGGGCCCGTGGTCGAGGCCGTGCTCGCCTCGTGCTCGGTGCCCGGCCTGTTCCCCGCCTTCGAGCTCGACGGCGAGCACTTCGTTGACGGCGGCATCGTCAACTCGATCCCCGTCGGCCGGGCCGTGGAGCTGGGGGCCCGGACGATCTACGTGCTTCAGGTCGGCCGGATCGAGCGCAGCCTCACCGCGCCGACCACACCGTGGGAGGTCGGGCTGGTAGCGTTCGAGATCGCGCGGCGGCACCGGTTCGCGCGCGACATGGCGACGGTTCCTGACGGCGTCACCGTGCACCTGCTGCCCAGCGGTGAGGACATCGCGCCCCTGGCCACCCTGAGGTATCGCGACACCCGTGCCGTCGAGCGGCGCATCGACCAGGCCCAGGCCGCCACCGCGGAGTACCTCGCCCAGATCGGCTCCTGAGGTGCTGCCGCCCCGGTGGGTGCGACGACTGCTGCTGGCCCCGGGGATGGTGCTGCTGGCGGTGGCGGTCCTGGCGACGCTGCCGGTGCTGCTGCTGGTCGCCGCGGCCGCCTCTCCCCTGTTCCCGGGTCGGTGGCGGCCCCTGCGCGTGACGTGGATGGTGCTACTGCACCTGCTGCTCGAGACGGCGGGGCTGCTGACCCTGTTCGTGCTGTGGGTCGCCTCCGGCTTCCGGGCCGCGATCGCCAGCCCGCGGTTCGAACGCGCCCACTACGACGTCGTCCAGGCCTACCTGTCGCTGATGTTCTCCGAGGCGCGCCGGGTACTGCACGTGCAGGTGAGCGTCGAGGGGGCCCAGCCGGCGGCGATGACGGGCCGACCGCTGCTGGTGTTCAGCCGGCACGCGGGACCGGGCGACTCGTTCCTGCTCGTGCACGCGCTGATCAGCTGGTACGACCGCGAGCCGCGCATCGTCCTGAAGGACACGCTCCAGTGGGACCCGGCGGTGGACGTGCTGCTGAACCGGCTGCCCAACCGCTTCATCCGCCCGACCGGCGGCGGCACCACCCCGGTGAGCGAGCTGGCCCGGGGTCTGGACGACGACGACGCGCTGGTGATCTTCCCCGAGGGCGGCAACTTCACCGCCCGCCGGCGGGCGCGGGCGATCAACCGGCTCCGCGAGAAGGGCCTGCTGGCCGAGGCCGACAAGGCCGAGCAGATGCGGCACGTCCTGGCCCCCAAGCCGGCAGGGGTGTTGGCCGCGCTCGCGGAGGCCCCCGATGCCGACATCGTCTGGGTCGCGCACAGCGGTCTCGACCACCTGGTCAGCGTCGCCGACGTCTGGCGCGCCCTGCCGATGGACTCGACCGTGCGCATGCACTGGTGGCAGGTGCCGGCCGGCGAGGTGCCCGACGGCGAGGCGTCGCAGGTCGAGTGGCTCTACGACTGGTGGAAGCGGATCGACGACTGGATCGTCGAGCAGCACGATGCCACGGCGTGAGCGGCAGGCCGGGCGCAGCCGGGTGGAACGGCGGACGTCGGCCGGACCCGTCCCGGTCGCCGGTCGCTACCCGGTCTCCACCGGCGAGGTCGAGCTGGTGCCCGACGCCTCCGACCCGGGCCGGTGGACGCTGCTGGTCAACGGCGTCCCGAGCTCCCCGGTGCAGCTCGACGACGCGACCGTGCTGGAGTTCGAGTACCTGCGGTGGATGGCGGACGTGGTGGACGTCGGCTGGGACGCGGACGAGACGCTGGACGTCGTCCACCTCGGGGGCGCGGCGTGCGCCCTGCCGCGCTACGTCGAGGCCGTGCGGCCGGGCGCGCGGCAGGTGGGGATCGAGCTGGACGCCGAGCGGGCGCGCCACGTGCGTACCTGGTTCGACCTGCCGCGCTCGCCACGGCTGCGGATCCAGGTCGCCGACGCCTGCGACGGGCTGGCGCGGCGGCGCGACGCGAGTGCGGACGTCGTCGTCCGGGACGTGTTCGCCGGGGACGCGACCCCTGCGCACGTGCGGACGGCGGAGTTCCTCGCCGACGTCGCGCGGGTGCTGCGGCCCGGGGGGATCTACCTCGCCAACGTCGCTGACGCGCCGCCCCTGCACGGGCTGCGTGCCGAGCTCGCCACCGCCTCGTCGGTCTTCGACCACGTCGCGCTGGTCGCCGAGACCGCGATGCTGCGCGGACGCCGGTACGCCAACGCCGTCGTCGTCGCCTCCCGGCGTCCCCTGCCCCTGCCCGGTCTGCAGCGCCGGGTCTCCAGCGGAGCCGTGGCGGCGCGCCTCGTGCACGGCGACCGCGTCGACGACCTCGCGTGCGCCTCGACGCCACTGCGCGACTCCGCCCGGACCGCAGGCCCTCATCGCACCGATGCCGGTCCGGGCGTGACGACGGGAAGCGGCTGACGTCGCCGGCTGTTGGCGCTAGGGTGACCGACCTGCGCACCGTGCCCCTGTCCGTCCTCGACCTTGCGCCGGTCGGGAGCGGGTCGACGCACGCCCGTGCGCTGGCCGAGACGATCGACCTCGCCCGGCACGCCGAGCGGCTCGGCTACACGCGGTACTGGCTGGCCGAGCACCACGGCATGACCGGTATCGCCAGCTCGGCGACAGCCGTCCTGATCGGCGCCGTGGCCGCCGCGACGTCGCGCATCCGGGTCGGCTCGGGCGGGGTGATGCTGCCCAACCACGCGCCGCTCGTCGTCGCCGAGCAGTTCGGGACCCTGGAGGCACTGCACCCCGGCCGCATCGACCTCGGCATCGGGAGGGCTCCCGGTACCGACCCGGCGACGGCCCGGGCGTTGCGCCGCAGCGTCGACGCCCTGTCGGCCGACGACTTCCCCGTCCAGCTCGGAGAGCTGCTCGGGTTCTTCCGCGGCAGCTTCGAGCCGCGCCACGCCTACTCGCGCGTCACCGCCGTGCCGGGGCTCGGCGACGAGCCCCCGCTGTGGCTGCTCGGGTCGAGCGGCTACAGCGCCCAGGTCGCGGGGATGCTGGGCCTGCCGTTCGCGTTCGCCCACCACTTCAGCAGCGGCGGGACCCTGGCGGCGCTGCGGCTCTACCGGGACCGTTTCGAACCGTCCGCCGTGCTGGACCGTCCCTACGCGATGGTCGGCGTCCAGGTCGTGGCCGCGGACGACGACGCCCGCGCGCACGAGCTCGCGTCGCCGTCCGCCCTGGCCTTCCTTCAGCTGCGCCAGGGCCGGCTGAGCGTGCTGCCGACACCCACCGAGGCGGCAGCCCACCCGTGGACGGACGCCGAGCGCGGCGCCGCCGGCGAGCGCTGGCGCGACCAGGCTGTCGGCGGCCCGGAGACGGTTCGCGAGCAGCTGGCCGGGCTGCTGGAGGCGACCGGCGCGGACGAGCTCATCGTCACCTCGATGCTGCACGGCCTCGACGACCGGCTCCGCTCGCTCGACATCCTGCGCGGCCTGTTCGACGCCGACCTGCCGACGGGCTTCCAGGCCGGCGCAGCAGCCTGACCGACCAGTGCCGCTTGATAAACCGGCTCAGCGGCGCGCTTGACGAACCGGCTCAACGGCGCGGGTCGACGACGGTGATGCCCGCCGTCTGCGCGACGTCCATCCGGGCCAGCTCGACGGCTCCCTCGGCGAGGCCGACCGTCCGCGTCACGAGCAGGTCGGGACGCAGCCGCCCTGCGCGCACGAGGTCGAGCAGCCCCGGGTAGTCCGTCGCCGCCATCCCGTGGCTGCCGAACAGGTCGAGCTCGTACGCGATGACCCGCTCCATCGGCACGGGTGGGTTCCCGAGCACGCCCGGCAGCAGTCCCACCTGCACGTGACGGCCGCGCCGCCGCAGCGCCAGGACGGCGTCCGCGCACGTGGTCGGCGAGCCGACGGCGTCGACGGACACGTGGGCGCCGCCGTCGGTGAGGGCCACGACGGCGGCCGGGACGTCGTCGACCCGCGACGCGTCGACGACCTGCTCGGCGCCCAGGCGCAGCGCGAGGTCCAGCGCGTCGGCGTGCAGGTCGACCGCCACCACCCGGGCGCCCAGCGACCTCGCGACCATCACCGCCGACAGGCCCACCCCACCGCAGCCCACGACGCACACCCACTCGCTCGCCGTCGTCCGCGCCCGCGCCACGAGCGCTCGGTAGGAGGTAGCGAACCGGCACCCCAGGCTGGCGGCGGCGGACGCCGACAGGTCGTCCGGCAGCGCCACCAGGTTGGTGTCGGCGTAGCGCAGCGCGACGAGCTCGGCGAACGAGCCCCAGTGCGTGAACCCCGGCTGCTCCTGCGCCGGGCAGACCTGGGCGTCACCAGCCAGACACACCGGGCAGACGCCACACCCGCACACGAACGGCACCGTCACCCGGGCACCGGGGCGCCACCGGCTCACGTCCCGGCCCACCGCCGTGACGGTGCCGGCGAGCTCGTGACCCGGCACGTGCGGGAGCACGACGCCCGGGTCGTGGCCTGCCCACGCGTGCCAGTCGCTGCGGCAGAGGCCGGTGGCCTCGACCGCCACGACCACGCCGTCGTCCGCGGGGACGGGGTCCGGGACCTCCAGGACGGTGGCCTCGCGGCCGAAGGACTCCAGGAGGGCGGCGCGCACGGACGCGAGAATGCCAGGTGGACCGGTGTGCGCCATCGGCGGATAGCGTGGCGACGTGGTCGACGAGCGGAGTGCGGGAGATCCAGCGGTGGGACAAGGGGTGCGGCACGAGCCGGGCACCCGGCTGTTCGCGTCGCAGGCGCTGTTCTCCAGCAGTGCGATCGGCGTGGCACTGCTCGACGCCGACGGCCGCTACGTGCGTGTCAACGACGTCCTCGCGGGTTGGCACGGGTCCACACCGGACGCGCTGGTGGGCGACGAGTCCCCGCGGGGCGGGCCCGACCTCGCCCCCTTCGCAGTCGAGGTGGCCGCCACCGGGATGGCCCGCGTCGACGTCGAGGTCGGGGCGGTCGGCGACCGGGGGCAGGCGCGGGCCGGTCGCGCCGACCAGTCGTGGCTGGCCGGTATCTACCCCCTGCGCGACGAGTCCGACCAGCTGCGGGTGGGCGTCCTGGCCGTCGACGTCGGGGGGCAGCGTCGCGCGGAACGGGCTCGCGCGGAGGCGGTCGAGCGCCTGGCCATGGTCGCCCGCGCCGGCCAGCTGATGGCCAGCTCGCTCGAGCCCGCGGACGCGTTGGCGAACCTGTGCGACGTGCTCGTTCCGACCCTGGGCGACCACGCCTTCGTCGACCTGCGCCACGGGGACGAGTTCGAGCGGGCTGCCATCCGGCACGCGGACGGGCTGAGCCCCGAACCACGCCTGGAACGGCCGGTCGGGCAGGACGCACAGTACGCGAGCGGGCACCCGGTGCGACGGGTCGCCGCGACACGTCGTCCCTACTGGGTGCACGACCTGGGGGCGGCCCCGTCCGTCGTCCCCCCTGGCCAGGACACCGACTTCGTCCGCGCTGTCGGTCTCACGAGCATCATGATCCTGCCTGTGCTCGCCGCCGGGAACCTGCTCGGCACCGTCGTCCTGGCCTGCTCGGGCAGCGGCCGTCACTACGCCGAGGACGACGTCCGCCTCGCACAGGACATCATCGACCGGGCGGCCGTCTCCATCGCCAACGCGCTCCGGTTCGCCGAGCAGCGCGAGGTCGCCGTCGCCCTGCAGCGCAGCCTCCTGCCCCAGTCGCTCGACCCCGTCGAGGGCCTGGACGTGGCCTGGCGCTACGTGCCCGGCACCGTCGGCACGGAGGTCGGGGGTGACTGGGCGGACGTCGTCGAGCTGCCGGGCGGTCGCGTCGCCATCGTGGTGGGCGACGTGATGGGCCGCGGCCTGAGGGCGGCCGCCGTGATGGGCCAGCTGCGCACCGCCGTCCGCACCCTCGCTATCCAGGACCCGCCGCCGAGCGACCTGCTGACCCAGCTCGACACCATCGTGTCCGGGCTCGGCGTGGACCAGATCGTGACGTGCGTCTACGCCGTCTACGACCCCGGCCGCTCGACGCTGCACATCGCGAACGCCGGCCACCTGCCACCGCTCGTGCTGGTCGACGGCGTCGTCACCGCCGTGGACGCCGGCACGGCGGTGCCGCTGGGCGTCGGCGGCGTCGAGTTCGTCGAGCACACCATCGACCTACCGGACGGCGCCATCGTCGCGCTGTACACCGACGGAGTGGTCGAGCGCCGCGGGGGTGACCTGGGCGCGGCCGTGACGGTGCTGGCCGGCGCACTCGCCGGCGCCACGGGCACGCTCGAGGAACGCTGCGACACGCTGCTGGAGGCCGCCCCGGCCGGGGGGCCGGAGGGGTTCGGGGACGACGTCGCGCTGCTGCTCGTGCGGGCCCGGCAGGAGGTGTGGTCGGGGGTGGTCACCGAGGTGCTCGACGCCGTCCCCGCGTCGGTGGGACTGGCCCGGCGCAGCGTCGAGGAGGCGCTGACGGCCTGGGGTCTGGACGTGTCCGAAGACCTTGTCACGACGATGGCACTGCTGGTCTCCGAGCTGGTGACGAACGCGGTGCGCTATGCCTCGGGGAACGCCGTGGAGCTCCTCACGCGCCGCGGGCCGGGAGCGTTGTGGGTGGAGGTCGGCGACGCCGACACGCGGGTCCCGCGGCTGCGGCACGCAGCCCCGGAGGACGAGGGAGGCCGGGGTCTCGCGCTGGTGCAGGCGCTCGCCACGAGCTGGGGCAGCCGGTCCACCCTCGACGGCAAGGTCGTGTGGTTCCGCCTCGACCTCAAGGGCCCGCCGAAGCGTCTCTCCGGCCGCTGAGCAGCGACGCTCAGCCCCCCTCGTCACGGTCCGATGACGTGCGCGTCCGCCGTACGTAGCCGCGCCCGCTACTGAGGCCGCGGCGTCGTCCCGGAGGAGGGGGTGGTCGGTGGTGGCGTGGCCGGCGGGGGCGTGGCCGGTGGGGGCGGCGTCGGTGGGGGCGGCGTCGCTCCTGCGCCTCCTCCGCCACGGCGCTTGTCGACCTCGCTGCGCACTCGGCCGACGCCCTTGTCGATCTTGGCGCGGGTAGCGGGGTCCTTGGACATCTGCTCCGCCTTCACCCGCGCCTTCTCGATGGCGCGGCGGCCCTGGGGGCTGCTCGCGAACCTGGTGATCTTGCTGAGGAACCCGGCCACGGTGTGAACTCCTTGTCGCGGTGCGTCCCGGCTCGCGGGCGAGCCGGTCTGTCTCCCAGCCTCGGGGCAGGCGTCGGAAGGGGCAACTCCGGAGAGCTGTCAGCGGTTCCACCTAGCCTCGCACGCATGACGACGACAGTGATCGGGCGTGCCGACGCCGAAGCCGTGCTCGACCGCCTGGTCGGCCGGGAGGGCACCGCGTTCCGGGAGGGCCAGTGGGAAGCGGTCGACGCGCTGGTCAACCACGGACGCCGAGCACTGGTGGTCCAGCGCACGGGTTGGGGCAAGTCGGCGGTGTACTTCGTCGCGACGGCGTTGCTGCGCCGTGCCGGCTCGGGGCCGACGCTGCTCGTGTCGCCCCTGCTGGCGCTGATGCGCGACCAGGTGGCCGCGGCCGGTCGGGCCGGCGTCCGGGCGGCGGAGATCAGCTCGTCCAACGCCGACCGGTGGGGTGACGTCCTGGCCGACCTGGAGGCCGACGAGGTCGACGTCCTGCTCGTCTCCCCCGAGCGGCTGGAGAACCCGCGCTTCCGGGACACGGTGCTGCCCGACCTGGTGCGACGCTGCGGGCTGGTGGTGGTCGACGAGGCCCACTGCATCTCCGACTGGGGTCACGACTTCCGCCCCGACTACCGGCGGATCCGTGACCTGCTGGCCCGGCTGACGGCCGGGACGCCGGTGCTCGCGACCACGGCGACGGCGAACGCACGGGTGACTCTCGACGTCGCCGAGCAGCTCGGGGCCGGCGGCGTCGAGGTGACGACGGTCCGTGGGCCGCTCGGTCGTGACTCCCTGCGTCTGGGCGTGCTCCAGCTGCCGTCGGTGGCGGACCGGCTGGCGTGGCTCGCGGCGCACCTGGACGACCTGCCCGGCAGCGGCATCGTCTACACGCTCACCGTCAGCGCGGCCGAGGACACGGCCCGGCTCCTGCGTGACGCGGGGCACCAGGTGCTGGCCTACACCGGCCGCACCGACGACGCCGACCGGCGCTCCGCGGAGGAGTCGTTGCGAGGCAACGAGGTCAAGGCCCTGGTCGCCACCTCGGCCCTGGGCATGGGGTTCGACAAGCCCGACCTCGGGTTCGTGGTGCACCTGGGTGCGCCGTCGTCCCCGGTCAGCTACTACCAGCAGGTGGGCCGGGCCGGCCGGGCCGTCGAGCGCGCCGATGTCCTGCTCCTTCCCGGGGTCGAGGACGAGGCGGTGTGGCGGTACTTCGCGACGGCGTCGATGCCCCGTCGCGAGGACGCCGAGGCCGTCCTCGCCGCGTTGGCGTCCGCGAGCAAGCCGATGTCGACGGTCGCGCTGGAGACCGTCGCCGACATCCGCCGTACCCGGCTCGAGCTGCTGCTGAAGGTGCTGGCCGTCGAGGGGGCAGTGAGCCGGGTGGGAGGCGGGTGGCAGAGCACGGGCGTGCCGTGGGTCTACGACGCGGAGCGGTACGCCCGCGTCGACGAGGCGCGCCGGAGGGAGGCCGAGGCGATGCGCGCGTACGTCCGGGGTGTGACGTGCCGGATGGAGTTCCTCCAGCGCGACCTGGACGACGACACCGCGGTGCCCTGCGGCCGTTGTGACGTGTGCGCGGGCGCCTGGTACCCCGACCAGGTCCCCGAGGGTGCCCGTGACGAGGCCAGCGCCCACCTGCGCCGGGTCGGGGTGGAGGTCGACCCGCGGGCGCAGTGGCCCAGCGGGGTGTCACGGCTCGGGGTCGACGTCTCCGGCCGCATCGGCCCCGGCGAGCAGGTGCTCCCCGGACGGGCGGTCGCCCGCCTGACCGACCTCGGCTGGGGCCCACGCCTGCGCGAGCTGCTCGCCGACGGCTCCCCCGACGCCGCAGCCCCCACCGCGGTGCTCGACGCCTGCGTCGCCGTCCTCGCGGCCTGGGGGTGGCAGACCCGTCCCGGCGGCATCGTCAGCGTGGCCTCGCGCCGCCGTCCGCTCCTGGTCGCCAGCGTGGCCGAGCACCTCGCGCGGGTGGGCCGGCTCCCGCTCCTGGGCTCCCTCGAGGTCAGGCACGGAGGTTCGACCGGGTCGCCCGGGGGAAACTCCGCCTTCCGCCTCGCCGGTGTGTGGGACCGGCTCGCCGTTCCGGAAGAGCTCGCCGAGGCGCTCGGTCGCTCGGGCCGTGCGCCGGTGCTGCTGGTCGACGACCTGGTCGACTCCCGCTGGACGATGACGGTCGCCGGCCGCGAGCTACGCCGCGCCGGCGCGGCCGGCGTCCTGCCGTTCGCGCTCGCCGTCGCAGCCTGACGGGCCTGCTCCGTCGGCGCCCGGGCCACCCCTCCGCCGTGTCGGAGGGGCCACGTCGCCGACGTCTAGGGTTCGGACGGACCCTGACGACCGACCCGAGGAGCGAGCTCGATGGCGGACCCGACCGGACGTGTGGCCCTGGTGACCGGCGGGGCCGGAGGAATCGGCTCCGCGACCGCCCGTCGGCTGGCGGCGGACGGCGCAGCCGTGGCGCTGCTCGACCTCGACGAGGCCGCTGCGTCGGCCGCCGCCGACCAGCTGGCGGCCACCGGCGCCCGCGCGATCGGCGTCGGCGCCGACGTCAGCGACGCGGAGGCGGTCCAGGCAGCGGTCGACCGCACGGCCGCCGAGCTCGGCAGCCTCGACATCCTCGTCAACAACGCCGGCGTCACGCGCGACAACCTGCTGTTCAAGCTGACCGAGGACGACTGGGACACGGTCATGAACGTGCACCTGCGTGGAGCGTTCCTGATGAGCAAGGCGGCGCAGAAGCACTTCGTGGAGAAGAAGTTCGGTCGCATCGTCAACCTCTCCAGCGTCTCGGCGCTCGGCAACCGCGGCCAGGCCAACTACTCGGCCGCGAAGATGGGCCTGCAGGGTTTCACCCGGACGCTGGCTATCGAGCTCGGCCCGTTCGGTGTCACGGTCAACGCCGTGGCCCCGGGCTTCATCGTCACGGCCATGACCGACGCCACCGCCGCGCGCCTGGGCATGGACCCGCAGGAGTACCGCAAGCTCGCCGCCGACGCCGCGCCCGTGCGCCGGGTGGGCCAGCCCGAGGACATCGCGAACGCGATCGCCTTCCTCGTCTCCGACGACGCGTCGTTCGTCACCGGGCAGACGCTGTACGTCGACGGCGGGGCGAAGCTCTGATGGACTTCTCGCTGGGCACCGAGGAGCGCGAGATCCGGAGCTGGGTCCGCACCTTCGTCAGCAGGGAGATCCTGCCCCTCGAGCCCGCGGTCCTCGAACGCGAGCGGCGCGGCGAGCGCGGCCTTCCGGCCGAGACGCTGGACGCGTTGCGCGGCAAGGCGAAGCAGTCGGGTTTCTGGGGCATCCAGACGCCCGAGGAGTACGGCGGGATGGGGCTGTCGGCCGTGGTGACGGCCCTGGTCGAGGCTGAGCTCGGGCGATCGTTCGTCCCCTTCTCGTTCGGCGGGTACGCCGACAACATCCTGTACGACGCCAACGAGGCGCAGCAGGAGCGCTACCTGCTGCCGACGATCGCCGGAGACCGCAAGGCCTGCTTCGCGATTACCGAGCCCGGCGCTGGCTCGGACGCGAAGGCCATCCGCACCCGCGCGGAGCGGGACGGCGACGACTGGGTCGTCAACGGCGAGAAGACGTTCATCACCGGCGGCAACGAGGCCGACTTCGCCATGGTGTTCGCGGTCACCGACAGGCAGAAGGGCGCGGACGGCGGCGTGACGTGCTTCCTCGTCGACCGCGCCATGGGCTGGACGTCGTCGATGATCGACACCATGGGCGAGTGGGGTCCGGCGGCACTCCAGCTCACCGACGTCCGGGTGCCCCACGAGAACGTGTTGGGCGAGGTCGGTCACGGCTTCGAGCTGGCGATGCGGTGGATCGGGCGCGGTCGCTACCTGTTGCCGGCGCATGCCCTCGGCGCCTGCGAGCGCCTGGTGGAGATGGCGATCGAGACCTCCAAGAACCGCGTGACGTTCGGGGAGCCGATCTCCGAGCGCCAGGCGATCCAGTGGATGATCGCCGACTCCGCCGTCGAGATCGAGGCACTGCGGTGGCTGGTGCTGCAGGCCGCCTGGCAGGTCGACACCGGGCTCGACTCCCGCCAGGCGCAGTCCATGGCCAAGCTGTACGGAGGCGTCAAGGCCAACGAGATCGTCGACCGGGTCCTGCAGATCCACGGCGGCATGGGGTACACCCGCGAGCTGCCGGTGGAACGCTGGTACCGGGAGCTGCGGCTCCTGCGGATCTACGAGGGCACCGACGAGATCCAGCGCCGCACCATCGCGCGCAACCTGCTGAAGGGGCACGCGAGCGTCCGCGGGGTGCTCCGTTGAACGCGCCCGTCGACCGCGTCGAGGTCAGCGTCGCCGACCTGGAGCCGGGCAGGACCTACCCCTGGCTGACCGCGACGGTCATCCCCCGCCCGATCGCCTGGGTGTCGACGCTATCGGCTCAGGGCGTGCCGAACCTGGCGCCGCACTCGTTCTTCACCGTCGCGTCCGCGGAGCCACCCGTCGTCCAGTTCACCTCGGTCGGCACCAAGGACTCGTTGCGCAACGTGCGGGCGACCGGCGAGTTCGTCGTCCACCTGGCGCCGCGGTCCCTGACGCACGCCGTCAACCGCACCGGCGCCGACTACCCACCGGAGCAGGACGAGTTCGAGGGCGCGAGCCTGGCCACCGAGCCCAGCCGGCTGGTGGCGCCCGCCAGGGTCGCCGACTCCCCCGTCGCGCTGGAGTGCGTCGCCGCCGGGGAACGCTCGTTCGGGCGCAGCACCGTGGTGTTCGGCCGCGTGGTCCACCTCGCCGTAATGCGTTCGGTGATGGCGGACGATGGACTGCCCGATCCCGTCCTGCTCGACCCGGTCTCGCGCCTGGGCCGCGACCAGTGGGGCACCCTCGGTGAGGTGTTCGCGCTGCCGCGTCTGCGCTACGCCGAGCTGGACGACTGAGCTCCGCGGGGAAACTCCCGACCTCTCGATCCGGCTCAGCTGTCCAGTCGCGCCGCGGACCGATGACACCTGGCATGAGCAGTGTGAGCGCCGGGATGCACCGGGCGACGCCAGTGGTCGTCGGGGTGCTCCTGGCCGCCTACGGGCTGGCAGTGCTGCTGGGGACGCCGGGTGCTCCGGGGATCGTGCTCACCGAAAATGTGGCGCGCCACATTTTCCACGTTCTGTGCCCGCCCGCGTTATGTGGCCGTGGGGGTCGACGTCCCTGGCGCGCAGCGATGAACGGCCAAGCGCGGCCGTTACCGGCCACATAACGTTCGCCGCTCGATGGATGGTGCTTCCTCCACCCCTCACGGAGAGAGGAAGTTGTCCCATGTTGGAGGAGTACTTCGTCAGGCCGGCGACGGTCGATCGGATCCGCGGGTCCTGGATCGCCGCAGAGATCGAGAACTACCTGGTGTGGATGGTCGAACGGGGTTACAGCCCCAAGAGCATCTGGCGTCGAGTCCCGATCGCCTTCGCGTTCGGCGAGTTCGCTGGTGCGCGAGGGGCGAGCGGGATCGGCGAGTTGCCAGCGCAAGTCGAGATGTTCGTGGCCGATCGGGTGAGGCGCCACGGAGCCCGCACGGGGTCGACGCGGCCGATGTCGAAGGAGGTCCGGGGTCCTGTCGAGCAGATGCTCTCGGTTGTGCTCCCTGGCTTCGAGCCCAGCGGCCGGCCGCAGCACGCCCAGCCCTTCGTCGATGTCGTCCCTGGCTTCTTCGACTACCTGGTCGAGGAGCGTGGCCTTCGCCCGGCCTCGGTGCTTGGCTACCGCCATCATCTCGACCGGTTTGAGGCATACCTGCGAAGGATCGGTGTCGAGTCGATCCGGGAGCTCTCCCCGACGATCCTGAGCGCCTTCGTTGTCGAGCGCGCCGCCGCGGGGCTGGCCAAGAGCACGGTGCGCGATGGTGCTGGTGTGCTGCGGGTGTTCCTGCGCTACGCCCACCGAGAAGGTGTCCTGGTCACCGACCTGAGCGCCGCCGTCGGGTGGCCGCAGGTCTACCGGCTCTCGACCATCCCCCGTTCCATCTCCTGGGACGACGTCAACCGGGTCCTGGCCGGGGTCGACCGCAGGACCGCGGCGGGCAGGCGCGACTTCGCCATCTTGCTCCTGCTGGTCACCTACGGCCTGCGCGGCCGCGAGATCGCCGCGCTCACCCTGGACGACATCGACTGGAAGCGTGAGCGCCTGGCGATCCCCGAGCGCAAAGCCGGCCACTCCACGGCGTTTCCCCTCTCCGCCGTGGTCGGCGAGGCCATCCTGGACTATCTCCAACACGGACGTCCCGCGACGGCCGATCGCCACGTGTTCTTCCGGGCCACAGCTCCCCGCCAGCCGATCGGCGCTGCCGGGGTGTCGTCGCGGGCCCGCCACTACCTGCTCAAGGCAGGTGTCGACGTCCCCCGGCCGGGCTCGCACACCTTGCGCCACTGCGCGGTGCAGCGTCTCGTCGATGCGCACTTCGACCTGAAGACGATCGGGGACTTCGTCGGGCACCGCTCGGCACGATCGACCGAGGTCTACGCCAAGGTCGCCGTCGAGGCGTTGCGCGAGGTCGCCCTGGGCGACGGTGAGGCGGTCCTGTCATGAACGACAGCCTCGTCACCGCCGTCGCCGACTTCTTGGCCCACAAGCGGGCCCTCGGCCGCAAGTATCTGACCGAGGAGGCGACGCTGCGTCTGCTCCTGGCCTTTACCAGCCAGCACGGGGTGCAGGACCTGGGTCAGCTCACACCCTGCCTGCTCGATGAGTTCGTCGCCTCCAGGCCCAGGGAGCGAGCCCGCAGCTTCAACCACCTCGTCGGGATCCTCGGCTGCTTCCTGGACTGGGCCGTGACCCAGCAGCGCCTGGATACGTCGCCGTTGCGCAGCACCCGGCGACGGGACACGGCCCGGCGCCTGCCGTTCCTCTTCGACGCCCCCCGCGCCCGCCAGGTACTCGAGGCGGCCGCGGCCCTTCCCGACAATGCCAGGGCCACCGATCGCGGGCCGACCTACCACGCCATCTTTGCCCTCTGCTACGGCCTCGGGCTCAGAGCCGGAGAGGCGTGCGGCCTGCGCGTGGGCGACGTCGACGTCGACCGGCAGCTCCTGGTCGTGCGCGGTGGCAAGTTCGGCAAGAGCCGCCTGGTCCCCCACGGGCCGCGCCTGGGCAACCTCCTGGCCCGCCAGCTCGACCGCCGAAGGAGCGACGGCACCCCAGAACCTGACGCGCCGCTGTTCAGCTTCGACGGTCGGCGCAGCGTCCACCCCGGTAGCGCGAGCCAGACCTTCCACCGGCTCGTCGTCGAGCTGGCCTTCCGGGCCCCGGACGGCGTCGAGCCGCCCCATCTTCACTGCCTGCGTCATTCTTTCGCCGTCGGGTGCCTGCTGCGGTGGTATCGGGACGGTCTCGACCCCTCGACGCGCCTCTACCAGCTCTCGACGTTCATGGGCCACGTCGACCCCACCTCCACCGCCATCTACCTGACCATCACCCCCGAACTGCTCGTCGAGGCCAACCGGCGATTCGAAGCCTTCGCCGAGCCGGCATGGTCGAAGGCCAAGCCGTGACCGGCACGCGGCCGCTGGGGCCGCTGGTCCACTCCTTCTTCATCGACCACCTGGTCACCGTGAAGGGGCTGCGGCCCGCGTCGGTGCGCAGCTACCGCGACACCATCCGGCTCCTGCTGTGCTTCGTGGCCCAGGACAGGAGAACGAAGATCACCAAACTCACCGTCGAGGACCTGAGCTTCGAGCGGGTCCTGGGCTTCCTGCGCCACCTGGAGGACGACCGCCACAATCATGTCCGGACCCGCAACCAGCGACTGGCGGTGGTGCACACCCTGTTCGACTACATCGCCAGCCGAGACCCGCAGATGCTCGGCGTCTGCCAGCAGGTGACGGCCATCCCGATGAAGCGGGCAGCCCCCGCCCAGACGCACTTCCTCGAGCGCGACGAGGTGGAGGCGCTGCTGCGGCACCTGCCCCGCACGGGTCGCCTCGCACTGCGAGACCACGCCCTGCTCCTGTTCCTCTACAACACCGGAGCGCGGGCCCAGGAAGTGGCCGACCTGCGAGCCGGACACCTCGAGCTCGGAGAAGCCGGCGTAGTCCGCCTCCACGGCAAGGGCGACAAGTGGCGGACCTGCCCACTATGGGGCCAGACAACGGAACTGCTGGCCGAGCTGCTCGACGCGTCCAACAACCTCCCCCCGATGGACGCCCCCGTCTTCTGTTCGGCGACGGGCGAGGCCCTGACGCGGTTCGGCATCTACAAGATCGTGCGGCGCCACGCCGGGCACCTTGACGACCCTCGCACCAACCGCCGGGTCAGTCCACACATCTTCCGCCACACCGCAGCAATGCACTTGCTCGAGGCCGGCGTCGAGGTGAACGTCATCCGTGGCTGGCTCGGGCACGCCGACCTCACCACGACGAACCGCTACGCCGAGATCAACACCAGAGCAAAGATCGAGGCACTTCGAAACACCGAACCGCCCGGTGTTTCGGCGGGACCCCGCACTCGTCCCGTCTGGCGCTCCGACGAGTCGCTGCTCAACTGGCTGTCCTCCCTCTGATCGTTATGTGGCCGGTGGCGGAACGTTGATCCCAAGATCACTGGCATCGGCCGTCACCGGCCACATAACGCGGGCGGGCACAGAACCTGGACAACGTGGTCACGACGGTCGCGGCGTTCCTCGCCGCCGGGTGCTGCGTCGCCACGGGCCTGCGGGCCCGCACGCGTGCCCGCGCTGCCTGGTGGCTGCTGGGCTCGTCCGCCGGGTCGTGGGGGGCGGGTCAGGCGCACTGGTCGGTCAACGAGCTGCTCCTGCACAACCCCGTCCCCTTCCCGTCCCTGGCGGACGCCGGCTTCCTCGGGTTCCCCGTGCTCGCGGCGGCGGGCCTCTGGCTGACGGCCGGGCGCGCGATCACCTCCGCGTCGCGGCTGCGTGCCGGGATGGACGGCGCCCTGGTCGCGGCCGGGGTCTTCACGGCGTCCTGGACGACGGTGCTCGGCCCGGTCTACCGCGGCGGCGCCGACACCCCGTTCGCAGTGGTCATCTCGGTCGCCTACCCCGTGGGTGACGTGCTCCTCGTCGCCCTCTCGCTCCTGCTGCTCTCCCGCGTCCGTGGCCGACGGCCTCTACGCCCTGGAGGGGGTGACGGAGTGGTCTCGGTGAGGGTCAGTGTCGGCATCGCCGGCATCGTCCCGGGCGCCGACCTCGACTCGGCAGCCGAGATGCTGATGCGGACGGCCGACCACGCCATGTACGCCGACAAGACGGTCCAGAAGATCAGCGCCGACGTCTGACGACCTGCGCCAGCAGGTCCGCCAGGGTGGGCGGGAAGACCGTCTCGGTGGTGGCCCGCAGATCGTCGGCCGGCCACCAGCGGTGCTCGAGCACGCTGTCGCGCTTGACCTGGCTCCATCCGGACGGGTCGGGTTCGAAGGCCGCGACCCGCACCCCGTAGTAGACGTTGGACTGCACGATGCGACGGCCCATGAAGGTGAAGTCGGAGTCCGTCTCCCCGAGCACCGGCCCGAGGCCGGCCAGGGCGAGGCCGGTCTCCTCACGGACCTCACGTCGCGCGGCGGCCTCGTCGTCCTCGCCGTCGTCCAGGCCCCCGCCAGGGGTGAACCACCAGGACCCACCGTCCGGTCGGTGCGGATCGCAACCTCGAAGGAGCAGGACGCGCCCCTGCTCGTCGACGAGCAGGACGCGGGCGGCGCGACGGACGAGGACGGACATCCCGGCGATGCTAGGCGTTGATGCTGACCGGCGTGCCCAGCGGCAGCCCGACGTCCTCGACCATCCGCGTGATCACGTCGTTGGTCAGGCGCAGGCAGCCGCTGCTGACGTCGGTACCGACCAGCTCCCGGGCGTTGGTGCCGTGGATGCCGATGACGCCGTCCCCGCCGGCGAAGCGGGACGGTGCGCGGTCGCACCCGCTGCCCACCGAGTCCCGGGCCTCGTCCGACCCTGGCCCGCTCGAGCAGCTGCTGGACGGCGAGGAGCAGCAGGCCCTGCGGGTGGCGTTCGAGCGCCTCGCGCCGGGAGACCAGGAGGTGCTGGAGCTGCCTCTGGTCGGCGGACTGAGCGCGGCCGGAGCCACCCAGGTGCTCGGCCGCCGCGAGGGAGCGGTCCGGATGGCCCAGTCGAGGGCGCTGGTGCGGCTTCGACGCCTGCTGGAGGAGGTGCACGGTGAACGGTGACGACGAGCTGATCGAACCGCTGTCACGCGCCGTGGCGCCCTCACCCGCGAACCCCGATGCGGCACGGGTGGCGCAGGTCCGTCGCCTCGCGAACGAGCACCTTTCGCGTCGGGACACTGCCCAGCCGCCGACCGCCGGGCGGGACCGTGGCCGCCGCACGCTCGTCGCCCTGGCCGCCGTCGCTGCCGCCGCCGTCCTGGTTGCCGGTGGCGCCGTCCTGGGTGCCGGTGGCGCCGTCCTGGGTGACCGGGTCGGTGGGACCGAACGTGGTCGGGAGGAGTTCGACGCCGCGCTGGCGGGTGCTGCCGGGGCCGCCACGGTGGAGGGCGAGCTCGTCGACCGGGCGCATCGTGCGCTTCGACAGCGATGACCTACCGGTGCTGCCCAAGGGCGAGTTCTACGAGCTGTGGTTCCTCGCGCCGGGCGACGACGCGGGCGATCCCCGCCGGATCTCGGCGGGGACCTTCCACCCGGACGAGCAGTTTCGTTCCCACGTCACGCTGTTCGCCGCGGTGGACCCGACGGTCCACGGTCAGGTCGCGGTCACGGCCGAGCCGGGGGACGGTGACCCCGACCCGGCCGAGACCCCGGTCCTCACAGGATCCCTACGCCTGAACTGATGTCGCGTGCGCGGAGCTCGAGCGGCGAGGGCCGGTCGAGGATCGGGGCGATGGCACCGGTGTCACCGAGGTCCTCACCCGGCAGGTCAGCCTGGTAGACGTCGATCCCTCGCGCCAGGTCGGCGGTGTAGATGAAGTTCGTCTTCTTGCCGGTCGCCTGACCCTTGGCGTTGCGCTCGGGGACGAAGTAGGCGTCCCACACCTCGGTACCGCCACCGGTGGCGTACCCGTACTGCTGGATGTTGCGCGGGTCGCGGATGTCGACCAGGCGCAGACCTGCCTGGTAGAAGCCCTGGGCGATGATGCCGCTCTGGTGGTAGTCGAACCAGTGGGCCGAGCAGAACGCGCCCGCGGGCAGGCTCAGCCCGCCGCCGAACTCGGCCGGCACGTTCGAGGCGTCGAGCGGCGAGATCGTCCCGCTGCCGGGCGTCTCGGGGGCACCGGACCGGAAGTCCTCGCCGTTGAGGTCCTCGACCCACCAGGTCTGGACGCTGCCCGCCCGCTCGCAGATCACCTCGTCGCCGTCGTTGAAGTAGTCCTCCTCGGTGACGATCAGGACGTTGCCGTTCTTCAGGCTCGGCTCGGCGCCGGCCTTGAACTTGTCGCCGTTGGGCCGCAGCGAGTTGTGGTGGATGAAGTCGTTCCAGCCGGGTGCGATGCCGTTCTCGTCCGTCGCGTTCACCGGGACGGGGGCGGCGGGGTTGCGGACATCGAACACGGCGGTGCCGCCGGAGCCGGTGTGCCACCCCAGGCCGGCGCCGTCGAAGTTCCACTCGTGGCCGGCGCCCCTGGTGAACGTGGCGTTCGGGCCCGCTGCCGAGGACACGTGGGTCCCGGCCACCTCCGGGGCGTCCAGGTCGCGCAGGTCGATCACCGAGAACTCACCGTTGTCACCGGCGCTGTAGGCGTAGTTGCAGTTCCACTCGTCGACGCACGCCACGGTGTGCGTGCTGTTGTCCACGGCCACGCGCGAGCGGACGTGCGGGTTCGTCGGGTCGGTGACGTCGACCACGAGCAGCTCGCCACCACCGACGTTGACGTGCTGGATGTCGGAGCTGCTCGCCTGGTACAGGTCGGCACCGACGAGGACGAACCGCTCGACCACGTCGCGCTTCGTGCGCCGTTCGCCGTAGGTCATCGCCTCGTTCTCGAACACGAGGTTGTCGACGGTCCCGGTGAGCACGGGGTTCGCCGGGTCGGACGTGTCGAAGACGCTGATGCTGTCGAGGCTCGATGCGTAGAAGTACGGGCCGGTCTTGGCGAAGGCCGCGGAGATCATCCCCGTCTCGTACGGCACGGTGTTCACCAGCCTGACGCCGGGACTGGTCACCAGCGGTACCTGTAGCCCTGCCTGCTCCTGCTGCTTGGCGTCCGGTCCGTACGCGCCGGCGACGCCGGAGGACAGGACGAGGGCGCCGGCCGTGAGCGTCGCCAGGGCGGCGCTGCGGCGGGCGATAGAACGAAATCCGGCCACTTCTCTGACCTCCAGGTCCATGGGGCCGTTCGGCCCCGCTACCTGTCCAACGAGCCGGCCGCCGAACGGTCACGCGGGGACGTGGCGGGACGATGAGCGCACCGAGGTCACGACGTCGTCGTCGAGCGAGGCCCGCACGCACGCAGCCACCAGGCGGGGCAGGTCCTGCGCCGGCACCAGCTGCGCCAGGGAGCGCGGTGACACCGGCAGGCCCAGCGCTCGGGCGCCCGACGCGGCACGGTCGTCCACGAACGGCGCGAACTCGGGCCAGACGCCCTGGACCTCCCGGCAGAATACGGCCGACCCGAGCGGGCCGATGCCCGGCAGGTCCTGCAGCGCCCGGCGCAGGGTCTTGACGTCGCCGGCAGCCTCGGCCCGCAGCCGCCGCAGGTCGCCGTCCCACCTCTCGACGACCGCCAGCGCCCCGTCACCCAGCATCGTCGCCGCCCGCTCGTCGAAACGGCGGTACCCCGCACGACCCAGCGCCTCGACACGCTGGCGCCACGACGCGTCGGCCATCGCCCTGGCGGTGCGCAACCGTGACCTCGACAGCTCCCGGGCCGCCGCCACGCCGAGCCCGGAGGAGATGCGGGCCGACAGCAGCACGGTCAGGACCAGCAGCCGGTACAAGGGGGACGGCGTGTCCCGGAGGCGGATGCCGGCCTGCTCCGCGTAGGTGGTCCCGTGTGCGTCGAGCAGTGCCGCGACCACTCGCACCCTGCGGTCGTCGACCATGGCGACGACTCCTCTCCTCGGGGAGCACCATGCTGGACCGTCCGTGCGTCGCAGGCACCGCCGTCCACAGATCTTCTCGCCGCGGGCGCGACGGGCTGTCTGTGGACGACAGGCCGCGGGAACGCCCGCGGTGACCTAGAGCTGGCCGCAGGACCCGCGGGTCGCGTACGGCAGGTCGTCGTAGTCCTCGAAGTCGTTGGAGTACAACGAGCCGTCCGCAGCCGGCGTCAGCACGGCCATGGTCGGCCTGGCGAACAGGTTCGACAGGTAGCCGTTGCTCTTCTGCCCGACCGAACGCACCTCGTAGAAGATCGCGCCCTCCGTCGTCCCCTGGTCGAGGGGGGTCTGGCCTTGTGGCGCGGTTCCTTCGAGGAGCATCCGGCTCAGGACGGCGTTGGTGATGTCGATGTCCGGGTAGCGGGCGACGTGGGTCTGGCCGTAGCCGGCCAGGGCGTCGAGGCTGACCTCCGACATCTGGCGGGCCAGCGTCCACTGCGAGGGAAGCAGCCGCGACGGGTCGACCGTGCGGGCCCCGATCTGGAACTGGTGAGGTCGTCCGTGCCCTCCACCCGCGGCGCGCTGCTCATCTGGTGCAGGTCGAGGCCGAGCTCGGGCTGCAGGTCGGCGAACAGGTTCCAGAACGCCACCGACTCCGGCTGCACGAAGTTCTCCCAGTCACGGTTCAGGTCGACCCGGGCGGGCGTGGTGCTCTGCCGGATGTTCGCCTCCGAGCCGTCCGGGTTGTACATCGGGATGACGACGACCGTCAGCTCCTCGCGGATCTGCTGGGCCTCCTGGCTGCCGCTGCTGCCCAGCTCCTTCAGGATGTGCAGGACGGCCTGCGTGCTCTGCAGCTCGTTACCGTGGATGCGAGCCTGGAGCCAGAACGTCGTGTAGCCCTTCCCGACGGTGGCGTACAACAGCTCGCGTCCCTCGCCGGACCCCCGGCGCTGGCGACTGCCACCTTGCCCTTGCTCGCTCTCTCGATCTGTCCCAGCTCGCGGACGAGGCGACTTCGCGCCGTGTGCCGCCTGGCCGGGGACGCCGAGCGGCTCGCCTACGCTGGCGGGTGCCATGGGGACGACGGACCGCACGACGACCGACGACCTGAGGCAGCGCGTCGGCGCCCTGATGGGCCGCGACGCGCACCGCCTCGGGCGGCGGCTCGAGGGGCTCCGGCGCGAGCGGGAGCCCGGACGGCGCGAAACCGCGCTGGCCGGCCTGGTCGAGCAGGTGCAGGCCGCCGAGGGCCGGGTCGAGCGACGCCGGGCCGCAGTGCCGGTGGTGTCGTACCCACCGGACCTACCGATCGCCGAGCGGCGAGACGACATCGCGGCGGCCGTCCGCGACAACCAGGTCGTGGTCGTGGCCGGCGAGACCGGGTCGGGCAAGACGACCCAGCTGCCCAAGATCTGCCTCGACCTGGGGCGTGGCGTCACGGGCATGATCGGCCACACCCAGCCACGCCGGATCGCCGCGCGTGCGGTGGCGGAGCGGGTCGCGGAGGAGCTCGGCTGCGAGGTGGGCGGCGTCGTCGGGTACGCCGTCCGCTTCAACGACCAGGTGGGCGAGGACACACTGGTCAAGGTGATGACCGACGGGATCCTGCTGGCGGAGATCCAGCGGGACCGGACGCTCTCCCGGTACGACACGCTTATCATCGACGAGGCCCACGAGCGCAGCCTCAACATCGACTTCCTCCTCGGCTATCTGGCACAGCTGCTGCCCCGTCGGCCCGACCTGAAGCTGATCATCACGTCGGCCACCATCGACACCCAGCGCTTCTCGGAGCACTTCGACGACGCCCCGGTGGTCGAGGTGTCCGGCCGCACGTACCCGGTCGAGGTCCGCTACTCCCCCGCCGTCGACCTCTCGTCGCCGGGCAGCAAGGACCGGCCGCAGGCACCCGAACGCGACCAGACCGAGGCCATCCTGGACGCCGTCACTGACCTCTGCGCGGAGGGTCCTGGCGACATCCTGGTGTTCCTCTCTGGTGAGCGGGAGATCCGTGACACTGCGGACGCGTTGCGACCACTCACCACCGACCCCCGCCGTCCGGTCGAGATCCTCCCGCTGTACGCCCGGCTCTCCTCCGCCGAGCAGCACCGCGTGTTCGCGCAGCACTCCGGACGTCGCATCGTGCTGGCCACCAACGTCGCCGAGACGTCGCTGACGGTGCCGGGCATCAGGTACGTGGTCGACCCGGGGACGGCGCGCATCTCGCGCTACAGCCAGCGCACGAAGGTGCAGCGGCTGCCGATCGAGCCGGTGAGCCAGGCGTCGGCGAACCAGCGGGCGGGGCGTTGCGGGCGTGTGGAGGCGGGCATCTGCATCCGGCTGTACACGCAGGACGACTTCGAGTCACGACCCGAGTTCACCGACCCGGAGATCCTGCGGACCCACCTGGCCTCGGTGATCCTGCAGATGGCATCGCTCGGGCTGGGCGAGGTCGCCGACTTCCCGTTCGTTGACCCCCCCGACCACCGCGCGATCCGTGACGGCGTGGCG
Organism: Actinomycetales bacterium; assembly: GCA_038232615.1. Taxonomy (GTDB): domain Bacteria; phylum Actinomycetota; class Actinomycetes; order Actinomycetales; family DASROP01; genus DASROP01. The sequence goes on from JBBSNO010000001.1 coordinate 27,094, forward strand.
CTCCTTCACGAGCTCGGCGCCCTCGACCCCACGCAGGCGGACCCCCGCAGACGCCTGACGCCGTCGGGGCGCAAGCTCGCCCAGCTGCCGCTCGACCCCCGGCTCGCGCGGATGGTCCTGCAGGCAGGCTCGGGCGGCGTCGTCGCCGAGATCCTCGTCATCGTCGCGGCGATGTCGATCCAGGACCCCCGGGAACGGCCCGTCGACAAGCAGCAGGTGGCTACGCAGATGCACCAGCGGTTCGCCGACCCGACGTCCGACTTCCTCTCGTACCTCAACCTCTGGAACTACCTGCGCGAGCAGCAGGACACGTTGTCCTCCAGTGCCTTTCGGCGCCTGTGCAAGAGCGAGTTCCTGCACTACCTGCGCATCCGCGAGTGGCAGGACCTGCACTCGCAGCTGCGCCGGGTCGTCAAGGGCATGGGTATCGAGCTGTCGAGCTCGCCGGTGGCCGCCGACCGCATCCACCAGGCGCTGCTGGCGGGGCTGCTCTCGCAGATCGGCCTCAAGGACGACCGCCGGAACGAGTTCATGGGGGCACGCGGGCTGCGTTTCGCCGTCTCACCCGGTTCCGCGCTCTTCAAGAAGCCGCCGGCGTGGGTGATGGCGGGCGAGCTCGTCGAGACCACGCGTACCTGGGCGGGGACGAACGCGCGGATCGACCCCGGGTGGGCAGAGGACCTGGCACCCCACCTGGTGAAACACTCGTACAGCGAGCCGCACTGGTCCAGCAAGCGGGGCGCGGCGATGGCGTCGGAGAAGGTGCTGCTCTACGGCCTGCCGCTGGTGGCCTCACGCTCGGTGCCTTACAGCACAGTCGATCCGGAGATGTCGCGCGAGCTCTTCGTCAGGCACGCGCTCGTGGAGGGCGACTGGCGCACGCATCACCGCTTCTTCCACGACAACCGGGCGCTGCTGGAGGAGGTCGGCGAGCTCGAGCACCGTGCCCGACGCCGCGACATCGTCGTCGACGACGAGACCCTGTTCGACTTCTACGACGCGCGAGTGCCCCCGGACGTGGTGTCCGCGCGGCACTTCGACGCCTGGTGGAAGAAGGCACGGCGCGAGAACCCGGACCTGCTGACGTTCACGCGCGAGCTGCTGATGGACTCGGCCGCGGACGAGGTCGACGACGCCGACTTCCCGCTGGTGTGGCAGCAGGGCCCCACGACCCTGACGTTGTCGTACCAGTTCGAGCCGGGCACCGCTGCGGACGGCGTCACCGTGCACGTGCCGCTGGCGGTGCTCGGTCAGCTGCGCAGCCACGGCTTCGACTGGCAGGTCCCCGGCCTGCGCGAGGACCTCGCGACGGCGCTGATCCGGTCGTTGCCCAAACGGATCCGCACGTCGTTCGTGCCGGCGCCGGACACGGCGCGCGCCGCGCTGGCGCAGACCGACCCGACGGGTGGCCCGATGACCGCGGCCCTCGGGGCGACCCTGCAGCGGATGACCGGGACCGCGGTCCCCTCCGACGCGTGGGACGTCGAGCGCGTCCCCGAGCACCTCCGGATGACCTTCCGCGTCGAGTCCGGCGACGGTGCGGTGCTCGGCGAGAGCAAGGACCTGGAGGAGCTGCGGACCCGGCTGGCACCGCAGGTGCAGACCGCCGTCGCGGCTGCGATGCCTGACCTGGAACGCGCCGGGCTGCGGGACTGGTCGGTCGGTTCGCTGCCCACCTCGGTGGAGCACGCCGCCGGAGCCCAGGTGGTGACGGGTTTCCCGACGCTGGTCGACGAGGGCGGCAGTGTCGCCCTCCGGGTTCTCGCCGACAGCCGCGAAGCCGCGCGGTCCATGCGGGCCGGCACGCGGGCGCTGCTGCTGCTGGACGTCGGGTCCCCGGCGCGCGCGGTGGTGGACCGGCTCGGCAACGCGGACAAGCTCGCGCTCACCCGCAACCCGCACGGCGGCGTCGGGGCGCTGCTGGAGGACTGCTTGGCGGCGGCGATCGACGCGGTCGTGGCCCGCCACGGGGGCCCGGTGCGCGACGGCGACGCCTACGCGACGCTGCGCGAGGTCGTCCGGGCCGAGCTCGAGCGCGAGCTGGGCGACATCGTCGCCGTCTGCGCCCGCGTCCTGACCCAGGCGCACACCCTCGGGAGCCTGGTCTCGTCGATGTCGAGCCTGGTGCTGCTGCCCGCACTGGCCGACGTCCGGGCACAGGTCGACGGGCTCGTCGGCCCCGGCTTCGTCACTGCCGCCGGTGCGGCCCGGCTGCCCGACCTGCTGCGGTACCTGCGGGCCGCCGTGGTCCGGCTGGAGCGGCTGCCGTCGGACGTCGTCCGCGACCGCGACCTGATGGGCACCGTGCAGCGACTGGCCGCCGAGCACGACCGTGTCGTCGCGTCGCTGCCCGCATCACGGCGCCTTGACGCGGACGTCGTAGCCGTCCGCTGGATGCTCGAGGAGCTGCGCGTCAGCCTGTTCGCGCCCACCCTCAAGACGGCGTACCCGGTTTCGGAGAAACGGATCACCAAGGCTCTCGCAGCGCTTTGATCTGCTGCTTGTTCGCCCTTCTTGGATTGTGACCTGTTCGTGATGTGTGGCAACGATGTCTGAGCCTTCTGGAGCGGGTCGTTGTCGGTAGTGACAGCTAGATTCGTTGTATGGCAACAGGTTCGGGTGAAGCGCCGCAGCACGACGTGCTGCGCGGCCTCGCACTGATGGGTGAGGGTCTCGATGTGCTCGCCGGCGCCGGCGGGATCTCCCTCTCGGACGGCGAGACCCGTGACGCCCTGGCTACGGTCACTGCGCTGAGCGCCCGTTGCCGAGCCGCCTACCTGCACCTGCTCGCGGCCGCGTCCGAGCGTGACCTTCCGAGCACCTCGACCACGGGCGGCTCGACCCCTCTTTCGGACCGGGAGGGCGCGGAGACCTGCACCTGGTTGGCTGCCACGGCGCGGATGAGCGCGGGCAAGGTCCGGGCCGACCTGCGGGAGGCGAGGGCGTTGGACCCCGACATCGGGGTGCTCCGCGCGATGGGCACCGAGCTGGCGGGGGGGAAGGTCACGGCCGAGCACGCGTCCGTCGCGGTCCGCGCGCTGCGGGGCCTGCCCGCGAAGCTCCTGCGGGAGCGGCGCGCCGACGTCGACGACCTCCTGACCGGGCACGCTGCCACGTTCGACCCCGCCACCACCACCATGCTGGGTCGGCACCTGCTGGCGACCGTCGTCCCGGACCGGGCCGACCATGTCGACACCGAGGCCCACCTGCGCCGCGAGGTGCACCTGGGGATCGATTCCACCGGTATGGGTGTCCTGCGCGGCCAGCTCGACGCCGCGACCACGGCGCAGCTCAAGGCGGTCCTGGACCACCTGTCCGCCCCGCACCGCGGCCCCGTCGAGACCGGCGGCGGAGAGGGCGCGCAGACGGCGCTGACAATCAACGACCTGCGCACGCCCGCTCAACGCCGCCACGATGCCCTTGCCGAGATGACCCGCGCCGCCGCGGGTGCCCTGCACGGCAGCGTCCGGGCTGGTGAGCCGCCTCGCGTGGTGGTCCACACCTCCCCCGATCAGGTCGCCGACGCAGCGCGCGCAGCCGCCCGCCGGCTCGGCGATGAACCCGGAGACGGCGACCCCGGCGGGTCGGCGTCCCGCCAGCCGGCCGGAGCCGCGTCCTGCGAGCAGACCGGACCGCTGACGCCCGGCACCCTGGCGCTGTTGTTGTGCGACGCGGTCATCGACCGGATCGTCCTCAACGAGTCAGGCCGAGTGCTCGAGCTGACCAGCCTGGGCCGCTTCTTCACCGCCGCCCAGCGCCACGCGCTCGGCGCCCGCGACGGAGGGTGCGCCTTCCCTGGCTGTGACCGTCCCCCGTCCTGGTGCGACGCGCACCACGTGATCTTCTCCTGCGACGGCGGCCCGACCACCGTCGAGAACGGGGTCTTGCTCTGTGGCCCGCACCACACCGAGATCCACCTCGGTCACTGGAAGATCACGATGCGCGACGGCTTCCCCTGGTTCGTCCCACCCCGACACCTCGACCCCACCCGGAGACCGGTGCGCAACTCGGTCCATCAAGCCATCGCCGAAACAAGGCGTGATGCCCAGCAACTCCACCTCGACCTGCAGCCCGGCACGACGGACGACCCTGACGGTTGACGAAGCCAGCGCACCAGCAAGGTTGTTCCGCCGTAGACGTACGCGGCGAGAACGTATGCGGTGGTACCGGCCTCGCCTCGCCGACGCAGGTGGCACCCCACGAGGCTCGGCCACCCCACGGGGCGTCGTCCACGGATCAACGCCCCGGCGTCCCCAGGTGCGCGGCCAGCGCGGGCAGCACCACACCGAGCGCGGCGTCGAGACGCAGGGACGCCTTCTCGTCCCCGCGCGTCGGCCCCGTGTTGACGATCGCGACCGGCTTGCCGTGCTTGTACGCGTGACGCACGAACCGGTACCCCGACATCACCGTCAACGACGAGCCGAGCACGAGCAGCGACCGTCCTGCGTCGACGAGGTCGTAGCAGTGCTGCACGCGAGGCTTGGGCACGTTCTCGCCGAAGAACACGACGTCCGGCTTGAGGGGACCGCCGCCGCAGACGGCGCAGGGCACAGTGCGGAAACCCTCCACCGCGGCATCGGGCAGGTCGGCGTCACCATCTGGGTTCACGCGGGTGACGTCGGCGTCGAAGCCCGGGTTCGCCTCCCGGAGCCGCTCGTCCAGCCACTGCCGTGGCGACAGGTCGCCGCAGTTCAGGCAGACGACCCGCTCGAGGTTTCCGTGCAGCTCCACCACGTCGGCGGCGCCTGCGGCCTGGTGGAGCCCGTCCACGTTCTGGGTGATCAGGCCAGCGAGGTGGCCCGCCCGCTGGAGCCTCGCCACGGCCTCATGGCCGGCGTTCGGCGTGGCCAGGGCGATGTGACGCCACCCCAGGTGACTACGGGCCCAGTAGCGCCGACGTGCCACCGTGTCGGTCGTGAACTCCCCGTAGGTCATCGGCGTCACGGTGCGGCGCGAGCCGGTAGGGCCGCGGTAGTCGGGGATCCCCGACTCGGTCGAGATCCCCGCGCCCGAGAGCACCACCACACCGCCGGCAGCGACGAGGTCGGCGAGGGTCGAGAGGTCGACCGACGGCTCTGGGTCGTCGAGTCCCGCCGCCATGACGCCATCGTGCCTGAGCACGGCGGGGCCCGCGAACGGCGGGCGATGCAAAGGAATGATCACCAGTAGGGCATGCTTGTGCCCAGGGAGAGCGCCGAACCAGGCGCACCCGACGTCGTGGAGCACCTGCACCCGCACCGGCGCTGTCGCTGATTCCAGCGATCTGCTGCCGCGGAGTGCTTGCCGATCCAACGGCGACCGCTCCGACCACCGCCATGAAAGGCGCCAAGATCTCTGTGTCCACAGTTCCCAGCTCGACCACGGCTGCCCCGCGCAGCTCGACAACTACCGGCCCCACGCCCACGTTCGCCGCGCTCGGCGTTCCCCAGATCCTGGTGGACGCCCTGGCCGCGGGCGGCATGACCACCGCGTTCCCCATCCAGACGGCGACGCTGCCCGACACGCTGCAGGGCCGCGACGTCCTCGGCCGCGGACGCACGGGCTCCGGCAAGACCCTGGCCTTCGCGCTACCCCTGGTGGCGCGCCTCGCCGCCAGCCGCACGCCGCGCAACCCCAAGCGGCCGCGCTCCCTGGTGCTGGCCCCGACCCGCGAGCTGGCGTCGCAGATCGCCGCCACCGTCACCCCGCTGGCCACCGCCGCTGGGCTGAGGGTCACGACCGTCTTCGGCGGGGTCGGCCAGAACCCCCAGGCGAAGGCGCTCGCTGCCGGCGTCGACGTCCTGATCGCCTGCCCAGGCCGGCTCGAGGACCTCATCGGCCAGCGCCTGTGCGACCTCGGCGCGGTCGATGTCACCGTGCTCGACGAGGCCGACCACATGGCCGACCTCGGCTTCCTCCCGGGCGTGAAGCGCCTGCTGGACTCCACCCCCAAGGGCGGCCAGCGGATGCTGTTCTCGGCCACCCTCGACAACGGTGTCGACGTCCTGGTGCGCCGCTACCTGAGCAACCCGCTCACGCACGCTGTCGACTCGGCTGCCTCGCCCGTCACGGAGATGACGCACCACGTCCTCGCCGTGTCCGACGTCGGCGCCAAGTCCGCCGTCGTCCGGGAGCTGGCGTCGGGTACCGGACGCCGGCTGCTCTTCACGCGCACCAAGCACGGCGCCAAGAAGCTCGCCAAGCAGCTGACGGCGGCGGGTATCCCGGCGGTCGACCTTCACGGCAACCTGTCCCAGAACGCGCGTGAGCGGAACCTGGCCGCCTTCTCCGGTGGTGAGGTCCGGGTCCTGGTGGCCACCGACATCGCCGCGCGCGGTATCCACGTCGACGACATCGAGCTGGTCGTGCACGTCGACCCGCCCACCGAGCACAAGGCGTACCTGCACCGCTCCGGTCGCACCGCACGCGCCGGCTCCGGGGGCGACGTCGTCACCGTGATGCTGCCCGAGCAGCGTTCCGACGTCGCGACCCTCACCCGTCAGGCCGGCATCAAGCCCACCCGTACCACGGCCGCTCCGGGTGCCCCGGCCGTGGCGGCGCTGATCGGTCATGTCGCCGACCACGTCGTCCCGGCACCTGTCGTCCCGGCTCAGCCGGCTCGTGCCGGTGCCCGCGCCGGCGGGTCCGGTCGTGGCAGGACCCGTTCCGGCAGCGCGCCGAAGGCGGGTCAGCAGCGTTCCGGCGGACAGAAGTCCGTGGCTGCGAAGTCCGGGTCCCCGAGGTCCAAGCCGCAGACCGGTGGCGGACGCCGGGGCGGCACGGTCTACTCGACCAGCTCCGGCGGCGCCGTGGGCATGTCGATGGGCGGGGGCCGCGGCCGTCGCTGAGCCGGTCCGACCCGGGTGTAGCCGGGGACGGGTGCTGACCCCGCCAGGTCACCGCAGGGCCAGCGACCCGTCCTTCGGGATGACCTCCGCGTCTACCCCGACGGTGTCGGGGTAGATCAGGCCGGCACCGGTGTTCAGCACCACCACCTGCTCGGTGCGACCGATCCAGCCCCGCTGCACGAGCTGGCGGACGGCGGTCACGGTTGCGGCCCCCTCGGGGCACAGGAACAGCCCCTCGAGCCGCCCGACGAGGGCGACGTCCTCCAGCAGGTCGGCGTCGTCGACGGCGATCGCGGTGCCGCCCGTCGCGCGCACCGCGTCGAGCACCAGGAAGTCGCCGAGCGCCTTCGGCACGGTGATCCCGAAGGCGACCGTACGGGCGTCCACCCAGGGCTCGCTGACGTCGGCCCCGGCTTCGAACGCCCGCACGATCGGTGCGCACCCGGTGGACTGCACGGACACCAGGCGCGGCATCGGGCCGGTGACCCAGCCCAGCTCGAGCAACTCGGTCAGCGCCTTGTGGATCCCGATCAGACCCACGCCCCCACCGGTCGGGTACACGATGACGTCGGGCATCCTCCAGCCGAGCTGTTCGGCGATCTCGAAGCCCATCGTCTTCTTGCCCTCGATGCGGTACGGCTCCTTGAGTGTCGCGACGTCGAACCAGTCGTCGTCGCTCGCGGCGATGGCCGCGGCCACGAGGCGGCCGGCGTCGGAGATCAGACCGTCGACGAGGCGCAGGTCGCCGCCCGCCGCCACGGTCTCGACGCGGGTGATGTGCGGCGCGCTGACCGGCATGGCCACGAGCATCCGCATCCCCGCCCGCGCCGCGTAGGTGGCCCAGGCTGCGCCCGCGTTGCCGTTGGTGGGCATCGCCATCGCGTAGGCACCGAGCTCGCGCGCCCTGGAGACACCGACGGCGGCGCCGCGCGCCTTGAACGAGCCCGTCGGCAGGAGGCCCTCGTCCTTGACCAGCAGGCTCTCCAGACCCACCTCGGCCGCGACCCGTGGCAGGTCGAACAACGGTGTCATGCCCTCGCCCAGCGTGACCACGTGCTCGGGACCCGAGACGGGCAGCAGCTCGTGGTAACGCCACAGGTCGGACGGGCGACGCTCCACCTGCTCGCGGGTGGTGGTCACGGAGCCGAGGTCGTACCGCGCCAGCAACGGCGAGCCGCAGGCGCGACAGAGGTTCTGCCGCTCCTGCGCGTCGTGCCGGTCACCGCACCGGGGGCACGTCAGGTGGCTCAGTGCGCTCCAGGGGCCGGCTGCTCCCCCGTCGTCCGGCGTGTCCAGGCGGTGCCTTCCGGGTGGGCCGCTCACCTGCCCTGCTCGGGCAGTTCGTTCACCACGAGGCCGACCGTGCTGGTCGTCTCCAAGAGTTCGCCCTTCGTCTGCCTGGTCGCTGCGGTGGGCGTGTGTCTCCCGCGCAGCGTCGACCCTAGTCGGCTAGCGTCGGGCCGCATGCGCGTCGTCGTGGCACCGGACAAGTTCAAGGGCTCGCTGACCGCCGCACGGGCCGCGCAGGCGATCGGCGCCGGCATCCGTGAGGCAGTCCCGGACGCCGAGGTCGTCGAGCTGCCCGTCGCGGACGGCGGGGAAGGCACCCTCGAGGCAGCGCTGGCCGCCGGGTACACGCGACGCACGGTGACCGTGACCGGTCCTACCGGTGAGTCCCTGGAAGCCGCCTTCGCCCTCTCCCCCGACGGTTCGACGGCACTCGTCGAGCTGGCGGCCGCCTCCGGGCTCGACAGGCTCCCGGGCGGCACCCGCGCTCCCCTGACGGCGAACACCCGAGGAACCGGGGAGCTGCTGCGGCTGGCCCTGGACGCCGGTGCGCGGACCCTCGTGCTGGCGATCGGAGGCAGCGCCACGAACGACGGCGGCGCCGGGATGGTCGCCGGGCTCGGTGGGCGGGTCCTGGACGTCGACGGCGCGGACCTCCCCGGCGGCGGGGCGGCCCTGGAGGGCGCAGCCCGGCTGGAGCTCGCCGGTTTCGACGCGCGCCTGGAAGGCGCTCGTGTCGTGCTGGCTTGCGACGTCGACAACCCGCTCCTCGGCGTCCGGGGGGCGGCGGCGGTCTTCGGACCCCAGAAGGGCGCCGCGCCGGACGACGTCACCAGGCTGGACCGGGCCCTGCGCCGGTGGGCGGACGTCGTCGCAGCCGCGACGGGCACCGACCACCGGGACGCCCCCGGGGCGGGGGCGGCCGGCGGCACGGGCTTCGCGGCGCTGGCGCTCCTGGGCGCGACAACGGTGCCCGGCGTGGACGTCGTGCTCGACCTGATCGGCTTCGACGCGGTGCTGCGGGGCGCCGACCTCGTCGTGACGGGAGAGGGCAGCTTCGACGCACAGAGCCTCGGCGGCAAGGCCCCGGTGGGTGTCGCACGCCGAGCGCTGGCGTCGGGTGTCCCGGCCGTGCTGCTCGCCGGGCGCCTGGTCGACGTCGACCGCGCCGCCCTGCGCGCGGCAGGCATCGTCGCCGCGCACGACCTCTCGGCGGTGGAACCCGACCCGACTCTGCGGATGACGGACGCCGCGCGGCTGCTACGGCGACTGGCGCATCGCGTCGTGCTGGAGCACCTCGGCTGAGGACACGGCGACGCTGGTCACGACCCGGGGCAGACCCTCACCCCTGCACCGCTCCTCACGCTGGCATCGCCTGTGACGCCGGCACCGTCCGTCACGCCGGCATCGCGATGAACGGCGAGCTGTAGGCGTCGTCCTGCGCCAGCAGCGCCGCGGCCTGCTCGACGGGCATCCGGTCTGCCTCGGCACGCAGGACAGGGGCGAGCAGCCGCACGTCGCCAGCGGTCGCGAGGCCGGTGACCTCCTCGTGGGCCAGCACCCAGGAGACGGCCGCGCGGATCCGCTCGTCGTCGGTGAACGGCTCGTACCAGGTGGCATAGGGCTGGTCGCCACGCTCCTGACCGGTCTGCACACCCGGCCAGCTCCGGCGCGCCACCGCCTTGATGGTCATCAGCCCGACGTCCTGGCGACTGACCTCCTCGACGAGCGCCTCGTAGTCCACGCGCCACGGGTCGCTGCGCCACAGCACGGGGTTGAGCGGCGTCAGCACGGTGGCAAAGGGGAAGCGACGCAACGCCTCCAGGTGAGTGGCGGCAGCGGCGTCCCCGTGCCCGGTGATACCGACCGCGCCGACGAGCCCTTCCTCCTGCGCCCTCACGGCCGCCTCCAGCGCACCGCCCGGTCCGGTCACCCGGTCGAGCTCGGCCACGTCACCGACGGCGTGCAGCTGGAGCAGGTCGACGCAGTCGGTCTGCAGCCGCTCCAGGGACGCGTTGACCTGCTGCCAGGCCGCGTCCGCGCTGCGCTCACCCGTCTTGGTGGCGAGGAAGATGCGATCGCGCACCGCGGGAACCCACGGCCCCAGGCGCAGCTCTGCCTCGCCGTAGCTCGCGGCGACGTCGAAGTGGTTCACGCCCGCGTCGAGGGCCTCCTGCAGGGCGCGGTCGGCGGTCTCCTGGTCCACCTCGGCCAGTGCCGCCGCCCCGTACACCAGCACCGAGCTGTCGTGACCGAGCCGGCCAAGGCGACGAGTCTCCATCGGTCAGTCCTACCACCGACGGACCGTGGCCGCCGCTGGTCGGGAGGCCCGCCCCGCACGCCGTACCCACTGATCGTCGGACAGTTCTGGGGGGGATCACCCCCAGAACGGTCCGACGATCAGTACTGCTCCAGCACCAGACCCA
>JBBSNO010000002.1:0-35190 GCA_038232615.1 Actinomycetales bacterium
CAGCGCAAGATCATGACCACCAACGAGGGAGCGGTGAAGGAGTAGCGGACGTCACCGCGTGAGGACAGGCCTCACGCCGGTACCTCCTGGCCCTTGCCGACGACGGTGATGCCGGACGCGGTGACGGTGAACCCTCGGGCGAGGTCCTCCTCGTGGTCCATGCCGATCCTCGCACCCCGCGGGACCTGCACGTTCTTGTCGATGATCGCCCGACGCACCACCGCGTGCCGCCCCACGCGGACGCCGTCCATCAGCACGCTCTGGCTGACGCTCGACCACGAGTGCGCGGTGACGCCGGGGGACAGGACCGAGTTCTCGACCGTCGCCCCCGAGACGACGACGCCGGGGGATACGAGCGAGTTCACCGCGTGACCGATGCGTCCGTGCCAGCCGTGGACGAACTTCGCCGGCGGCAGCGGCGGCTGCTGCGACAGCGTCGGCCACTCGAAGTTGTAGAGGTTGAAGACGGGGTGCACCGAGATGAGGTCCATCTGCGCGTCGAAGTAGGCGTCCAGCGTCCCGACGTCGCGCCAGTAGTCGCGGTCGCGCGCGGTGGACCCCGGGACGTCGTTGTCCTTGAAGTCGTACACGCCCGCCGCCCCGCGGGAGACGAAGTCGGGGACGATGTCGCCGCCCATGTCGTGCCGCGAGCTCTCGGTGTCAGCGTCGCGGGTGACGGCCTCCACCAGGGCGTCGGCGTCGAAGACGTAGTTGCCCATCGACGCCAGGACCTGGTCCGGAGCATCGGGCAGGCCGCCGGGGTCCTTCGGCTTCTCGAGGAAGGCCGCGATGCGGCGGGGATCGGCCGGATCTGCCTCGATGACGCCGAACTGGTCGGCGAGAACGATGGGCTGCCGGATCGCCGCCACCGTGCAGCCGGCACCGCTGGCGACGTGGGCGTCGACCATCTGGGAGAAGTCCATGCGGTAGATGTTGTCCGCGCCGACCACCACGACGATGTCGGGGCGCTCGTCGGTGAGCAGGTTCAGGCTCTGGAAGATCGCGTCGGCGCTGCCGAGGTACCAGTTCTTGCCGACCCGCTGCTGTGCCGGTACGGGCGTCACGTAGTTGCCGAGCATCGTCGACATGCGCCAGGTCATGGTCACGTGCCGGTCGAGGCTGTGGGACTTGTACTGCGTCAGCACGACGATCTTGAGGTAGCCAGCGTTCACCAGGTTGGACAACGCGTAGTCGATGAGCCGGTACGTCCCGCCGAAGGGGACGGCCGGCTTGGCGCGGTCGGCCGTCAGGGGCATCAGGCGCTTGCCCTCACCGCCGGCCAGGACGATCGCCAGGACCTTCGGAGCAGCCATGAGCGGCAGCCTATGGGCGAGCCGGTCGTGACGCACTAGCGTGCGCTGCGTGCGAGTCGAGTTGTTCACCCGGGAGTACCCGCCGGCCGTCTACGGCGGTGCCGGCGTCCACGTCGCCGAGCTCGCGCGCGTGCTCCGCTCGCACGTCGACCTCACCGTGCGCTGCTTCGGCGATCCCCGCGAGGAGCCGGGAGTGCACGCCTACTCCGATTCCGACGGCCTGTCCGGTGCCAACGCTGCGCTGCGCACCTTCGGCGTCGACCTGGCTATGGCGGGGGCGGCTGGTTCGGCCGAGCTGGTGCACTCCCACACCTGGTACGCCAACCTCGCCGGCCACCTGGCCGGGCTGCTGCACGGGGTCCCGCACGTGCTGACCGCCCACAGCCTGGAGCCCCTGCGCCCGTGGAAGGCCGAGCAGCTCGGCGGCGGGTACGCCCTGTCGAGCTGGGCCGAACGCACCGGGTACGTCGGTGCGGCCGCGGTGATCGCGGTGAGTGCCGGGATGCGCGAGGACATCCTGCGTGCCTACCCCGAGGTCGACCCCGGGCGCGTGCACGTCGTCCACAACGGCATCGACGCCGCATCGTGGGTGCGCGACGAGGGCACGGACGTCGCGCAGCGCCTGGGCATCGACCCCGCGCGGCCGTCGGTGGTCTTCGTCGGCCGCATCACGCGGCAGAAGGGGCTGCCGTTCCTGCTCCGGGCTGCCGCGGCGTTGCCGCCGGACCTCCAGCTCGTCCTGTGCGCCGGCGCCCCGGACACCCCCGAGATCATGGACGAGGTGCGCGCCCTGGTCGCCGAGCTGCGGGCGCGCCGGGACGGCGTCGTGTGGGTCGAGGAGATCCTGCCCCGACCGCAGCTGTGCCAGGTGCTCTCGCACGCGACGGTCTTCGTGTGCCCGTCGGTGTACGAGCCCCTGGGGATCGTCAACCTCGAGGCGATGGCCTGCGGGGCGGCGGTCGTGGGGACGGCGACCGGTGGCATCCCGGAGGTGGTGGAAGACGGCGTGACGGGGTGGCTCGTGCCGATCGAGCAGGTGCAGGACGGGACGGGCACGCCGGTCGACCCCGGCCGGTACGTGCAGGACCTGGCCGAGGTGCTCGCCGCGGCGGTCGCCGACCCGGGGGAGGCCCGGCGTCGCGGCGAGGCCGGACGCCGTCGCGCCGTCGAGGAGTTCTCGTGGGACACGATCGCGGAGCAGACGCTGGCCGTGTACCGCGCCGCGCTGGCCTGACGCCATCTCCTTTCCCTCGCCGGGTCCGGGCGCCGACGACCCACGTGGCTCATGCGGGTTCAGGGCGCTACGAGCTGCCGGAGCTGTTGCGGGATGTCGCGGTACGTCGCCGTGGTCCTGGAGCACGAGGACGCTCTCCGTCAGCGGGAGGGGATCAAGGTGGCGTCGACCGCTGCTGCCATGGCGCGGCGAGCGACCCCGTCGACACCGGCGAGCGCCTGGCTCCGCTGCGCCGCCTCCCAGCCACTGATCGCGGCCCCGTCGTCCTCGGACGCGAGCGCCACGATGGCTCTGACCCGCGCTGCCGTCGCAAGCACACGGACGGCCCGCTGGTCGGTGCTCGGCGGCACGGCGTCGCGGGGCAGGCCACCGTCGCGGACGGCGGCGATCCGGTCGGCGGCGTCCTCGCGCCAGCGCGCCACGTCGAGCGAGGCCAGGGCCTCGGTGGACTGGGTCAGCGCTTGCCGCAGCGCCCGCTCGGCCTCGGCGAGGCTGCCCCAGTCGGTGACGCGGCGGGACTCCACCTGGTGCGCGTGCCAGGTCACCATCGCCCCCGGTTCCCACACGGACCCGAACTCGGTGACGGCCGGCACCAGGCCGAGGGCGGACGCCGGGTCCCTGGTGTCGGTGACGACGCCCTCGCCGACCTCGGTGGCGTCGGTGTTGAAGGCGGCCGGCCCGGGCAGGCCCAGCAGGTCCCCTGGTGCGGGCAGCACCACGCGCACGGAGGTGGCGCGCTCCGTCAGCAAGGTGAGGAACGTCGGAAGGTCCAGGACACCGGCGGGTGCTGCGTCGCCACCGACCTCGTGGGGCTCGTCATCGCCGGTGACCGCCCGGACGGCCATCTTGACGGGCACCTCGCCCAACAGGACGGCGGTGCCCCAGGCGGCGAGGCGCACGGAGCGCGGCACGTCGAGCACCGACCCAGCGTAGGCGCCCCTTAGGGTCGTGTCGTGGGCGAGCGTGCCCGACAGGGTGGGACGACGCTCGGGGCGACGACGAAGGAGGAGCCATCAGCGACGTGCTGGAGCTGGCCGGGGTCAGCGTCGTGCGCGACGGGTCGGCGCTGATCGACGAGATCGACTGGTCCGTCGCCGAGGGCGAGCGGTGGGTCGTGCTGGGGCCCAACGGTGCCGGCAAGACCACGCTGCTCCAGGTGGCCGCCGGCCGGATGCACCCGACGCGCGGCGTGGCCGGCGTCCTGGGCGAGGTGCTTGGTGCGGTGGACGTGTTCGAGCTACGGCCCCGGATCGGGCTGGCCAGCGCGGCTCTCGCCGAACGCGTTCCCCCTGACGAGCGGGTCGCCGACGTCGTCGTCACCGCCTCGTACGGGGTCGTCGGCCGCTGGCGCGAGGACTACGACGACCTCGACCACACCCGGGCCGTGGAGCTGCTGGGCGCCCTCGGGGTCGCCGAGCTGGCGGCCCGCAGGTTTGGGACGCTGTCCGAGGGTGAGCGCAAGCGGGTGCAGATCGCCCGCGCGCTGATGACCGACCCCGAGCTGATGCTCCTGGACGAGCCCGCTGCAGGTCTGGACCTCGGCGGGCGCGAGGACCTCGTGCACCGGCTCGGCGAGCTGGCCGCGGATCCAGACGCGCCGGCCATGGTGCTGGTGACGCACCACGTGGAGGAGATCCCGCCCGGGTTCACCCACGCGCTGCTGATGCGCGGCGGCAGGGTGGTGGCGTCGGGTCCGCTCGCGCAGACCCTGACCGCGCAGAACCTGGGGGAGACCTTCTCGATGGCGCTGACCGTCGAGCGGCACGGCGACCGCTGGACGGCGCGCGCCTTCGGCTGAGGGCGTGACCCGGCGTCAGCCCGGTGCCGCCAGGATCCCGGCCTCGGCCTGCTGCACCAGGTCCACGTACCAGCCCGCGTTGTTGTAGCGCAGCAGCGAGCGCCGCTCCGCCTCGGGTGTGCCCCGCCCGGCTCCGTTGGCGCACAGGTAGTTGGCGGCGGAGTGGATGGCGTCGGACGGGTTCCACGGGTCGGCCACCCCGTCGCCGTCCCCGTCGACGCCGTACGCCGCGAAAGTGCGCGGCATGAACTGCATGGGACCCTGCGCGCCGGCCGACGACGGGCCGTTGTTGCGGCCGTGACGGGTCTCGACTTGGCCCACCGCGGCCAGCTGGCTCCACCGCATCCCCGGGCAGCGCTGGGCGGCCTCGACGTACAGCACCCTGAACGCGGCGGGAATGTCGCTGCCAGGCACGGAGCGGGACGGACCTGCTGCCGAGCGGGACGGACCTGCTGCCGCGCGCGACGACGCGACGAGACGCTCGGCCTCGGCGACCTGACTCCGCGCGACCTCCGCTGCCGCCGCGGCCCGGCGTCGTGTCTCCTGCGTGGCCTCGGTCCGCGCGGCCGTGGCGTCGAGGTCGGTGAGCAGCACCCGGGCGCGGGTGAGGGTGTCCTCGACGGCGTCCGTGGCGCGGGCCTCCGCGGCGGCGTCGACGACCTGGGCGTCGGCGGCCTGCGCGCCCTCGTCCGAGGCGCCGCGGGCCAGGTCGTGCTCTCGCGTCGCGCGCCCGGACTCCTGCGCTGCCCCGTGCAGCAGCGACTGCGCGACACGGGTGCGGTCGGCAAGGTCCTGCAGGGAGCCGGCATCGAGCAGGGAGGAGAAGACCGCGACCGGACCACCGCTGGTGTAGAGCGCCCGGACGGTGCGCGAGTGCTGGGCTCGGGCGTCGACCGCCCGTGCCCCAGCATCGTCCGCGAGGGACTCGGCGGCGATGGAGTCGCTGACGCTACCGGCGACAGCCAGTCGTGCGGCCGCCTGGGCCTCCAGCCGGTCGACGAGCTCGGCCATCAACGCGTCGACCTCCCGGGCCCCGCGCTCGGCGGCTTCCCGGGCCTGGCCGGCGTCCGGCTCGGCCGGGCTGCCTGACTCGGCTTGGTCACCTGCGTCGGTGGGGTTGCCTGCTTCGGCTGGGCTTCCGGGCTCGGCGACGGCGGACGACGTCGCCGGGAGCGCGAGCGCGGACGCCAGCACGAGCGCGACAGCACCGCGACGACAGGGCAGGGCTCTCACCCGCCTGGTGTCGGCACTCCTGGCGTCCGCCTGGAACGCGGCGCGGGTGCCCTGCGCGGCATTCACCTGGATGCCAGGTCTAGCCTCCCCCGGATGGGCTGGGTGGAGGTGGTCGCGATCCTGGCGGCCGGCGTCGGCGCGGGCGCCATCAACGCGGTGGTCGGCTCGGGCACCCTCATCACCTTCCCGACGCTGCTGGCGTTCGGCATCCCACCCGTGATCGCAAACATCTCCAACAACATCGGCCTGGTGCCTGGCGGGGTCTCCGCGACCTGGGGCTACCGCCGTGAGCTCGTAGGGCAGCGCCGACGTCTGCTGATGCTCGCGCCCATGTCGCTCGTCGGGGCGGTGACGGGCGCGTTGTTGCTGCTGGTCCTACCCGCCGAGGCCTTCGTCACCATCGTGCCGGTACTGCTCGGGGTCTCACTGGTGCTCGTCGTCGTGCAGCCGCGCATGCAGCAGGCGCTGGCCTCACGCAGGGAGCGGCGGGGCACCGCGGATGACGGACCGGGGCACCGGCTCGTGCTGCTGGTCGGCACGTACCTGGCCGGCACCTACGGCGGGTACTTCGGTGCCGCGCAAGGGGTCCTGCTCGTCGGTCTGCTTGGCTCCCTGCTGCCGGAGACCCTCCAGCGCATCAACGCGGCCAAGAACACGCTGTCCCTCATCGTGAACTCCGTGGCGGCGTTGACGTTCGCCCTGGTCGCTTTCGACCGGATCGACTGGCGCGTGGTCGGACTGATCGCCGTCGGGTCGAGCGCCGGTGGGCTGCTCGGTGCGAAGGTCGGACGCCGGCTGCCGAGCTGGCTGCTCCGCGGGGTGATCGTCGTCGTGGGGGTCGTCGCGATCTGGCAGATCCTGGTCTCGTGAGCCACCACCTAGTCGTCCACATCGACGACCCCGCGGACCGGCGAGTCCACGAGTACACCGGCCTGACCGACGTCTCCCTGCGCCGGCGCCGCGAGCCGGCCGAAGGGCTTTACATCGCCGAGTCGAGCAAGGTGATCCGCCGCGCCCTGGGTGCGGGCCACCGTCCCCGGTCGTTCCTGATGGCGCCGCGCTGGCTCGAGGAGGGCCCCGACCTGCTGGCCGCGGCCGTGTCGGCCGACGTGCCGGTCTACCTGGGGTCCTCCGACGTGCTGCGCGTCATCACCGGGTTCCAGCTGCACCGTGGTGCCCTCGCCGCCATGCACCGGCCGGTGCTGCCCTCGGTCGCGCAGGTCGTGCGCGGCGCGCGCCGTGTCGCCGTCCTGGAGGACGTGGTCGACCACACGAACCTCGGGGCCGTGTTCCGCGCCGCCGCCGCGATGGGTGTCGACGCGGTGCTGGTGACACCACGCTCCGCCGATCCCCTGTACCGCCGCTCGGTGCGCGTTTCCATGGGCACCGTGTTCCAGGTGCCGTGGACGCGCCTGGAGACGTGGCCGCAGGGGCTGGTCGACCTGCAGGCACAGGGTTTCGTCGTCGCCGCGCTCGCGCTGACCGACGACGCCGTGAGCCTCGACGACTTCGCGCTCGACCTTCCCGACAAGCTCGTGATCATGCTCGGCACCGAGGGCGACGGGCTCTCGCGCGAGTCGGTGACCGTCGCGGACGT
Organism: Actinomycetales bacterium; assembly: GCA_038232615.1. Classification (GTDB taxonomy): domain Bacteria; phylum Actinomycetota; class Actinomycetes; order Actinomycetales; family DASROP01; genus DASROP01. The sequence goes on from JBBSNO010000002.1 coordinate 7,176, forward strand.
CGTGGTGCGGATCCCGATGTCCGGCGGCGTCGACTCCCTCAACGTGGCCTCCGCCTCCGCCGTCGCCTTCTGGGCCACGCGACTCCGTCGCTGACCCGGGGTGATCAAGGACCCCGCGCCCCCGCGGTGATCAAGGAATTCGTGTGGAAGATCGTGACCGGATCGTGATGCCTCGCAACGGTTATGGGCAGGTTCTTGGGGTGGGACTGTCGGTGGTGGCAACTAGTTTCGTCGTATGGCAACTGGTTCGGACGTCGACCCGCAGCACGATCTGCTGCGGGGCGTGGCGCTGGCCGTTCAGGGACTGAGCCTGGTCAACGAGGCGGCGTGCTGGTCGCTGTCGGACGCGCAGGCCCGCGCCGCGCTCAGCGAGGTCACCCGGTTGCAGGCCGTGGTGCGAGCCGCCTACCTGAAGCTGCTGGCCGAGTCGGCGAACCGCGACGTTCCCCGCCGCCGGGGGTGCACGGCCACCGGCGCGGACGGTGCCACGACCGACGACGCGGACGACGTCACGGGCGGCGGCCTCGTGCCGGCGGTGGCGGAGACGTGCGCGTGGCTGGCCGACCAGCACCGTCTGTCGGCTGCGCGGGTCCGTTCGGACCTCCGCGCTGCCCGGGTCCTGGACCCGGTCGGCGGTGACCTGGCCTCCCTGGGTCGTGAGCTGACCGCGGGGCGGATCACGCCCGAGCACGCCGGGATCGGGGTCCGGGCCCTGGCCCAGATCCCGGTCAAGACCCGGCTCGAGCTGCGTGACCGTATCGACACCACGTTGACGGGCAACGCGAGAGACTTCGCCCCGCCGGCGATGGAGATCCTGGCCCGGCACCTGCTGGACACCATCGAACCGGACCGGGCCAGGCACTTCGACGCCCTGGCCGACCAGCGCCGCGAGGTCTACGTCGCGACCGACTCCACCGGGATGCTGATCATTCGTGGACAGCTCGAACCCGCCGGCGGGGCAGGGTTCAAGGGCATGCTCGACCATCTCTCCGCGCCCCACCGCGGGCCTGCCGACACCTATGGCAACGGTGGGGGCGGGACCGGGCAGACCGAGATCACCGTCAACGACCTGCGCACCCCCGGCCAGCGCCGCCACGATGCGCTGATCGAGATGGTGCGCCTGGCATCGGGGAACCTGGGCGCCGGAGTTCGCGCCGGGGAACCCGCCCGCGTCGTCGTGCACACCGACACGTACCAGCTCGCCGCCATCACCGCCGGCGACGGCACCGCCTTCGGCAGACCCGACGAGGACCCGCAGGAGCCGAACGGGTCGTGCGAGCTACCCGGGGCACTGCCACCCGCAGCGACGCTGGCGCCGGGGTCGGCGACCTGCGAGCAGACCGGCCCGATCAGCCACGCCACCCTCGGGCGGCTGGCCTGCGACGCGATCATCGACCGGATCCTGCTCGACCCGAACGGCACGGTCCTGCAGATGCAGACCCTCGGACGGCTTTTCACCGCAGCCCAACGACGCGCCCTCGGCGCCCGCGACGGAGGGTGCGCCTTCCCAGGCTGCGACCGGCCCCCGAGCTGGTGCGACGCGCACCACATCATCTTCTGGTCGAACGGCGGCCCCACCACCGTCGCCAACGGGGTCCTGCTGTGCGGTCCGCACCACACCACGATCCACCTCGGCCACTGGGCGATCGTGATGCGAGACGGCCTGCCCTGGTTCGTCCCCCCAGCACACCTGGACCCCGGCCGGACACCCCTGCGCAACACCCTCCGCGAAGCCATCGCCCGAACCCGCAAGCACGGACAGCAGCTCGCCCTCCGCCTCCAGCGTGGCGGCGTGCCGCCGCCCGACACCAGCTGAGGGCTGTTCACTGCAGGAAGACTGGGCGGTCCGAATCAAGAACGCGCCAGCAGCAGCACACGAGCGGTGTAGCCGCCTCGGGTGACGACGTCCCGGCGGACGACGAGCTCGGCGTCGTCGATCGACTCGTCGAGGTCATGCGGCACAGTCAGTGCCCCGCTACCGCCGACGAGACTGGCTGTCACGGTGCGGACGGCGCAGCCGAGCAAGGTCGAGGCCGGCGCCGGCACGACCACGACGCAGCGGCCGCCGGGGCGTAGCACCCGGGCGACCTCGCGCAGGCACTCCCGGCGGGCAGGAGAGTCCAGCACGTGCAGCAGCCAGCCAGCCACGGCGAGGTCGACCACGCCGTCACCGACCGGGAGCCGCGTCACGTCGGCGCGGACCACGCCCTGACCCGTGCTGCGGGCGCGAGCAAGCATCCGTGGCGAGGTGTCGATGCCGACCCACCGGTCGGGGTCGCCCAGCCTCGACCGACGCATCTCGCGCACCGCCGTCCCGGGGCCGCACGCCAGGTCCAGCACGACGTCGTCCGCGGCGGGCAAGGCCATGCGCAGCGCCGTCCGCCACGACGTCCGCTCGGCGGGTTCCTGCACCTGGTACCAGGTGGCGACGTCGTTCCAGACCGTCACGAGGCCGCCCGCCCGAGACCGGGGACGACCTCGGCGCCCGGTAAAGCCGCGAGGTCAGCGCCAGGCAGGGCCAGCTTCGATCGCCGGGAACCGCTGCCGATCACGACGATCGGGACCGCGAGCACGTCGGCGTCCACGAGCAGTCGCCACGTCGCTGGCAGGCCGACCGGTGTGATGCCGCCGTACTCCATGCCGCTGCCCTCGACGGCGACGTCCATCCCGAGGAACGAGGCCTTGCGGACGTCGAGCACCCGGCGCACGACGGTGTTGACGTCGGCCCGCGTGGTGGCCAGGACCACGCAGGCCGCGACCCGCTGATCCCCGTCACGGCGTCCGGCCACGACGACGCAGTTGGCCGAGGCGGCAGCCGGGACGCCGTGGACCCGGACGAGCTCGGCGGTGTCCGCGACGTCGGGGTCGATCTGGGCGACGTGCACCCGCGCGGCGGCGTCCCAGGACTGCAGGGCCCGGTTGACGGGCTCGGCCAGCAGGTCCGGCCGGGTCAGGGCAGGCACCCAGTCGAGATCACCGATCACCGCGCCGCCTCGCGGTGTCCCCGCTGGCGCAGGCGCAACGGCATCAGCACCCAGAAGGCGAGGAACCACAAGGAGACGCCGCCGGTGATGGCGTACGCGGCGGTCCGTGAGAGCAGGGCGTCGAGCGCGAGCAGGCAGCCACCCAGCATCGCGGCCAGCAGCAGCCCCAGCCCACCGGTCGCCAGGCGCGAGCTGATCCGGACCAGCACCTCCTTCAAGTGGCGCTGGAACACGGTGCGGTGCACGGCGACCGGTGCGATCAGCAGGCTCGTCGCCAACGCAGCCAGCACCAAGGTCGCCGCCAGCAGACGATGCTCGAAGGCTCCGGCGTCCTGGATGTAGGGCGTGAAGGCGACGGTCAGCAGGAACGCGAACAGGATCTGGGTACCGGCCTGGACGACGCGCAGCTCCTGCAGCAGCTCGCTGAAGTTGCGGTCGAGCCGTTCGTCGTCGCTCTCGCGGCGTCCCGAGACGCTGTTGACCGGCGTCCCACCGTCGTCAACTTCACGCGTCATGGCAGCACGCTAGACCGGACGACGTCGCGGTGAGCGGCTGACGAGCGCTCAGTCCGCCGGTGGTCGGGGCAGCGGGACGTCGTCGACCGCGGTGCACCGGCGGTGCTCCTCGGCCGCGCGCTGGGCCTGCCGCTCGGCGAGGAACCCGGTGTCGACGCCGCAGTCGTGGCAGATCGCGAACGCCCGGTCGCCGAGGTGGACCACCTCGACGGCGTGGGGGTGGCAGCCGGACGCGCGCACGGAGTGCCCGTGGTCGCGGCGGTGCGCCGCTCTGCACGTGGCGTCTGCGACGACTGCGTGGATCGAGGTGTCCATGACGGTGCTCCGTCGGTGTCGGCCCGCGCGCCGGTGCGTGGGCGTTGACGCAGTATCGACCGGTGTGCAGCGCGTCTGAAGCGACCATCGCGGCGTGTCGCGATCGGGTGTTCGGACGCCGAGGCTGCGACACTCACCGACATGCAGAAGACCTCTCTCACCGCGCTGGTCCGCCAGCACCTGGAGACCGCAGCGCAGGCGTCGAGCGGGCGCAGTGCACACACGGTCTTCGGCGGCCACGAGCACGTCCTGCGACAGACCTTGATCGCACTGACGGCGGGACAGAGCCTGGCCGAGCACGAGAACCCCGGCGAGGCCACGCTCCAGGTGCTGCGCGGACGGGTACGCCTCGTCACGGACGACACCTCGTGGGACGGCGTCGCCGGGGACCACCTCGTGATCCCGGACAGCCGCCACAGCCTGGAGGCGCTGGAGGACTCGGCGGTGCTCCTGACCGTGGCCAAGATCGGCTAGCAGCCCGCCCTACGCGCACGCATCAGCCTTACGCCTTCGCAGTGCGAGACGTAGGGCTCCGACCGTGTCCGGAGGGGGACTTGAACCCCCACGCCCGTTAGGGCACTAGCACCTCAAGCTAGCGCGTCTGCCATTCCGCCACCCGGACGAGGTGGCCCCGGCGGGCCCGTCGCGGGCCGCCTGAGCGGGCATGACGATAGCACGCAGAACGGTTCTGGCCGCCCGCGCCCGGGTGCCCCGGACCCGCCTCGGCTAGCGTGCCGAGCATGACGCCGACACCCCAGGCCCCCACAGGTTCGAGCCCGGCGGACGGCGGCGCGTCGCGCGCCGAGACAGAGGTCGTGGACCTCTGCCGTGATCTGCTGCGGATCGACACGTCCAACTACGGCGACGGTTCCGGGCCGGGGGAGCGCCAGGCCGCCGAGCACGTCATGGGGCTGCTCGACGAGGTGGGGTTGACCGGTGAGCTCGTCGAGAGCGACCCGGGCCGCGCGAGCGTCGTCCTGCGGGTGGAGGGCGAGGACCCCGGCCGCGACGCCCTGCTCGTGCACGGGCACCTCGACGTCGTCCCGGCCCAGGCCTCCGACTGGCAGGTCGACCCCTTCGCAGGCGAGGAGCTCGACGGGTGCCTGTGGGGTCGCGGCGCCGTGGACATGAAGGGCATGGACGCGATGATGCTCGCCGTCCTGCGCGACATGACCCGCGCGGGACGCAAGCCCCCGCGCGACGTCGTGTTCGCGTTCCTCGCCGACGAGGAGGCGGGTGGCCTCAAGGGCGGGCACCACCTCGTCGAGCACCGCAAGGACCTGTTCGAGGGTGTGAGCGAGGCCATCAGCGAGGTCGGGGGGTTCTCGATCGACGTCGAAGGCCAGCGCTGCTACCTGCTCCAGACCGCGGAGAAGGGCATCCAGTGGCTGCGCCTGGTGGCCCACGGCAGGGCCGGCCACGGCAGCCAGGTGGGTACCGACAACGCCGTCACCCGGCTGTGCGAGGCGGTCGCGCGCATCGGCCGCTACGAGTGGCCGGTCGAGGTCACCCCCGCCGTCGGTGAGTTCCTGGACGGCGTCAGCGAGATCATCGGCCGGCCGCTCGACCCGAACGACCCGGAGCAGCTCACGCAGGTGCTGGGGACGACCGCTCGCTGGGTCGGCGCGACGCTGCAGAACACCAGCAACCCGACCCTGCTCGACGCCGGCTACAAGCACAACGTCATCCCGGGGACGGCGACCGCCCTGGTCGACACGCGCTTCCTGTACGGCCAGGAGGATCAGCTCCTGGACACGGTCCGTGAGCTGGCGGGTGAGCGGGTCGACGTGGAGGTGCTGCACCGCGACGTCGCCCTGCAGACCGACATGCAGGGCGCGCTGCCGGACGCGATGGTGGCTGCCCTGCTGGCGGAGGACCCCGGCGCGAAGGTGCTGCCCTACTGCCTCTCGGGCGGGACGGACAACAAGTCGTTCAGCCGGCTCGGCATCCGCGGGTTCGGGTTCGCCCCGCTGCAGCTGCCCGCCGGCCTCGACTTCGCCGGCATGTTTCACGGGATCGACGAGCGGGTCCCCACCGACGCCCTGCAGTTCGGCACCCGTGTCCTGGACCGGCTGCTGCGAACCTGCTGAGCACGTGTTCCCGCGCCGGCGCCGGACGCGTGCCGGCGCGGCGTGACCGTTGCCGTCGGCGCTCGGTGTAGGGATGCCATCAGAGCACCTCGACAGGAGCACAGCCATGACCGTGCGCAGCGGGTGGACCGCAGCCGTGACCGGTCTCCTGCTCCTGGGGGGTGCGGGTGCGGCCGCGTCGGACCCGCTCGACGTGCCGCCGACGGTGGGGGTGACGGCTCCCGCGGTCGACGACGCGCGTGCCCTCCCGCTGCCACCGGCCCCGCTGCCTGTCGCGCCCCTGCCTGTCGCGCCCCTGCCTCCTGCCCCGGTCCCGGTCCTGCCGGCGCCCGCGCCGCCGTCCGCCCCGCCCGGTGAGAGCACTGCCCCGAAGCCCGTCTCCGCGACCCCTGCGTCGGCGCCCGGCCTCCGCTCCCGGGGTGCGGCGCACGGAGGTGGCGCGAGCCGTCATGGCTGGCGACGCCTTCCTGGCCCGGACGCCCCAGACGTGCGTCCGGCTCGACCCGGACGGTCCGTCCGAGGCCAGGGACCCAGTGGTCGTGCGGCTGACCGTCGACGTGTGGATCGACCTGACCAACGCCGGAGCCGTGGTCGAGGACCTGGTCACCTCCTGTGCCGGCGACGACCGCCGGCACACCGGGCGGGGGGACGGCGAGACAGCAGTCCTGTCGGCCGCGGCGGACAGCCTGGCGATGACCGGCGCGTCGATCTCCCGCGTCGCCGCGGCCGGTCTCGGGCTCGCCCTGATGGGCTCGGCCCTGCGCGGCCGGCGACGACGCGTCTGACGCGCCGGACGACGACTCAGGGACCAGCGGACCGGGAACGCGTCAGGCGGTCCGCTCGACACGCAGGATGCGGCGCCGCAGCCAGACCTTGCGGGCGCCCCCGACGTACAGCCGCACCCTGGCCAGCTCCCACCGCCCGTACTCCGCGTGCTCGGTCAGCATCCTGCCGGCCTCGTTCCGGTCGGTGCCGCGGGGCAGCGTCAGCACACGGAACTCGAACTGCGGTCGAGGGCCCGCAGTGGTGCTCGAGGGGTGCTGGGGAAGGGGTTCGGCGTCGTCCATCACTGCCCATTCTGCCCGCCTGCCACTACGGTCGTGGCATGACCACCCATCCGCGCGCCGCGCTCGACCGGCTGGTCGCCGCCCTGGAGTCCCACCTCACGGCGTCGGAGAACCGGCGCAGTGAGCGGGACCCCGCGGTCGAGGGTGCCTACCGGACGCTGGCGGACGCCTTCGAGACCTACGACGACGCGCTCTACGACGCGCACGGCGAGGTGACGCCGTTCGAGCTGTACGACGACCAGGAGGACGAGCGCGAGGACTCCGAGGACGACGACGCGGACGACGACTCCGATGACGAGGCGGACGACTCGGACGGCGAGGGCCGGCGCAGCGGGGCCGTGGCGGACGTCGACGACCTCAGCGACGTGGAGGGCGACCACGACGACGAGGCGGCCGACCTGGGCCCCGACGACGACTACGAGTTCGAGCCCCGGCGGTCGTCGGAGACGTCGTCCAGGGCCTGACGGATCTCGGCTGGCAGCACCAGGTCCTCCGCCGCGAGCGCCCCGCGCAGTTGCGCCGCCGTCCGCGCCCCGACGATCACGCCGGTGATTCCGGCGGCGTCCCGGGCCCAGGCCAGGGCCACCTCGACGGGCGCGCAACCCAACCCGTCCGCGGCGGTGGCGACCGATTCCACGACCCGGCGCGAGCCGTCGTGCAGGTAGGTCTCGACGAAGTCGACGAAGTGCGGGGAGGCGGCGCGCGAGTCGGCCGGCGTCCCGCCCCGGTACTTGCCCGTCAGCACGCCCCGCCCGAGCGGTGACCACCCCAGGACCCCGACGCCGACCTCGCCGGCCGCGGGCACGACCTCGCGCTCGGCCCCACGGGCCAGCAGCGAGTACTCCACCTGGTCCGCCACCAGGGGGACGCCGCCACTCTGGGCGAGCGTCGCCGCTCGGGCCAGCTGCCAGCCGCGGTGGTTGGCGACCCCGACGTACCGCGCGCGCCCCGACTCCACGGCCCGCGCGAGTGCCGACAGCGTCTCCTCCAGCGGGACGCGGCCGTCCCACGCCTGGGCGAGCCAGAGGTCGACGTGGTCGGTGCGCAGCCGCGCCAGCGACGTGTCCAGGGCGGCCAGCAGCGCCCGCCGCGAGCCGTCGACGTCGCGGGTGCCTCCCGGTGAGCCGCTCACGCCGGCCGCCGAGCACAGCACGACCTCGGTGCGCTGGACCACGTCGCCCAGCAACGAGCCGAGCAGCTCCTCGCTGGCACCGTCCCCGTAGCCGGCTGCCGTGTCCAGCAGGGTCCCCCCGGCGTCGGAGAAGGCCCGGAGCTGGTCCGCTGCCTCGTGCTCGTCCGTGTCACGCCCCCATGTGAGCGTCCCCAGCCCGACACGGGACACGCGGAGCCCCGACCGACCCAGGTAGCGCTGCTCCATGGTGGGTGAGGCTACGCACTAGGGTCGGGAACCATGCGGCTCGGACTGAACCTCGGCTACTGGGGTGCCGGTAACGACGCCGACAACCTCGCTCTCGCGCAGGAGGCCGACCGGATCGGCTACTCGGTCTGCTGGGCCGCGGAGGCGTACGGCTCCGACGCCCCGACGGTGCTGTCGTGGGTGGCTGCGCAGACGGAACGCATCGACGTCGGCGCAGCGGTCATGCAGATCCCGGCGCGCAGCGCGGCGATGACGGCGATGACCGCGGCGACGCTCGACACCCTCTCCGGTGGCCGTTTCCGGCTCGGCCTGGGCGTGTCGGGTCCGCAGGTCTCCGAGGGGTGGCACGGCGTCCGCTTCGACAGGCCGCTGGCGCGCACGCGTGAGTACGTCGAGGTCGTGCGGATGGCACTGGCCCGCGAGACGGTGCGTCTGGACGGCGACCACATCACGCTGCCGCTGCCCGGCGGGCCGGGCAAGGCCCTGAGGCTGACGGTGCACCCGGTGCGGGAGCACCTTCCGCTGTACCTGGCCGCGGTCGGCCCCAAGAACCTCGAGCTGGCGGGTGAGATCGCGGATGGCTGGCTGGCGATCTTCTTCAGCCCCGAGCACTCCACGGCCTCGCTCGACTCCGTCCGTGCCGGCCGGGCGAGGGCACCAGGCGTCGACGCCGCGGACCCGCTGGCGGGCTTCGACGTCGTCCCGACCGTGCCCGTGGTGGTGGACTACGACCTCGAGCGCGCGGCGCTGCCGATCCGTGCCTACTCGGCGCTGTACGTGGGTGGAATGGGCAGCCGGGAGCAGAACTTCTACAACCAGCTCGCGTGCCGGATGGGTTTCGAGGCCGAAGCGAAGCAGGTCCAGGACCTGTTCCTGGCGCGCCAGCACCGCGAGGCTGCACAGGCCGTGCCGCGCCAGTTCATCGACGCCACCTCGCTGATCGGGCCTCGCGAGCGCATCCGAGACCGGCTCCAGGCGTTCGCCGGGGCCGGGGTCACGACCCTGTCCGTCTCCAGCTTCGCCGGTGACCTCGAGGCCCGGACGGCGACCCTGCGCACCGTCGCCGAGGCCGTCGACGCGGCCGGGCTGGCGGAGTGAGCGGGCCGCCGCCGCCGGAGGGCCTGTCGTGAGCTGGTTCGAGGCGCTGGTCCTCGGGCTGGTGCAGGGGCTGACCGAGTTCGTCCCGATCTCCTCCAGCGCGCACCTGTCGATAATCGGCCAGGCGTTCGGCGGCGACGACCCCGGCGCGGCGTTCACCGCCATCACCCAGCTCGGCACCGAGACCGCGGTGCTGATCTACTTCCGCCGCGACATCGCGCGCATCGTGCGGGCCTGGGTGCTGGCGCTGGCCGGGAAGGTGCCCCACGGCGACCCCGACGTCCGGATGGGCTGGCTGGTGATCGTCGGCTCGCTGCCCATCGGCGTCCTCGGCTTCGCCTTCGCCGACGTCATCGAGGGGCCCGTCGTCCGCAACCTGTGGCTGACCGTCACGATGCTCGTGGTCTTCTCGGTGGTGATCGGCGTCGCCGACGCCAGGGCCCGCAACGAGCGGACGCTCGACGGGCTCACATGGCGGCACGGCATCGGCTACGGGCTCGCCCAGGCGCTGGCGCTGGTGCCCGGCGTCTCGCGCTCGGGAGGCACGATCGCCGCCGGCCTGCTGATGGGCTACACCCGCGAGGCCGCGGCGCGGTACTCCTTCCTGCTGGCGGTCCCCGCCGTCCTGGGGTCGGGCGTCTACCAGCTGGCCAGGATCAGCGACGACCCCGTGGAGCCTGCGTGGGGGCCGATCGCCCTGGCCACGGTGCTGGCCTTCGCCGTCGGCTACCTGGTCATCGCGTGGTTGCTTCGGTACGTCGCGACGCACACCTTCCGGCCGTTCGTGATCTACCGGCTGGCGCTGGCGCTGGTGGTCGCGGTGCTGCTCGTGACCGGCGTGCTGGAGCCCGTCCCGCCCTCCTGAGCGCTACAGCCAACCCGACCGCTTGAAGGCGCGGAACAGGACGCCGCACGCCACGGCGAGCAAACCCAGGACGGCGAAGTAGCCGTACCGCCAGCCCAGCTCGGGCATGTAGTCGAAGTTCATCCCGTACACGCCCGCGACCATCGTGGGAACGGCCGCGATCGCGACCCAGGCGGAGATCCGCCTCATGTCGTTGTTCTGCTGCACCGAGACCTGGGCGAGGTGGGCGGATAGGACGTCGGTCAGCAGGCGGTCGTAACTGGCCACGTGCTCCTCGACCCGCAGGACGTGGTCGTGCACGTCGCGGAAGAAGGGCTTGGCGGCGCCGTCCACGAAGCGTATGTCCTCCTCCCAGAGCCGGCGGGCGGGCTCGACCAGCGGCCCGGCGGCGCGCCGGAACTCCAGCACCTCCCGCTTGAGGGCGTATATCCGGGCCGCGTCGGTGTGCCGGTCGCCGGCGAAGACGTCGATCTCGATGTCGTCGAGGTCGCGCTCGAGCTCGACGTCGATGTCGGTGTAGGTGTCGACGACGGAGTCCATCACCGCGTGCAGGACGACGGCGGGTCCGTGCGCGAGCATCTCCGGCTGCTCTTCCAGCAGCCGCCGGACGTCGCGCAGCGGGCTGAGCTCTCCCTGGCGCACGGTCACGACGAACCTGTCGCCGAGGAAGAGCATGATCTCGCCGGTCTCGACGTCGGAGCTCGCCTCGATGTACCGCAGCGTCTTCAGGACGACGAACAGCGAGTCGCGGTACTGCTCCAGCTTCGGGCGCTGGTGCCCGTTGACCGCGTCCTCGACGGCGAGCGGGTGCAGGCCCAGCTCGGCCGCGACCTGCTCGAACTCCGCGGCGGTCGGGTCCTTCAGGCCGATCCAGATGAAGCCCTCACCGGCCGCACGCCGAGCGGCGAGCTCGTCGGAGTAGTCGCCGCACGCCAGGCGGCGGCCGTGGGTGTAGGTGGCGACGTCGACGATCACGGCGTCATCATGCTCGCCGTCCGCCGCGGCCGCGCGCAGGGCTCCCACCGCGTAGGGCTCCCACCGCGCAGGGCTCCCACCGCGCAGGGCGACCGCGGCGCAGGGCGACCGCGGCGGTCGCCTACGCTGCGTCCCGTGCCCACCCTGCTGCTCGTGCGCCACGGACGGACGGCGGCGAACGCCGGCGGGGTGCTCGCCGGGCGCACACCTGGCGTCGACCTCGACGACACCGGCCGGGCGCAGGCCGCGGCGCTGGCGACCCGGATGTCCGTGCTGCCGTTGGTGTCGCTGGTGACCAGCCCCCTCGAGCGCTGCCGGCAGACAGCTGCGGCGGTCGCCGCCGTCGGCGGCACGACGTCCGTTCCCCGCCCGGAACCGCTGGCGGACCCGAGGCTGTCGGAGTGCGACTACGGGGACTGGACCGGCAAGACGTTGAAGGTGCTGGCCAAGGAGCCGATGTGGTCCGTCGTCCAGGCGCACCCGAGCGCGGCTTCCTTCCCGGGCGGCGAGACGCTCCGGGGCGTCCAGTCCCGCGCCGTCGACGCCGTCCGGGAGCACGACGCCCGCATGCAGGCCGAGCACGGCGACATGGCCGTGTGGGCGTTGTTCTCCCACGGCGACGTCATCAAGTCCCTGCTCGCCGACGCACTCGGCATGCACCTCGACGCCTTCCAGCGGATCGCGGTCGACCCGTGCTCGGTGTCGGTGGTGACCTACACCCCGCTGCGGCCGTTCGTGCTGCGCAGCAACGACTCCGGCGGTGACCTCACGCCGTTCGTCCCGCCGGCCCGGAAGAAGGCGTCCCGCCGCAGGCGCAGTTCCGACGCTCCCGTTGGCGGTGGCGCGGGGGTCGCGCCCTGACGTCGTCGGGCGGAGTCGGGCGGGCCTAGCTGCCGACCCGTGGGTAGGGTTCGGCGCATGTCACGGCAGGTGTTCGACTACGACCCGCCGGACCGTTTCGTCGCGGGGACGGTCGGTCCCGCCGGCCAGCGCACGGTCTTCCTCCAGGCCCGGGGTGCCCCGACCGGGACGGTCGCCGCGGCCGCCCCCCTCGTCGTCAGCGTGTCGCTGGAGAAGCAGCAGGTCGCGGCGCTGGCCGAACGGGTCGAGGAGCTGCTCGACGAGGTGGTCCGACGCAGCGGCGGCGCCGCGCCCGTGCCTGCCGTGGCCCCTGCCGATATCGAGGACCTCGCCCCGATGGACACACCCATCGAGGAGGAGTTCAAGGTCGGCACGATGAGCCTGGTCTGGGACGGCGAACGCGAGCTGGTCGTCATCGAGTGCTTCGAGGTCGGGGAGGAGTCCGAGGCGTCCGAGCTCGAGGGCATCGACCCCGCCGAGGACGACACCGACATCCGGACGCTGCTCCGGGTCTCGCTGACCGGGGCCCGTGCCCGGGCCTTCGCCAAGCGTGCTCTCGCGCTGGTGGCCGCCGGCCGACCTCCCTGCCCCTTCTGCGCGAACCCGCTCGACCCCGAGGGGCACATCTGCCCGCGGGCCAACGGTTACCGCCGCTGACCGGGGTTCCGTGACCGACCTCGCGCCGGAGCTCGACCCGGCCTTCGCGCTGGACCTGCTCACCCGGGGGGACGTCGAGGTCGCCGGGGCGATCGTCGATGCTTCTAACGCCACTCTCTTCGCCGAGGTGACGCTGGACGGCGTCACGTCGGCGTGCGTCTACAAGCCGGTCGCGGGGGAGCGACCGCTCTGGGACTTCCCGGGTGCGACCCTGGGCCGGCGCGAGGTGGCGGCGTACGCGCTGTCGGAGGCCGGCGGCTGGGACGTCGTCCCGCCCACGGTGTTCCGCGAGGGTCCCTTCGGCCCGGGCAGCCTGCAGCTGTGGATCCACCCGGACCCCGACGACGAATCGGCGGCGGAACCGGGTGCCGGGCTGGTCGACGTCGTCCCGGCCGGGCGGGTGCCGCCGGGATGGCTGCGGGTGCTCGACGCCTACGGGGGCGACGGGCAGCCCGTATCGCTCGTCCACCGCGACGACGACGCCCTGGCATCGATGGCCGTCTTCGACGTCGTCGCCAACAACGCCGACCGCAAGGGCGGCCACGTGCTGCGCGGCGCGGGAGGTTCGACGTACGGCATCGACCACGGGTTGGTGCTGCACGACGAGCCCAAGCTGCGGACGGTGCTCTGGGGCTGGGCGGGCCGGGCGGTGCCGCCGTGTGCGGTGGACCGGCTGCAGCAGTGCACGACAGCGCTGGACGGCGAGTCGGGACGCCGGATCGGCGAGCTGGTCTCGGCCGCGGAGCTGGCCGCGCTGAGGGCCCGCGTCGGACGCCTGATGCGGACCGGACGCTTCCCCAAGCCGCACCCGGAGAGTCCCGCCATCCCGTGGCCACCGTTCTGACCTCACCCCATCCCGTGGTCGACGACCAGCCACCGCTCGTCCGGGCCGTCACGGGCGAGCAGGTAGCCCCAGGCCGTGCGGCCGTCCAGCGAGATGTCGCCCCCCGACACCATCAGGTCCACCGGCACGTAGACCGCGTGCCCGTAGCCCTCGGCTTCGCTGCCGGCCGTCGAGCGGGGCCCCGAGCCACCGACGTCCAGGGCGCGCAGGTCCATGCCGAACCAGGTGTCCCTCACCAGGTCGGCGTGCTCCGCGGACGCCATCGCCTCCACGGCGGCGACGTCGCGGTCGTCGACGGCCGCCACGAAAGCCTGCACGACCTGTTCGGCGCTCGCGCTCGCGTCGGGCAGCTCACGCTCGGGAAGGCTCGCGCAGCCAGCGACGAGCGCGAGGACGAGCACGGGTCCCCCTCTGCCCATGGTCGCCGCCTCCCGTCGTCCCGCGCACATCCTGCCGGACCGGGGGTCGCGACGCCGGTAGCCGGAGGCCCGGCGCGCCGGGGCCGACCGATCACGCCGGGACGGACAGATAGGGTCCAGCCCGTGATTGCCTGGCCCGCCCCCGAGGTCCCGCGGCTCCCGGGACGGGGACTGCCGGTCCGCCTGCACGACACCGCCACCGGCGAGCTGCGAGCGACTTCCCCCGGCCCGGTGGCAGGGCTGTACGTCTGCGGCATCACCCCCTACGACGCCACGCATATGGGTCACGCGGCGACCTACCTGGCCTTCGACCTGCTCCAGCGCGCCTGGGTGGACGCCGGCCACGAGGTCCGTTACGTGCAGAACGTCACCGACGTCGACGACCCGCTGCTGGAGCGGGCGACGGCGACGGGCATCGACTGGCGCGACCTCGCGGCCCGCGAGAGCGCCTTGTACGGCGAGGACATGGCGGCACTGGCGGTGCTGCCCCCGCAGGTGTACCTCGGCGCCACCGAGACCATCGGCCTCGTCGTCGACGCCGTCACGGCGCTGCTGGACGCCGGCGCGGCCTACCGCGTCCGCGGCGACGGCCAGCCGGACGGCGACGTCTACTTCGACGTCACCAGCGACACGCTCTTCGGGGGCGTCGCGAACCTGGGCGCCGACCGGATGCGGGCGCTGTTCACCGAGCGCGGAGGGGATCCGGACCGCGCCGGCAAGCGGAACCCCCTCGACGCCCTGATGTGGCGGGTGGAGCGGCCCGGGGAACCGTCGTGGGACGGCGGCGCTCTCGGCGCGGGCCGCCCGGGCTGGCACATCGAGTGCGTCGCCATCGCCCGCGAGCACCTGCCGCGGCCCTTCGACGTGCAGGGCGGCGGGTCGGACCTCGCCTTCCCGCACCACGAGATGGGGGCGTCCCACGCGCACGTCCTCGAAGGCGCGGCGCCCTACGCCCGCACCTACGCCCACGCCGGCATGGTGGGCCTGGACGGCGAGAAGATGAGCAAGTCCAAGGGGAACCTGGTGCTGGTCTCACGGCTGCGCGCCGACGGGGTCGACCCGATGGCGATCCGTCTGGCGCTGCTCGCGCACCACTACCGCGACGACTGGTCGTGGACGGCGCAGGGGCTGGCGGACGCGGAGCAGCGCCTGCACCGGTGGCGCGACGCGGTGTCGCGCAACGGGGGCCCGGACGCGGCGGCCGCCCTGTCCGGCGTCCGCGAGCGGCTGGCCGACGACCTCGACGCACCCGGCGCCCTCGACGCCGTCGACCGCTGGGCGCACGAGCAGGCCACCAGCGGCGGGGACGTCGAGGGCGCACCGGGCGTCGTCTCCCGGGCCGTCAGCGCCCTGCTCGGTGTCCGCCTGTAGACCCCTGTCCACTGGTGGGGACCGGGCCGCCCAGGCGCTGCCATGTCACGAGTTCCTTGATCGCGGGGGGAGGCGTCTCCCCGAGCCGATCAAGGAACTCCCCGTCGGTGATCAAGGAACTCGCTGCTGGTGATCAAGGAACTCCCCGTCGGTGATCAAGGAACTCCCCGTCGGTGATCAAGGAACTCGTGACCGGTCAGCCGGTCAGCCGGTGGGGCGCTGGTGCCCTCCGTCGCCGCGGCGGCGCAGGTAGCGCTCGAACTCGCGGGCGATCGCCTCGCCGGAGGCCTCGGGCAGGTCGGTGGTGTCCTTGGCCTGCTCGAGCTGGCGCACGTACTCGCCGATCTCCTCGTCCTCGCCGGCGAGCTCGTCAACACCGTGCTCCCAGGCCTCCGCCTCCGCGGTGAGGTCCTCCAGCGGGACGGGGACCTCGAGCAGGTCCTCGACCCGGCCCAGCAGCGCGAGCACCGCCTTCGGTGAGGGGGACTGACCCACGTAGTGCGGGACCGCCGCCCACAGCGACAGCGCGGGCAGGCCGGAGCGGGTGGCCGCCTCCTGCAGCACGCCGAGGATCCCGGTCGGACCCTCGTAGCGCGACTGCTCCAGCGCGAGGCGGGTCAGCAGCTCGGAGTCGTCGGTCGTGGAGGAGATCGGGATCGGACGCGTGTGCGGGACGTCGGCCAGCAGGGCTCCGAGGGTGACCAGCGTGGCCGCGCCGAGCCTCGTAGCGTGCCCGAGGACCTCCTCGGTGTAGGTGCGCCAGCGCATGGACGGTTCGATCCCGCGGACGAGGACGACGTCGCGGCGCGAGCCCGGTGGGCTCGCCCAGCTGATGCGCGTGGTGGGCCACGTGATGCGCCGCCGCCCGTCGTCGGTGAAGTTGACGACCGGACGGTTCACCTGGAAGTCGTGGTAGAGCTCGGGGTCGAGGGCGACGAGCGGCTGCCCGCCCCACACCCGGTCCAGGTGGGCCACGGCGCCGCTCGCGGCCTCGCCCGCGTCGTTCCACCCCTCGAACGCGGCCAGGACGACCGGGTCCCGCAGCGTGGGTACCGCCGACAGCTCGCTCACCAGACCTCCTCGTGCGTTCTGCGCAGGCGACCGCCTGCCGACGCCGACCCAGCCTACGGTCGGGCGGCGGAGCGGACCGGACCGGACGCCTAGACTCGCCGCGCGCATCCGCGCGCAACCCCTGTGGCGCCAGCGTGCGCCGACACCGTTCCCCGACCCGCGAAGGCGACACCTCGATGAGCAGCCGCTCGATGAGCACCGGCACCGCAGACCACGGGTCCGCACCGAACTCCCAGACTTCGCCGGACCCCCAGGCCGCGCCGGACTTCCTGACGGCACTGACCTCCCGCGTCCTGGTCGCCGACGGCGCGATGGGCACCATGCTGCAGGACGCCGACCCGTCCCTGGCCGACTTCGAGGGCCACGAGGGCTGCAACGAGATTCTCAACGTCACCCGCCCGGACGTCGTGGAGTCCGTGCACGCCGCGTACCTCGACGTGGGCGTCGACTGCATCGAGACGAACACGTTCGGTGCGAACCTGCCGAACCTCGGCGAGTACGGGATCAGCGACCGCATCCACGAGCTGGCCCTGGCCGGCGCGCAGATCGCCCGGCGCGCGGCGGACGCCGCCTCGACGCCGGGCCACGAACGGTGGGTGCTCGGCTCGATGGGCCCCGGTACCAAGCTGCCGAGCCTGGGCCACGCGCCGTACTCCGCGCTGCGGGACGCCTACGCCGAGCAGGTCAGGGGACTGCTCGAGGGCGGCACCGACGCGCTGCTCGTCGAGACCAGCCAGGACCTGCTGCAGGCCAAGGCCGCGGTCGTCGGCGCGCAGCGCGCGATGACGGCAGCCGGCCAGCAGGTCCCCGTCATCGTCCAGGTCACGGTCGAGACGACCGGGACTATGCTGCTGGGCAGCGAGATCGGCGCGGCCCTGACGGCGTTGGAGGCCCTGGGCATCGACGCCATCGGGCTCAACTGCGCCACCGGACCGACGGAGATGAGCGAGCACCTGCGGCACCTGTCGCGGCACGCACGCGTGCCGGTGACGGCGATGCCCAACGCCGGCCTGCCCCAGCTCGCCAAGGGCGGCGCGTACTACCCGCTGACGCCGTCCGAGCTCGCCGACGCCCACGACGCGTTCACGTCCGAGTTCGGGCTGTCGCTCGTCGGCGGATGCTGCGGGACGACGCCCGAACACCTGCGGCAGGTCGTCGACCGCGTCCGTGGACGCGCGCTCGCCCCCCGGCGTCCACGCCCGGAGCCCGGGGTCGCGAGCCTCTACTCGCACGTCCCGTTCCAGCAGGACGCGAGCTTCCTCTCGATCGGCGAGCGCACCAACGCGAACGGGTCGAAGGCGTTCAAGGAGGCCATGCTCGCCGCCGACTGGGAGGCGGTCGTCGAGATCGCCCGCGACCAGACCCGTGACGGGGCCCACCTGCTCGACGTCTGCATCGACTACGTCGGCCGCGACGGCGTCGAGGACATCAAGGCCGTCGTCGGGCGGCTCTCGACGAGCTCGACCCTCCCGCTCGTCATCGACTCGACCGAGCCGGCCGTCATCGAGGCGGGACTCGAGCTCGTCGGCGGTCGCAGCGTCGTCAACTCGGTGAACTACGAGGACGGCACGGGACCCGAGAGCCGCTTCCACCGCACCATGACGACGGTGCGCGAGCACGGTGCGGCCGTGGTCGTGATGGCCATCGACGAGCAGGGGCAAGCCCGCACGTGCGACCACAAGGTGGCGATCGCGTCGCGGCTGATCGACGACCTCGTCCGCGACTGGGGGATGCGTGTCGAGGACATCATCATGGACACCCTCACGTTCCCGATCGCGACCGGGCAGGAGGAGACGCGCCGCGACGGGCTCGAGACGCTGAACGCGATCCGCGCGCTCAAGGAGCGCTACCCGCAGGTGCAGACGACGCTCGGGGTCTCCAACGTCTCGTTCGGCCTCAACCCCGCCGCACGCGTCGTCCTGAACTCGGTCTTCCTGCACGAGGCCGTCAAGGCGGGCCTCGACTCGGCGATCGTGCACGCCGCGCGCATCGTCCCGGTCGCGAAGGTCCCCGACGACCAGCGGCAGGTGGCGCTCGACCTCGTCTACGACCGGCGCAGGTACGACGACGCCGGCAACCTGACGTACGACCCGCTCTCGGCGCTGCTCGACATGTTCGAGGGCGTAGACGCTGCCTCGGTGCGCGCCGACCGGGCCGCCGAGCTCGCGTCGCTACCGCTGGGGGAGAGGCTGTCGCGCCGCATCATCGACGGTGAGCGCCAGGGCCTCGAGGGTGACCTCGACCTTGCGCTCGCGGCGGGGGAGAGCCCGCTGGACATCATCAACGACCGCCTGCTCGAGGGCATGCGCGTGGTGGGCGAGCTCTTCGGCCGGGGGGAGATGCAGCTGCCCTTCGTGCTGCAGTCGGCCGAGGTGATGAAGGCTGCCGTCGCGTACCTGGAGCCCCACATCGAGGCCATGCTGGACGGCGGCGACCGCCAGGCCAAGGCCAAAATCGTGCTGGCCACGGTGAAGGGCGACGTCCACGACATCGGCAAGAACCTGGTCGACATCATCCTGTCCAACAACGGGTACGACGTCGTCAACATCGGCATCAAGCAGCCGATCAGCGAGATCCTGCGGGCGGCCGACGAGCACGACGCCGACGCGATCGGTATGAGCGGGCTGCTCGTGAAGTCGACGGTCGTGATGAAGGAGAACCTGGAGGAGATCAACTCCCGGGGCATGTCGGCGCGGTTCCCGGTGCTGCTCGGCGGCGCCGCGCTCACCCGGGCCTACGTCGAGAACGACCTGGCGGAGGTCTACGAGGGCGAGGTCCGCTACGCCCGGGACGCCTTCGAGGGGCTGCGCCTGATGGACGCGGTGGCCAAAGCCCGCACGTCACCCGGCGCCGGCCTGAAGGAGCACCTCCCGGCGCTACGCCCCCGACGTGTCCGCAAGGTAGCCACCCCGGAGGTCGTCGAACCGGACGCGCAGACAGTGCGCTCGGACGTCGCCCACGACGTCGACGTGCCCACGCCGCCGTTCTGGGGGGACCGCATCGTCAAGGGCCTGGCGCTGAAGGACTACGTCACCTACCTCGACGAGCGGGCCACGTTCCTCGGCCAGTGGGGCCTGAAGCCGACTCGCGGCGCGTCGGGCCCGGGCTACGACGAGCTCGTCGAGACCGACGGACGGCCGAGGCTGCGGATGTGGCTCGAGCGGCTGCACACCGAGGGACTGCTGGAGGCCGCCGTCGTCTACGGGTACTTCCCGTGCTGGTCCGAGGGTTCGGACCTGGTGATCGGGCACCACGAGGGCTCTGGCGGGGAGCCTGGTGCGGAGCGGATGCGCTTCACGTTCCCGCGTCAGCGCCGTGACCGGCGCCTGTGCCTGGCCGACTTCTTCCGCTCGGCGCAGGAGGTGCAGGAGCAGGGGCGCCCCGACGTGATCTCGTTCCAGCTGGTCACGATGGGCTCGCGCGTCGCGCAGGCTGCGACGGAGCTGTTCGAGGCGAACTCCTACCGTGACTACCTCGAGCTGCACGGTCTGTCGGTGCAGCTCACCGAGGCCCTGGCCGAGATGTGGCACGCCCGGGTGCGGGCCGACCTCGGGTACGCGCCGGACGACGACGAGGCGCTGGCCGGCATCCTGCGGCAGGGTTACCGGGGCTCGAGGTACTCCTTCGGCTACCCGGCGTGCCCGGACCTGGAGGACCGGGCCAAGCTCGTCGAGCTGCTGCGGCCGGAACGGATCGGTGTCACGTTGTCGGAGGAGCTGCAGCTGCACCCGGAGCAGTCCACCGACGCGCTGGTCGTGCACCACCCGGAGGCCAAGTACTTCAATGCCGGCTGAGGCACCCACGGGGCTCGACGCCGTGCTGTGGGACATGGACGGCACCCTGGTGGACACCGAGCCCTACTGGATGGAGGCCGAGCACGAGCTGGTCGCCGCGCACGGTGGCACGTGGAGCACGGCCCACGCGCACGCACTGGTCGGCAACCCCCTGCTCGTGTCGGCCGCCTACCTGCAGGAGCACGGGGGCGTCGACCTCCCGGCGCAGGACATCGTCGACGTGCTGCAGTTCCACGTCGTGGCACGCGTGGGGGAGCGGCTGCCGTGGCAGCCGGGTGCGCGCGAGCTGCTCGCCCGGCTCGTCGAGCTCCGCATCCGCTGCGCCCTGGTGACGATGTCGTGGACGCCGCTGGCCCACGCCGTCCTGGCCCACGTGCCGCGGGGCACGTTCGACGTCGTCGTCACCGGCGACCAGGTCAGGGACGGCAAGCCGCACCCCGAGCCCTACCTGCGGGCGATGCAGCTGCTGGGGACGGTGCCGCAGCGGTGCGTGGCCGTCGAGGACTCGCCCACGGGCCTGGCCTCGGCCGAGGCCGCCGGCGTCCCGACGATCGCCGTCCCGCACCTGGTCCCGATCGCCGAGGCGACCGGTCGGACCTGCGTGGCCTCGCTCGAGGACGTCGACCACGACCTGCTCGTGCGAGTGGCTTCCGGGCCACGTCCCCCGACGCCGTCCGGCACGGCGTAGCCGAAACGTGACCAGACCTTCTCCGCGAGGGTGTTCATGTGCTGGACACCCGCGGCTAGGGTCGGGCCCGCCGGCCGGCCTGGCCGGCGACCACCAGCGGGAGCGGGTCCCACACGGAACCGCACCGCCTGCACGATGGAGTGACTGATGCGACTGAGCAGCACACGGCCACGCCGTGCACTTGTGCTCCTGGGCGTCGCCGCGCTGGCCCTGTCCACCGCAGCGTGCGCACAGAGCGACCGGGAAGACGACGCCGCTGGGGGCGGCGAGACCGGCGGCAGCGAGGCGAGCGGCGGCGACTTCGTCTTCGCGGCGTCCGCCGATCCGGTGATGCTCGACCCCGCCTTCGCGAGCGACGGCGAGACGTTCCGCGTCGCGCGCCAGATCTTCGAGGGCCTGGTGGGCACGGAGCCGGGCACCGCCGACCCGGCGCCGCTGCTGGCCAAGAGCTGGACGACGTCCGAGGACGGGCTGAGCTACACCTTCACGCTGGAGGAGGGGGTGACGTTCCACGACGGCACCGACTTCAACGCCGAGGCCGTCTGCGCCAACTTCGACCGCTGGTACAACTGGACCGGTCTCCTGCAGTCCGAGAACCTCACGTACTACTACCAGAACATCTTCAAGGGCTTCGCCGAGAGCGAGACCCCCGAGCTGCAGGGCGGCATCTACGGAGGCTGCGAGGCCACCTCGGAGTCCGAGGTCACGGTCGAGCTCACCTCGCCCTTCGCCGGCTTCGTCCAGGCCCTCTCGCTGCCCGCGTTCGCGATGCAGAGCCCCTCGGCGATGGAGGAGTTCGACGCCGACAACGTCTCGGGCGACGAGAGCGACCCGCGCTTCTCCTCGTACGCGACCGAGCACCCGACCGGCACCGGGCCCTTCCAGTTCGGCAGCTGGGAGCGCGACCAGCAGGTCACCCTGACCCGCTACGACGACTACTGGGGCGAGGTCGCCCAGGTCGACAGCGTGATCCTGCGCACCATCTCGGACGGCAACGCCAGGCTCCAGGCGCTGCGCAACGGCGACATCCAGGGCTACGACAACGTCTCGCCCGGCGACATCGAGGGTCTGGAGTCCGACGGCTTCCTCGTCGAGAGCCGCCCGCCGTTCACGATCCTCTACCTCGGCATCAACCAGGCGTCCACGACCACGCCGGAGCTGGCCGACATCCGCGTCCGGCAGGCGATCGCCCACGCGATCGACAAGGATGCGGTCATCTCGCAGTCGCTGCCGGCAGACACCGAGGCGGCCATCGAGTTCATCCCGCCGACCGTCGAGGGGTGGACCGACGAGGTCACGCAGTACGAGTTCGACCAGGACCGTGCCCGTGAGCTGCTGGCCGAGGCCGGCGCCAGCGACCTGACGCTCCAGTTCAACTACCCCACCGACGTCTCGCGGCCGTACATGCCGACGCCGGAGGCCACGTACACCGCGATCAGCGCACAGCTGGAGGCGGTGGGCATCACCGTGGAGCCGGTGGCGGACCGCTGGAGCCCGGACTACCTGGACAAGATCCAGGGCAGCGCGGACCACGGCATCCACCTGCTCGGGTGGACCGGTGACTACAACGACACCGACAACTTCCTCGGTGTGTTCTTCGGTGACGCGAGCAACGAGTGGGGCTTCGACAACCCGGAGCTCTTCACCGCGCTCACCGAGGCGCGACAGCTGCCCACGCGTGACGAGCAGGCGCCCGCATACGTGGAGATCAACAAGCAGGTGATGGACTTCCTGCCGGGGATCCCGATCGCCCACCCGTCCCCGTCGCTGGCCTTCGCCGAGGGCGTGGAGGGGTTCACGGCGAGCCCGGTGAACGACGAGGTGTTCAACCAGATCACCCTGCCGTGACGACCTAGGCGCGATCCGCCACGTCGACACCGGTGGCCCGGCGGTAGCATCCGCCGGGCCACCGGTGCGGGCGGCACTCCTGCCTCCCCACCACTTCGCCCCTTGTGATGAGGTCCCGTGCTGAGATTCGTGGTGCGCCGGCTGGCGCTCGTCGTCCCGGTCCTGCTCGGGCTGGCGGTCCTGCTCTTCCTGTGGCTGCGTGCGCTGCCGGGAGACCCCGCCCGGGCGATGCTCGGTCAGCGGGCCACGCCCGAGGGCATCGCCCAGATCAACGAGCAGTACGGCTTCGACCAGCCGCTGCTGCAGCAGTTCGTCACCTACGTGGGCCAGCTCGTGCAGGGTAACTTCGGTTCCTCCACCCGCACCGGCGAGCCCGTGATGGAGAGCTTCCTGCTCCGCTTCCCGGCGACGGTCGAGCTGTCCCTGGCGGCGCTGCTGTTCGCCATCGCCGCCGGCATCCCGCTGGGGTACTACGCCGCCCGGCACGCCGGCGGGATCCTCGACACCTTCGCCGTCGGCGGCTCCCTGCTCGGGGTCTGCATCCCCGTCTTCTTCCTGGCGTACCTGCTCAAGCTCGTCTTCGCGGTCGGCGTCCCGCCCCTGGAGTTCCTGGGGGTGATGCCCACCAGCGGACGGCAGTCGGTCACGCTCGACGCCACCCACATCACCAACTTCTACGTGCTCGACGGCCTGCTCACCCGGGAGTGGGACGCGGCCCTGGACTCCGTCCTGCACCTGGTGCTGCCGGCCCTGGCGCTCGGCACCATCCCGCTGGCGATCATCGTGCGGATCACCCGCGCCTCGGTGCTCGAGGTGGTCTCGGAGGACTACGTGCGCACCGCCGAGGCCAAGGGTCTGGCGCAGCAGCTGATCCGCCGCCGGCACGTGCTGCGCAACGCGATGCTCCCCGTCGCCACCACGATCGGGCTGCAGACCGGCCTGCTGTTCTCGGGTGCGGTGCTGACCGAGACCGTGTTCGCCTTCAACGGCATCGGCTCCTACCTGTTCCAGGCCATCGGCCAGCTGGACTACTCGGTCCTGCAGGGCTACATCCTCTTCATCGCCGTGACCTACGCCCTCATCAACCTGCTCGTCGACATCAGCTACGGCGTCATCGACCCACGGGTGCGTGTGTCATGAGTGTGCTGCCCCCGCCCCCCGGACGAGGCACCGACCAGCTCGAGCCCGCGAGCATCGACGCCCTCGTCGGCCAGCTCAGCCAGGACGACGAGCGCGGCGTGAGCCTGTGGCGCGGTGCCTGGCGGCGGCTGCGCCGCAACCCGAGCGCCATCATCGGCGCGGCGCTGATGCTCACGTTCATCCTCGTCGCGGTCTTCGCGCCGCTCATCGCCGGCCACGAGCCGGGGCAGCCCATCGCCAACAGCGGGGTCACGCCGTCGTCGGTGCCGGGCCCCTCGGAGGAGTACCCGCTCGGTCTGGACTCCACCGGCGTGGACCTGCTCACGCAGCTCGTCTTCGGTGCGCGCCAGTCACTGCTCATCGGCGTCGTCTCGACCAGCTTCGGACTGGTCATCGGCGTCTCGATCGGCCTGTTGGCAGGCGGTTTCGGCGGCAAGGTCGACAGCGTGGTGATGCGGTTCGTCGACATCCTGCTGTCGATCCCGAGCCTGCTGCTCGCGGTCAGCATCGCCGCCGTGCTGGGCCAGAGCCAGACGTCGGTGATGATCGCCATCGGTGGCGCGCAGGTGCCGATCTTCGCGCGCCTGCTGCGCGGGTCGCTCCTGCAGCAGCGGGCCTCGGACTACGTGCTGGCGTCGTGGTCGCTCGGGCTGCGTCGCCGCAGCGTCGTGATGAACCACATGCTGCCGAACTCCCTCGGGCCGGTGATCGTGCAGGCGACGCTGACCCTTGCCACCGCGATCATCGAGGTGGCGGCCCTGTCGTACCTCGGCCTGGGTGAGCCCAACCCGAGCGCCGCCGAGTGGGGCCGGATGCTCGTGCAGGCCCAGAACCGGCTGGAGACGGACCCGCACCTCGCGCTGCTGCCCGGCATCTGCATCGCGGTCACGGCGCTCGGCTTCACCCTGTTCGGTGAGGCCCTGCGCGAGGCCCTCGACCCCAAGTTCCGCCGGTGACCCACCAGATGACGACCACGGCCAGCCCTTCCGCAGCCGCAGGGTCCTCGGCCCTGCTCGAGGTGGAGAACCTGACGGTCACCTTCGGACCGAGGACGAAGCGTCCGGTCCTGGCCGTCGACGGGGTCACGTTCAGCGTGCGGCCGGGCGAGGTCGTCGGGCTCGTCGGGGAGTCAGGCAGCGGCAAGTCCGTCACCTCCCTGGCGGTGATGGGGCTCCTGCCCCGGCGCGGCGTGGACGTCGGGGGCTCGGTGCGGTTCGCCGGTCGCGAGCTCGTGGGCGCTCCCCGGCAGGAGCTGGCGCAGATGCGGGGCCGCGACATCGCGATGGTCTTCCAGGACCCGATGTCGTCCCTGAACCCCGTCGTCCCGATCGGGGTCCAGGTCACCGAGGTGCTGCTCGCGCACACCGACGCCAGTAGGGACGCCGCCCGCGACGAGGCCGAGGAGCTGCTGCGCCGTGTCGGGATACCGGACCCGCGTCGTCGGCTCAAGGACTACCCGCACCAGCTCTCCGGCGGGATGCGCCAGCGGGTGCTGATCGCGATCGCCCTGGCCTGCAAGCCGCGCCTGCTGATCGCCGACGAGCCGACCACGGCCCTCGACGTCACCATCCAGGCCCAGGTGCTCGAGCTGCTCCGGCAGATGGTGACCGAGACGGACACTGCCATGGTCATGATCACGCACGACCTGGGCGTCGTCGCCGGGCTGTGCGACCAGGTCAACGTGATGTACAGCGGCCGGGTGGTGGAGACCGCCGGACGCCAGGAGCTCTTCGGCGTCCCCCGGCACCGCTACACCGAGGGGCTGCTCGCCTCGATCCCGCGCCTGGACGCGCCGCGGGGCGAGCCGTTGCGCCCGATCCCGGGGACACCGCGCGACGTGCTGCCGTGGCTGCGCGCGTGCGCCTTCGCCCCACGGTGCGCGGCGGCGACGGACGAGTGCGCCGTCGGTGACCTGGCCCTGGCACCGGACCACGACCGTCCGGGGCACCTGCACCGGTGCGTGCACCCCGCGGTTGTCCCGTCCGGCGCCCGTGTCGCCGGCACGGGGGTCCGATGACCGCGACCGAGGAGGAGGGGACCGCCGCTCCCGGCGACCGCGCGCAGGACGACGTGCTGCTCTCCGCGCGTGGCCTGGAGGTCCACTTCCCGATCAAGCGCGGGGTATTGTTCGACCGGACCGTGGGTCACGTCCGCGCCGTCGACGGTGTCGACCTTGACGTCGTCCGGGGGACCACGTTCGGCCTCGTGGGCGAGTCCGGGTGCGGCAAGTCGACGCTCGGGCGGGCCGTGCTGAGGCTCGAGGAGCCGACGGCCGGGGAGGTCGTATTCGACGGCACCGAGATGCGCGCTCTGCGCTCCGAGCCGCTGCGGCGGATCCGGCGCCGGATGCAGATGGTGTTCCAGGACCCGATGTCCAGCCTCGACCCGCGCCAGAGTGTGCAGAGCATCCTGACCGAGCCGCTGCGGGCGCACTCTCGCGAGGGTGGCCGCAAGGTCTGGGACGCCCGGGTCCGCGAGCTGCTGGAGGTCGTCGGCCTGCCGGCGAACGCGGGCGCGAAGTTCCCGCACGAGTTCTCCGGCGGCCAGCGCCAGCGGATCGGCATCGCCCGGGCGATGGTGCTGAACCCGGAGCTCGTGGTAGCCGACGAACCGGTCAGCGCGCTGGACGTCTCGGTGCAGGCCCAGGTCATCAACCTGCTCGAGGAGCTGCAGGACCGCCTGGGGCTGACCTACGTCGTCATCGCCCACGACCTGGCCGTCGTCCGGCACATCTCCGACCGCATCGGCGTGATGTACCTCGGCCGTATCGTCGAGGAGGCGGACGGCGACTCGTTGTACGAGAAGCCGTTGCACCCGTACACGATCTCGCTGATGTCGGCGATCCCGGTGCCCGACCCGGACGTCGAAGACCGGCGCGAGCGCATCCTGCTCGCCGGTGACCTGCCCAGCCCCGCGAACCCACCCTCGGGCTGCCGGTTCCACACGCGGTGCCCGTTCCGTCAGGCCACGCGCTGCCACGACGAGGAGCCGGTGCTCGTCGAGCTGAAGCCCGGGCACCGTGTCTCCTGCCACTGGGCCCGCGACATCGCCGCTGGTCACATCACCGCCTCGGCGGCTGCCCACGATCCGACGACACTGCGCGAGGACGACGACGATGCCCTCGAGACTGCCCCCACCAGCCGCTAACCCCGGGGGTTAGCGGCTCGGACAGGCAGGGGGTCAGGGGGTGCTGATCGCGGCGAGCACGTCGAGACGGGTGGCCCGGACGGCGGGGAGGACGGCGCCCAGGACGCCGACGAGCGCCGCCAGCACGAACACCACGGCGATGCTGCCGACGGGGACGACGAGCTCGACGAGGCCGTCGTCGACGAGGGCACGCTGGAGGGCGACCCCCAGCACGAGCCCGAGCACGGTGCCCAGGACAGCCCCGAACAGCGCCGTCAGCACCGACTCGATCGTGATCACCCGCGCCATCTGGCCACGGGTCATGCCCACGGCCCGCAGCAGGCCGATCTCCCGGGTCCGCTCGAAGACGGACAGGGCGAGGGTGTTGACGATGCCGAGCACGGCGATCACCACCGACAGCGCCAGCAGCACGTAGATGATCACGAGCAGCTGCTGGGTCTGGTCGGCCTGCGCGGACGTGAACTGGCCCTTGTCCTGCACCGACACGACGACGAACGGGGCGACGACGTCGACGAGTGCGCTGCGGACCTCGGCCAGGTCGGCGCCGGGAGCCGCACGGACGTAGGCGAGCAGGTCGAGCTGCTGGGCAGCCGGGACGGCGCGCTCCGCCAGCCCGGTGGGCAGCACCAGGCTGCTCGACAGCACGGCGTTGTCCTCGAAGACGCCGCCGACCACCACGTCGGTCCCGGTGAGCGTCCCGACGGTGCCGGTCAGCACGCTGCCGACCTCCCAGCCGTTCTCCTGCGCTGCCGACGTCGAGACGAGAGCCTGCCCGTCGTCCAGGGCCCCGGCCGTGGGGGGGCGCCCCCGGAGGGGGCGGGTGTGCACCCGTGCGGCGGCCGCGGGCGGGGCGGCGCCCGGGGGGCCGCGGGCCAGCCCCACCGCGAC
>JBBSNO010000003.1:0-33751 GCA_038232615.1 Actinomycetales bacterium
ACGTCCATCCGGTATCCCGCTCCCACCGAGGGAGGCAGCCGGTCGGCGGTCTCCCGAATGAGAGTGAGCACGTACTGCGCAGTCTCTTCGGTCTCCGTCAGCGCCTCGAACCGACGTAGGGTCGCACCGTGCTCGCCGGTGCTCATGCCGACACCGGCCGGAGCTGCAACCCGGCGAGCACGCGCTCGGCGTCGGAGAGGTCGCCGATGATCTTGCGCACCGGGGCCGGCAGCTGGCGGACCAGGGTGGGGATGGCCACGATCTCGTCCCGACGGGCCAGCCGGGGGTTCTCCAGGACGAACACTCCCGGTTCGCCGAACTCGGTGATGCCCCGTACCAGGAACTCCATGGCCAGCAGGGTCTTCCCGCACCCTGCGGGGCCGCAGACCAGGGGTAGGACGGCCACGCGGCAGACCGCCGCCAGTCACTTCATCCAGACCGCTGATGCCCGTAGCGGCCTTGGGTAGCTCGCCGGGTGGGGTCCGAGGAATTGGCACCGGGCTCGGATGGAGCTGGGCGGTGGTCACCAAGGTCACCTCTTCTCACCTGGAGTACCGCGCTGCCGACCTGAGCTCAGATGCAACAACTCTCTGACTCGCCGGATGCGTCCGGAGCGCCGGGGACCCGACCCTCTCCCGCACCTTCGACACACCGTACGGCAAACAGGAGCAGATCCGGCAGAGCAAATGAACTGGGAGCTCGCGAAGCTGGTCGGCGTGCTCGTCCAACTCGTCCGCGTGCGTCGGGTCGATCGTCGCGACGAGGTGCTGGGCCAGGGTCCTGGTGGTGGGTGGCGCGAACTCCAGGGCGTCCTTGGTGAGCCGCGCGTCGATCTCAGCCCGGAGCTCGGCCCGACTCTTGTTGGGCACCGCGTTGAGTGCGCGGACTGCCACCCCCGCGTGCTCCGGCGTCACGGTACCCTCGGCCAGCTGACGACCGAACATCCGGAGGTCGCCGTCGTCGGGGTCCAGCGCCCAGGCCTCGCGCAGGTCGGCTCGTACCCGCCCCACGCTCATGCGGTGCTCCGCTGCCAGCCACGCGGCGGTCTCCCGCCGCCGGCTTGACGGCCCCGGCATCACTCTTCGTTCTCTTGCGGCGTGGCACGTCCCGGCCGGCAGACTCGGCCAGCGGCGTCAGGTAGGTCGACCGGCAGCGCGCGTTCAGGGTGGTGATCGCCGACAGCGCGGCGCGGACATCGTCGTCCGACAAGCTCCAGTCGCAGGCGCCCTGGATCATGTCCAGGGACGCGGCTATGCCCGCGAGGCCCCGCAGCACGTCGTGCTGCGGGAGCTCGTCCGGACCGGTGGCCATGCATCGAACACTAGTTCGAGCCACCGACAGTCCGGGTGCCTGTGGCGCGCCTACAACTGTGCCGTCTGATCACGATTGGGTAGCGAATGGTGCTCGCAGTTCGGAGACGCCTATCGGCAGGGAGGCCGCCCCGAAGTCAGCCCTTCCGGTCGATCAGGTCGCCGCCGAGGCCGCTGCGGCAGAACAGAACCCGTGCACCGGCACCAGCGCAGGAGCATATTCGTCGCCGGCGCCCTCGGCATGCTCGCCGGCGACGCAGTCATGGGCCGCCTCGTGCCCGTGGCGTGGCGGCCACGCCTGATCACTCCCACACGCCTGCTCCTCGCAGCCCCGTACCTGCTGTTCATCCTCACCCCAACCGTCCCGGTAGCAGCGCTGGTGGTGGCCGTGGCCTCCGCTGGGTTCAGTGCAGGGCTTCTGCTGCAGGAGCGCTCATCGACCTCACACTTACCAAGACCAGAGGTCAGGCTCTGGGACTGCACAGCTCGGGGATGCCGGCGATGCAGGGAGTCGGCGCCGTCCTCGCCGGCGCCATCGCCGAGTACCTCCAGGTCGGTGCTGCCATGTCTGTGATGGCGCCCTCTCCATCGTGGTCACGCTCACGCTCACGCCTGCACTACGACGCAGCGCCTCCTGCTCCCCGGGCTGAGCAGAGTCGACACGACCTGATGGTTCTGGTGGCGTGGTCGAGCGGCACTCTGTGGCACCGCCGCGGGCGTGTTGGGCGCGACCGCGCCGCTGAACGAGAGGGCAGGGCCACAGCAATGCCAGTCCGCCGGGAGACCGCTACCCAGCGGACGGGACGTCGTCCTCGGACTCGTAGCGGGCGATCGAGGAGATCAGCCCCGACTCCACCGTGAACACGCACCAGGTGGCCGTCGGCTCGGTGGGGGCACCGGACGGGGCGTCGGTCGTCGTCCAGTGCGCCGCCTCCCGGACGACGAGCCGCCCGTCGGCCTCGACCAGACCGCCCTGCGGCTCCAGCCGGATCCCCGAGCGGACCAGCCAGCCGCGCACCAGGTCGTGCCCGTGCCCGACGCCGCGCGGACCGGCCACCGCGACGTCGGGCGAGCAGAGCTGGACTGCGCTCTCGACGTCCCCGATGTTAACGGCGTCGTGCCACGCCTGGACCGCGCGCACGGAGTCGAGGTCGGCCATCGCCCGACCTTACAACGCCTAGAATGTTCCGATGCCCAAGGAGACCGGTCGCAAGGTGGTGGCCAGCAACCGCAAGGCCCGCCACGATTACGCGATCATCGACACCTACGAGGCCGGTCTCGTGCTGACCGGCACCGAGGTCAAGTCGCTGCGGATGGGGCGCGCCTCGCTGGTCGACGGCTACGCCTCCATCGACTACGGCGAGGCGTGGCTGGAGAACGTGCACATCCCCGAGTACACCGAAGGCACCTGGAACAACCACACCCCGCGGCGCAAGCGCAAGCTGCTCCTGCACCGCGAGGAGATCGAGAAGCTCGCGTCGAAGTCACGCGAGTCCGGGCACACGATCGTGCCGCTGCAGCTGTACTTCTCCGGTGGGCGGGCCAAGGTGGAGATCGCCCTGGCTCGAGGCAAGCGCGAGTACGACAAGCGCCACAGTTTGCGTGAACGCCAGGACAACCGTGAGGCCGAGCGCGCGATGTCCTTGCGCGCCAACCGCTGAGCTGGCCCGGTGAGCACGACCCCTGCCGCTGGGACGACGGTCGTCGCCGTGGGAACAACGACCGCTGTGTCCCGCTTGCCGCCTGTATGAGAGCTGCACACATCACGTCCTACGGCGGAGCCGGCGTCCTGCAGGTCGGTGACCTGCCCGACCCGGTCGTCGGCCCCGACAGCGTGCTCGTGAGGGTGAAGGCCGCAGGCACCAATCCCGTCGACCACAAGATCCGTGCAGGTTACCTCGACGGGGCGTTCCCCTCCGCCTTCCCGCTGATCCTCGGTTGGGACGTCGCCGGTGTCGTCGAGCAGGTCGGCCCCGCCGTCACCGAGCACGCCGTGGGCGACGAGGTGATCGGCTACGTGCGCAAGGATCACGTTCAGCACGGGACCTACGCCGAGCTGGTGACCGCCACGTCACGACACCTGGCCCCGAAGCCGTCGACCGTGTCCTTCGAGGAAGCCGCCGGTCTCCCGCTGGCCGGGCTCACCGCCCTGCAGTCGATCGAGGCGGCTGGCGTCGGCGAGGGTGACGTGGTGCTGGTGCACGCCGCCTCCGGAGGGGTGGGCTCGTTCGCCGTCCAGCTCGCCGCCGGTCGGGGAGCCCGCGTGATCGGCACCGCCAGCGAGCGCAACCACGACTACCTGCGCTCGCTCGGAGCCGAACCGCTGGCGTACGGTGAAGGTCTGGCGGAGCAGGTGCGCGAGGTAGCCGGGGGAGACGTCGACGTCGTGCTGGACTACGTCGGCGGCGAGGCGCTCGACGTCTCGTTCGACCTGGTGTGCAACGCCTCCCGAGTCGTCTCGGTGATCGACCCCGCTGTGCTGGAGCGCGGTGGCATGTACGTGTTCGTCCGTCCGGACGCTGCCCAGCTCGGCGAGCTGTCACGGCTCGTGGACGACGGCGCGTTGCGCATCGAGGTCGCGGCGCGGTTCGCGCTGGGCGACGTGGCGCAGGCCCACTCCCTGCTCGAGCACGGCCACGCGCGCGGCAAGGTCGTCCTCACCCCCTGAACCCGTTCGAGCACAGCACAACCCGCGGACGCTCGGCGTTGCGGGACATCCACGAAACGACGGAGGGACTTCTGATGGAACTACGCACGCTGCCCCGCGACGTCCCCGGCCGCCTCGCCGCCGGCGCGATGATCCTGAACTCCGGTCTGGGCAAGCGGAAGGCCGACGAGCAGACGGCTGCCGGGCTGCACGGCTTCGCTGCCGGCACCTACCCCGTCCTCACGTCCCAGCGGCCGCAGGCCTTCACGAAGAAGCTGTCGACCGGCGAGATCGCGCTCGGTGCGGCCCTGCTGACACCGTTCGTGCCGACGGTCGTCGCCGGCGCGGCCCTGACCGCGTTCGCCGCCGGCCTGCTCGGGCTCTACCTGCGGACGCCGGGCATGCGCAAGGAGGGCAGCCTCGCCCCGACGCAGGACGGTCTCACCGTCGCCAAGGACGTCTGGATGCTCGGCATCGGGGTCGGTCTCGTCGTCGACGCGATCGGACGTCGCCGCCGCCGCTGAGGCACGATGGTCGGCGTGAGCGAGCACACGGTCGAGGCCAACGGGCTAACGTTCGCCGTCACCGACTGCGGGCAGGGTCCGGCCGTCCTGATGCTGCACGGCTTTCCCGACTCCCGGCACCTGTGGAGACACCAGGTCGGGCCGCTCGTCGACGCCGGCTACCGGGTGCTCGCCCCGGACCTGCGGGGTTTCGGCGAGAGCGACAAGCCCGACGACGTCGCCGCCTACGGCGTCCGGACGCTCCTGGGCGACGTCCGAGGCATCCTCGACGCCCTGGGTGTGCGTGAGGTCCACGTGGTCGGGCACGACTGGGGTGCGGGACTGGCCTGGTGGGTCGCCGAGACCATGCCCGAGCGGGTGCAGAGCCTGGTCGCGATCTCGGTCGGGCACGGCTCGGCGGCGACTCCCCGCCGGCAGCAGGAGCTGTCGTGGTACATGCTCTGGTTCCTGTTCCCCGGCGTCGCCGAGCGCGAGCTCCCCGCAGACGACTGGGCTTTCTACCGGGACTGGGTCTGGGACGGCGCGTCCCCCGACGCCGACCCGGACCTCGCCCGGCAGCTGGCCGACCTCTCCCGCCCGGGCGCCCTGACGGCGGCCCTGAGCTGGTACCGCGCCAACATCGACCCGGCGCGCTTCGTCTCCCGCGGACGGCGGGGTGGTCGGCGCATCGGGTGCCCCGTGATGGGCATCTGGGGCAGCCAGGACCCGGCGCTCGGCGAGGAGCAGATGACCGGCTCGGCCGAGCTGGTGTCTGGTCCCTGGCGGTACGAACGGATCGAGGGCGTCGGTCACTGGGTCCCCGTGCACGCCGCAGAGCAGCTGACGGGCCTGCTGCTGGACTTCCTGCCTGCTCCCTGACCGGCCTGCGCGCGGGTCGGGAATTAGGCTGGGTCGAACCACGCTGTAGGAGTAGTCTGGACGCTGACGGGCGAGTTCGCTGGTTCCGTCAGCACGACAGCACGGCAGCATCACAACTGCACAGGGGGTGACAGGTTTCGACGTCGGATGTCGAACCAGGGGAAGCGGGTCGAGAACGCGGAGTTATCTCGTAAACGCCCTCCGCAAAACACAGGTGCCGATTCCAAGCGCACCGACTTCGCACTCGCCGCCTGAGCGAGTAGCTGAGTCCGTCAGCCCGGGAGTGCTCCCGGCCCGGTAGCTGGCGTCATCTAGGGGGCCACTGCTCCCAACCCTCGTCGTCGGGGTTGGGGGGACACCAAGACGACTGGGCCTGGCAGCGGCGCGCCTGCGCGACCGCTGGGGCCGAGAATCACCGCAGCAGGCTGCACCCGGAGAAGCCCTGGGGGTACGACGACGGACGCGGGTTCGATTCCCGCCACCTCCACCCCTGCGACGACGACAGGCCCTGACGGTTCCCCGGACCCGTCAGGGCCTGTCGTCGTGCTCCGCTCCCAGCGGTGTCGTGTGGTGCGGGGCTGCCGGTCGACTCCCGGCAGTTCGATGCGCCGGACGTGCCCGCGTGGGGGTCGGGGTTGCCGCCCCCCGCCTCCTGGACGTGGTCGGTGCCGAAGTACGAGGACCCGGGGCTCGCCATGTCCGTCGTGCCGGTGCAGTGGGCGGCGGAGGCGGCGCCGGCCGAGACGACGGTCATCCCACTGGCCATGCAGCGGCCAGAACCACGTAGCAAGGCTTCTTGGTCATGTTCATTCTCCTGTGAAGAGTGATTGCCAAGGATGTGACGCACAGGACAGCCACGTTCGGAGCGATACGACAGCCGGATTGGTCGGTGTGGCGCGGCGTCCAGAGGCGTACTCTCACAGGCTGGAGCCGTCCAGGTTCCCGACGAGGGAGCGACCCATGAGCGACAAGTCACCGCGACAGGCCATGAGCAAGAAGGTCGGCAAGTCCCTGAAGGAGAAGCGCGCCGACAAGAAGGCGAAGTCGGGCGGGCAGACCGCCAGCAGCGAGGTCGCCGCGAGCGTCAAGAAGCGCTGACGCCGGCACCACTCACCCGTCAGACAGGACGAGCAGGGTCTGGACGTCTCGTCGTCCGGGCCCTGCTCGTCCTGCGTCGTTCAGGGACTCGGCGTCGCCGAGCCGGAAGGGCTGCTGGACGGTGGGGCTCCCGGTCGTGCGTCAGCCCGAGGCCAGCAACACGGCGCCCCCACCGAGCTCGGCGCCGACCTGGCCTGGCCGCCGCAGTACGAGCGGGCCCGGACCAGCTGAGGTCGTCGGCGGCTCGACCTATCCTGACGCGCCGGCACGATCAGACCGCGGGTTCGGCTGAAGGTGCCTGCGGTGGTTGCCGATACAGCACGCAGCCGCAGCCGCGGTCCCATCCGGCCCGACCCCGAGCGACGAGGTGACGATGCGTCTCGAGGTGAGTCCGCCCGCGCCGGAGCGCCCCGGTGCGACGTCGCCGCAGGCCGCTGCGACGGCCGCCGCGCGCATCGCCGAGCACTGGGGTGCGACCGACGTCCTGATGTTCCGGCGCGTGCGCCGTGGCACGTGGGCCCACGTCGGCGGGGTGGGGCGTGGCCAGTCGTGGGCAGGCATCGTGGAGACCGAGCAGAGCGACGAGCCGCTGCTGCGCCAGGTTCTGGCCGCCGACCGACCCGTGCGCCTGCTCGGCGGTCCCCTCTCGCGGGTCGTCGGCCCGTACTACGCCAGCACCGCAGCCTTCGTCCGGGTGCGGTCCGACGTCCTGCTCGTGTGGGGTCACCCCGAGCGGAGCCCGACGCTGATGGCCGCGCCGGACGAAGACCTGGTGGCTGCGTCGAACGACCTGTTCGCGCTCGACGACGGCACGAGCCCGGCGCACCGGCTCTCCGACGAGCTGGAGGTGCTGAACGTCGTCCAGCAGGTCACCTCGGTGCTCGACCAGCCCCTGCGCCAGGCACTGGAACGGGTCGCCTGCGCGGCCGCCGAGGCCCTGTCGTGCGAGCTGGCCGCGGTCTGGCTGCCCAGCGGCCGTTACGCCGTCGCGCAACGCGGCTGGGCGATGGATGGGTCACCCCGTCAGCTGGCCGAGCTGTTGGCCGAGCTGGCCGACACCCTCGGACCCGGCCGCGTCGTCCAGGACGCCCGCGTGGTGCCGCTGCCCGCACCGGTGTCGGCGCGGGACGGTGTCGTGTCCTACCTCCTGCTGCCGCTCGGGTCGCCGGACAGCGGGGTCCTGCTCGCGGCCCACACTTCAGCCTCCCCTCGGGGCTTCACCCAGCTCTGCCAGCGGCTGGCCGGGCAGATCGCGTCCGCGGCAGCTATCGCGCTCCAGGCCGCGGCGACCCGCGAGCAGCTCGAGGACCAGCTCGTCGACTCGCGCACCCGGGTGCAGCAGGACTCCCTGACCGGGGTGGCCAGCCGCCACGCCTGGGACGACGCGCTGCGCCGGGCCCAGCGTGTCGTCGACGGTGCCACCGCGGTGACCCTCGCGCTGGTCGACCTCGACGAGCTCAAGGGCGTCAACGACAGCCGGGGCCACGCGGCCGGCGACGCGCTGCTGCGGACGTGCGCCCAGGCGCTGCGGCGGTGCGTGCGCGAGGAGCGGGACGTCGTGGCACGTTTCGGCGGTGACGAGTTCGCCCTGCTCGTCGGGGGCTCGGACGACGCCGTCGGCTTCGCCGACCGGGTGCGGACCGAGCTCGACGCCGCCCGCACCCCCGACGGGCACCCGGTCAGGGCGTCGATCGGGGTGGTCGCCTGCGAGGCCGGGGGCGACGTCACCGCAGCATTCGAGCGCGCCGACGCGCAGATGTACGCCGACAAGCGCGCCCGCCGCGGCTGACCTCCGTGAGCGCAGGGCGCCCCCGTGCTCGCTAGATGAGCACTGGGCAGCCCTGCGCCCGCCGCGTGGTGAGCGGGTGGTGAGCGCGACTGTCCCCACGGGCACCGAATCCGCGACAATGCCACGCATGCTCACCGCCCCCAGCGTCTCGTACTCGATCACCGTCCGCCTCGAGCTGCCCGCCAGGCCCACCGCCGTCAGCGAGCTCACGAGCTGCATCGAGGCCGCCGGGGGGATCGTCACCGCCCTCGACGTCACTGCGTCAGGGGCCGGTCGGGTCCAGGTCGACGTCACGTGCGCGGCACGGGACAGCGACCACGCGGCCGAGCTGGTCGAGGCCTTGCGTGCGCTCGACGGCATCGACATCGGCAAGGTCTCCGACCGCACCTTCCTGGCCCACCTGGGCGGCAAGATCTCGATCGAGTCCAAGGTGCCGATCCGCAACCGCGACGACTTGTCGCTCGTCTACACCCCCGGTGTGGCCCGGGTGTGCCAGGCGATCGCCGACAACCCCGAGGACGCCCGGCGTCTGACCATCAAGCGCAACACCGTTGCCGTCGTCACCGACGGTTCCGCCGTCCTCGGCCTGGGCAACATCGGCCCCCTGGCCGCCCTGCCCGTGATGGAGGGGAAAGCCGCGCTGTTCAAGCGGTTCGGGGGCATCGACGCCTTCCCCATCTGCCTCGACACCCAGGACACCGAGGAGATCATCACCGCCGTCAAGGCCATCGCCCCCGTGTTCGCCGGGATCAACCTCGAGGACATCTCGGCACCGCGCTGTTTCGAGATCGAGGAGCGGCTGCGCTCCGAGCTCGACATCCCCGTCTTCCACGACGACCAGCACGGCACCGCGATCGTCGTCGTCGCCGCCCTGATGAACGCCCTCGCCGTCGTCGGCAAGGCGTTGGCCGACGTGCGGATCGTCATGTCCGGTGCGGGGGCCGCAGGGACCGCCGTGCTGAAGCTGATGCTCGCCGCCGGGGCGCGTGACGTCGTGATGGCCGACATCGAGGGTGTCCTGCACACGGGTCGCCAGGGCCTGCACGACTCCTCGCGCTGGACCGCCGAGAACACGAACCCGCGCGGGGTGACCGGCACGCTGAAGGCTGCCCTGTCCGGCGCCGACGTGTTCGTAGGGCTCTCGGCGCCGAACATCCTGACCGCGGACGACATCGCCACGATGGGCGACGACGCCGTGGTGTTCGCGATGGCCAACCCGACCCCGGAGGTGGACCCGGTGGCGGCGTCCCAGCACGCCGTCGTCGTCGCCACCGGGCGCAGCGACTTCGCGAACCAGATCAACAACGTGCTGGCCTTCCCCGGGGTGTTCCGCGGCCTGCTCGACGCGCAGTCGCGCACCATCACCACCGGGATGCTGCTGGCGGCGGCGCACGCGCTCGCGGCGGTGGTGTCCGACGACGAGCGGAACGCCGCGTACATCGTGCCGAGCGTCTTCCACCCGGAGGTCTCCTCGGTCGTCGCGGCGGCCGTCGAGAAGGCCGCCCGCGAGGCCTGACACTGCCCCTCCACCCGCCGAGTGTCCCGCTCCGGCGGGACACGCCGGCGTGTCCCGCCGGGGAGGTCCACTCGGCGGGTGGGGGCAGGCGGACGATGAGGTTGCTCAAGTAAGGCTGGCCTATGTAAGGTGAGCCTTGCTTTGGTCGTCGGCCCGGTTTCACCGGGCGTCCCTCACAAGGAGTGTGCCCGTGCGCCGTTCGCGCCTGCTCGTCCCGGCTCTCGCTCTCACCCTCGCCACCTCGCTCGCCGCGTGCGGCAGCGACGACGCTGGTTCCGGCGCCGCCACGACCGTGGAGTCCGACGGCGGCGACGGGGGCCCGCTGGTCATCTACTCCGGCCGCAACGAGGAGCTCGTCGGCCCGATCATCGAGCAGCTCGAGGAGGCGGTCGGCGTCCCCGTCGAGGTGCGCTACGCCTCCTCCAGCGAGCTGGCCGCCCAGCTCCTCGAGGAGGGCGACGGGACCGACGCCGACCTGTTCTTCAGCCAGGACGCCGGTGCCCTCGGTGCCCTGGCGAAGGCCGACCGGCTCGAGCCGCTGGGCGACTCCGTCCTGGGGCTGGTGCCCGAGCAGTACCAGGACTCCGAGGGGCGCTGGGTCGCGACGTCCGCCCGCGCCAGGGTGCTCTCCTACGACCCCGCGCAGGTCCCGGACATCGAGTCCATCACCAGCATCGACGACATCCTCGACCCGGTGTACGCGGGCCAGATCGGCTACGCGCCGACCAACGCCAGCTTCCACGCCTTCGTCACCGCGCTGCGCGTCGAGCGCGGCGAGGACGGAGCCCGCGAGTGGCTCGAGGCCTTCGCCGCCCAGGAGCCCGAGGCGTTCGAGGGCAACGACGCCGTGCTGGCCGCGACGGACGACGGGCAGGTCGCCCTCGGCCTGATCAACCACTACTA
Source organism: Actinomycetales bacterium (assembly GCA_038232615.1). GTDB lineage: Bacteria > Actinomycetota > Actinomycetes > Actinomycetales > DASROP01 > DASROP01. Next base: position 10,646 of record JBBSNO010000003.1, read on the forward strand.
CTGGTACCAGAAGGTCGCCGAGGAGGGGCTGGACGCCGTGGACGCGAGGATCCACTTCCTCGGCAGCGATGACCCGGGCGCGCTGGTCAACGTGGCCGGGGTCGGCGTGATGGCGGGCTCGGACCAGACCGAGGCCGCCGGCGCCGCCGTCGAGTTCCTGCTCTCGGACTCCGCGCAGCAGTACTTCGCCGACGAGACCGCCGAGTACCCGGTGGTCGAGGGCATCACCAGCACCGAGTTCGAGCTCGAGCCGCTGGGGGAGGCCCACCAGATCGACCTGAACGACCTGGACTCCCTCGAGGAGACGCTCGCGCTGCTGGACGAGGTGGGCCTGACCTGAACCGAGCTGCTGCACCGACGCTGCCCCGGCCCGCTCGCGCCGGCGCCGAGCGGCCCCCGGCCCTGCTCGTCGTCCCCGCGTGCCTGGCCGGGGCGCTCGCGCTGCTGCCCCTGGCCTACCTCGCCGTGCGCGCGGGCGAGGGCGGCTGGTCGGCGGCGGCGGACGTCGTGCTGCGCGAGCGGACGCTGTGGCTCGTGCTGCGCAGCGTCGGGCTGACCGCGTCGGTCACCGCGACGTGCCTCGTGGTGGGGATCGGCCTGGCCTGGCTGACGACCCGGACCGACCTGCCGGCCAGGCGGACGTTCGGCGTCGTTGCCGCCCTGCCGCTGGCCGTGCCCAGCTTCGTGGCCGCCTACGCCTGGATCTCGGCCCTGCCGGGCATCGCCGGGTTCTGGGGCGCCTTCGGAGTGCTGACCGCCTGCACCTACCCCTACGTGTACCTGCCGGTCGCGGCCGCGCTGCGTCGCGCGGACCCCGGGCTGGAGGAGGTCTCGCGCTCGCTCGGCCGGTCGGCGCGGGCGACGTTCCTGACGGTCACGGTCCGCCAGGTGCGACCCGCCGCCGCGGCCGGCGCGCTGCTGGTGGCCCTCTACGTGCTCAGCGACTTCGGCGCCCCCTCCCTGCTGCGGTACGACGTGTTCACCCGCGTCATCCACTCCTCCTACCGGGCGAGCTTCGACCGGACGCCCGCCGCGGTCCTGTCGATCCTGCTGGTCGTGCTGACGATCGTCATCACCGTGGCCGAGTCGCGGACGCGGGGCCGGGCGAGCCAGGCCCGGGTGGGGTCGGGGGTCTCCCGGACGGCGGCGCCCGCGCCACTGGGCCGGCTGCGCCTGCCGGCAGTGGGGGCGTGCGTCGCCGTCGCCGCGGTCGCCCTCGGGTTCCCCGCCGTCTCGCTCGGCTACTGGCTCGTGCGTGGGGCGTCGGCGTCGTTCGACCCGGGCCGGCTGCTCGACGCGGCGGGCGCCACCCTCGGGGTCTCGCTGCTCGGGGCGCTGCTGACGACGGCCCTGGCCGTGCCCGTGGGCATCCTCGCCGCCCGGTACCGCAGCCGCGGCGTGCGCACCCTGGAGCACGCGACCTACGCCGGCCACGCCCTACCCGGCATCGTCGTCGCCCTGGCGCTGGTGTTCCTCGGCGTCCGGTACGTGCGGCCGATCTACCAGGAGGCCCCGCTGCTCGTGATCGCCTACGCCGTGCTGTTCCTGCCCGCTGCCGTGGGGACCGTGCGCGCCTCGGTGGCCATGAGCCCACGTCGGCTCGAGGAGGTGTCGCGGTCGCTAGGCCAGGGGCAGTGGACGTCGCTGCGCCGGGTCACGCTGCCGCTGGCCGGCCCGGGGGTCGCGGCCGGCGCTGCGCTGGTGCTGCTCACCTGCATGAAGGAGCTGCCCGCCACCCTGTTGCTGCGCCCGACCGGGATGGACACCCTGGCGACCCGCCTGTGGACCGAGACCGGGGCCGGTGCGTACGCCGGTGCGGCGCCGTACGCCGCGGCGCTGGTGCTGCTCGCGGCGGTCCCGACCTACCTGCTCACGCGCGCGCAGGCGAGACTGGTGGCGGACGGCACCGACCGCGAGGTCGGAACCGCCGGCGCCGCTACCGTCGAGCTCGAGAGGGCAGGGACCCGATGAGCCTGCTCGAGGTGCGCGGAGTCACGAAGGCGTTCGGCCGGACCCCGGTCCTGAACGGCGTCGACCTCGACGTGCCCTCCGGCGCGCTGGCCGCCGTCCTGGGGCCGTCGGGGTGCGGCAAGACCACGCTGCTGCGGGTGATCGCCGGGTTCGAGCGTGCCGGCGCGGGCACGGTGACCCTCGGGGGGGTACGGCTGGCCGGCGGAGGCCTGCATGTCGCCCCGGAGAAGCGTCGCATCGCCGTCGTCCCGCAGGAGGGAGCGCTGTTCCCGCACCTGACGGTCGCCGGCAACGTCGCGTACGGGCTGCGCCGCCGCGACCCACGCCGGTCCTCCCGCGCCGGCGAGCTGCTCGAGCTCGTCGGCCTGCAGGGCTACGAACACCGGATGCCCGCCGAGCTCTCCGGCGGCCAGCAGCAGCGCGTCGCCCTGGCCCGCGCCCTGGCCCCCGACCCGCACGTGGTGCTGCTCGACGAGCCGTTCTCCGCGCTGGACGCCGGCCTGCGGGCGAGCGTGCGGGCCGACGTCCGGACGGCGCTCCACACGGCAGGCGCCACCGCGGTGCTGGTCACCCACGACCAGGAGGAGGCGCTGTCGACCGCCGACGTCGTGGCCGTGGTGCGCGACGGCCGCGTCGTGCAGGCCGGGACGCCGGAGGCGGTCTACCGGGCCCCTGCCGACCTCGACGTGGCGCGCTTCGTCGGCGAGGCCGTGGTCGTCCTGGCGCGGGCGTCCGGCGGTCTGGCCCGCACCCCGCTCGGTGTGCTGGCGCTGGCCGGCGGCGGGGCCGACGGCGAGGGCACGGTCGTGATCCGGCCCGAGCAGGTGCGTCTGCTCGACGCCGGGCAGGGCAGCCCCGCGCGGGTCCTGGACACGGTGTTCTACGGGCACGACGCGAGCGTGCGGCTGGAGGTGCGGACCGGCAAGGGCGCGCCGCTGGCCGTCCTGTGCCGCACCCAGGGCCCCCTGCCCACCGGCGACCAGGTCGGCGTCGCCGTGGACGGGCCCGTGACCTGGTTCCCCGCTCCCCCGTGACCGCCCGGCTCCTCTTCGCGGCCACGGTCGTCGTCCAGCTCGTGGTGCTGTACTGGCCGTTCGGCATCGGGGGACCGGGGGTCCCCGGGCTGGACAAGGTCGTGCACGTCGCCGTCTTCGGCGCGGTCGCACTGGCCGGACGTGTTGCGGGAGTGGGTGTCTGGCCACTCGTCGTGGGTCTCGGGCTGCACGCCGTCGTCAGCGAGGTCGTGCAGGGCGCCCTGCTCGACCGGCGCGGCGCGGATCCGCTCGACGTCGTCGCCGACCTGGTGGGGGTGGCCCTGGGCCTCGCGGCAGCGCGCCTGGTCGCGGTGCGCCTGGCGGCACGGCGGCTCGCCGGCACCCGGCGACCCGCGCGATGATGACGCCCATGGACTCGCAGTGGCTGGTCGGCCGGCTGCTCCTCGCGACGCCGCGGCTGGAGCACCCCACCTTTCGGCGCACCGTCGTCCTGCTCCTCGACCACGACGAGGGCGGGGCACTCGGCGTCGTCGTGAACCGGCCGATGTCGGTGGACGTCGACGCCGTGCTGCCGACGTGGCAGCCGTTCGCCACGGTGCCCGGCCGGCTTTTCGACGGCGGGCCGGTGGGCAGCGACTCCGCGCTGGGGCTCGTGGCGGTACCCGGGGACGACGAGGAGCCGCTCGGCGTCCGCCGCATCATCGGCTCGCTCGGCCTCGTCGATCTCGACACCCCGCCCGAGGTCGTGGCCCCCGAGCTGTCGGGGCTGCGGATTTTCGCCGGGTACGCCGGCTGGTCTCCCGGCCAGCTCGAGGCGGAGATCAGCGAGGGGTCCTGGTACGTCGTGGACGCCGAGCCGCGTGATGCGTTCACCGACGACCCCGAGGACCTGTGGGCCGCGGTGCTGCGTCGTCAGGTCGGCAACCTCTCGCTGGTGGCCAGCTTCCCGGACGACCCCAACCTCAACTAGCTCCCGACGTCCGACTCCTGACGCCCGATGCACCCTTCGGCGTCTCGGATGGCGCGGCGAAGGGAGCAGAGCTCGGGGCCGCGGGGAGTCGTAGGATCGGGGGATGAGTGAGCCGACGTCGCCCCCCGCGCCCGAGCCGATGCGGTCGCCGGAGTCGCCCAGCGACCCATCCCGGTCGGGGACGACGACGCTGGAGCGTGAGCTCGAGCAGGAGCACCAGCTCTCCGAGCCGGGCGACCACGAGCGGTTCGCCCACTACGTGCGCAAGGAGAAGATCCTCACCTCGGCGATGTCGGGGGACCCCGTGATCGCGCTGTGCGGCAAGGTGTGGGTGCCCGGTCGCGACCCGAACCGGTTCCCGGTCTGCCCCGCCTGCAAGGAGATCTACGAGGGCCTGCGGGCCGAGGACCCCAAGTCGTCCGGTGGCCAGGAAGGGTGAGCGACGGCTCCACCCGCGCGGTCACGGTCGGCATCGTCGGTCTCGTCACCCTGGTGGCGTTCGAGGCCCTCGCCGTCTCGACCGCGATGCCCGTGGTCGCGGCCGACCTCGGCGGCATCCGTTCGTACGGCCTGGCCTTCTCGCTGTTCCTGACCATGACCCTGCTGGGCACGGTGGTGGGCGGCGGCTGGTGCGACAGCGCGGGGCCGCGCGCGCCGATCCTGGTCGGGCTCGGGCTGTTCGCCGGTGGGCTCGTCGTCTCAGGGACCGCGCAGAGCTTCACCGCGATGCTGCTGGGCCGCGTCGTCTCCGGGGTGGGCGGCGGGTTCATGGTGGTCTCGCTGTACGTCGTCGTGGCTGCCGTGTACCCGGCGTCCGCGCGCCCCACCGTGTTCGGCTGGGTCAGCGCGGCGTGGGTGCTGCCGTCGGTGCTCGGACCTCCGCTGGCCGGGTGGCTCGCCACCGACGTCACGTGGCGGGTGGTCTTCCTCGGCGTCCCGCCGCTGGTGGTGCTGGTGGTGGCGGGGATGGTCCCGCGGTTGGGCCGGCTCGGCAGGCCCCCGGCTGGCGCCCGGACGCCCGCGGCTGAGCACCGTCGTCGCGCCCTGCTCGGCGTCGCGCTGGCCGGTGGCGCCACGGTGCTCCAGTGGGGGTCGGTGCATCTCGACCCACCGGTCCCGGTGTCCGTGGCGGCCGGGGTCGTCGGGCTGGCGCTCGTGGCCCTGGCACTGCCGCGGCTGGTGCCGCGTGGCACCCTGCGCGCGGCCCGCGGGCTGCCGAGCGTGGTCGCGGTCCGTGGGCTCTTCGCCGGGTGCTTCTTCGGCGCCGAGGCCTTCGTGCCGTTGATGCTCGTCTCCGAACGCGGCCTCGAGCCGGCGGTCGCCGGCCTCGCGCTCACCGGCGGCGCGGTCGGCTGGGCGGGCGGGTCGTACGTGCAGAGCCGGCCGGGGCTGCGCGCGGGCCGGCACGTCCTGCTCGCGACCGGTGGCCTTCTCGTCGCCGGAAGCGTGGCCGCGATCGTCGCGGTGCCCTACGACACCGTCCCCCCGCTGGCGCTGCTGCCGATCTGGACCGTGGCGGGGTTCGGGATGGGACTCGGGATGTCGAGCACCAGCGTCCTCGTGCTCGGCCTGTCGGCGTCCGGCGAGGAGGGTCGCAACAGCGCGTCCCTGCAGGTCAGCGACGCGCTCGGGGGTGTGCTCGGCATCGGCGCCGCGGGCGCGCTCTTCGCCGCGCTGCACACCACCGCGGGTCAGGACGCCGACGCGTTCGCCGTCATCTGGTCCGTGCTGGCCCTGGTCGGGCTGCTGGCCGCCTTCGTCGGCTCACGGGCGCGTCCCGAGACCGTCGCCCCGGCGCCGTCGACTAGCCTCGCCTGACCGATGACCCCGTTCTCCCACGCCCAGCACGCGCCTGCCCACGCGAGCACCGCAGCCGCCTCGCACCTGCCTCCCGCGTACCCGGGCAGGGCCCCGTGGGGAACCGCCGCCAAGCTGCGCGCCTGGCAGGCGGACGCCCTCGAGCAGTACCTGCGCTCCGCGCCGCGCGACTTCCTGGCAGTGGCCACCCCGGGCGCCGGCAAGACCACGTTCGCACTCCGCGTGGCGACGGAGCTGCTCGACCGCGACGTCATCTCGCGGCTGACGGTGCTGGCCCCAACCGAGCACCTGAAGACCCAGTGGGCGGCCCCTGCTGCACCGGGCCCGCACCGAGGCCGCCCGCACCCTGGTGGTGCTGGACGAGATCCACCACGGGGGAGACGCGCTGTCGTGGGGCGACGCCGTCCGGGAGGCCTTCGAGCCGGCCCGACGACGCCTGGCACTGACCGGGACCCCGTTCCGCTCGGACACCGCCGCGATCCCGTTCGTCGACTACGTCGAGGACTCGAGCGGGATCCGGCGCTCGGCAGCCGACTACTCCTACGGATACGCGCGGGCGCTCAGGGACGGCGTCGTCCGCCCTGTGCTGTTCCTGGCCTACTCGGGCCAGATGCGCTGGCGGACGCGGGCCGGGGACGAGGTCAGCGCGAGCCTCGGCGAGGCGATGACGCAGGACATGACCGCGCACGCGTGGCGGACGGCGCTCGACCCGGACGGCGCGTGGGTGCCCGCCGTCCTCGCCGCAGCCGACCGCCGGCTCACCGAGGTGCGCCGAGGGGTGCCGGACGCCGGCGGGCTCGTGATCGCCTCCGACCAGGCGACGGCGCGGGCGTACGCGGCCGTGCTGCGCCAGGTCACCGGCGAGCCTCCCGTCGTGGTGCTCTCGGACGACGCGGGCGCCTCGGCGCGGATCGAGGAGTTCTCCGCCGGGGACGCCCGGTGGATGGTCGCGGTGCGGATGGTCAGCGAGGGGGTCGACCTGCCCCGGCTCGCGGTCGGCGTCTACGCGACGTCGGCGTCGACCCCGCTCTACTTCGCCCAGGCGATCGGCAGGTTCGTGCGCGCCCGGCGGCGGGGCGAGACGGCGTCGGTGTTCCTGCCCAGCGTCCCGGGGCTGCTCGAGCTCGCGGGCGAGGTGGAGCGCGAGCGGGACCACGCCCTGGACCGTCCCGCAGCCGCCGACGACCTCGAGTGGTCGCCCGAGGACGGCATGGTCGCGGCGGCGGGCCGCGAGGAGAAGGCGTCGGGGGAGCTGGAGCAGGGCGCCTTCGAGGCGCTGGACTCGCAGGCTTCCTTCGACCACGTGCTGTTCGACGGCGGCCACTTCGGCGCCGGGGCCGAAGTGGGCAGCGAGGAGGAGTCGGACTACATCGGGATCCCGGGCCTGCTCGAGCCCGACCAGGTGGCCGACCTGCTGCGTCAGCGCCAGGCCAAGCACGTCGATGCCCGTCGGAGGCGCTCGGCGGCCAGTGGGTCGGCCCCCGCCCAGGAGACGTCGATCGCGGTACACCGGCAGGTGGCGGTGCTGCGCAAGGAGCTGAACTCCCTCGTCGCCGCGTGGGCCCGGCGCACCGGCTCCCCGCACGGGGCCGTGCACGCCGACCTGCGACGACGGTGCGGTGGTGGCGAGGTCGCCCGCGCCTCGGTGGAGCAGATCCAGGCCCGCATCGACGTCCTGCGCGCCTGGTTCGTCACCCGACGCTGACGCGGTCGACGACCCTCGGCGCCGAGCCGTCCTCCCACCGCGCCTCAATGTCCGGCCCGGTAGTGCCGACAGCAGAGGGACGCCGGGTGACGGAACGGTCCGGACGAGGGAGGGCAGCCATGGTCGATGCGACGGCGAAGCGCCGCCGGCGTCCGACCCGTGACGTCGCGTTCGACCTGTTCGTGTTCGGAGCGGGCGCGTTGCTGGGGTACGCGGCACTGGCGCGGTGGCTGACCGACTCACCCATGCTCTCGGTGCCGGCGGCAGCGACCGTGCTGCTGGTCATCGTGATGAGCCAGTACCCGCTCACGCTCCCGCAGCGGGCGGGGGACGCGGTCATCGGGTTCGAGATCAGCGCCCTGGTCTTCCTCGTGCTGGTCATGCCGCCCGACGGGGCCCTCGGGCTTTGGTGCGTCGGACAGACCCTCGCCCAGCTGCTGGAACGTCCCCGCTCCTGGCGCAGCAGGCTCTTCAACATCGGCATCACCGTGCTGTGCGGCGGTCTCTTCGTGCTGACGTACTCGGTCGCCGAACGGTACGCACCGGGCATGCACGAGCTCGTCGCCCTCGCCCTGGCTTGCGTGGCCTTCTTCGTCGCGGACCTGGTCGTCACGACCCTGTCGCTGGCACTCGAGGCAGGGGAGTCGCTCGGGTCGGCGCTGGTGTGGCGAGCGGTCGCGCTCCCCCTGCTGATCTTCGTGGCGGTGGCCACGCTGGGCTACCTCGCCGCCCTGCTGCAACGCAGCCAGGCCGGTTGGTCCATGCTCCTGCTGCTGGTGCCGGTGGGCACGATCCTGGTTGCTGCCAGGTCGATCAGCGACGCGCGGCTCACCTCGGTGCGTCTGCGTGGGCTGTTCGAGGCGGCGACCGAGGCGCCGGGCTGGGCCGACGAGCAGCACATCGAACAGGCCCTCGTGGAGCAGTCGCACCGGGTGTTCCGGCACAGCACGACGTCGTGGACGACGACGCCGGTCCCGCCGGGGAAGGACAGGATGACCAGCGTCATCTCGGTGGACGGGCGCCCGCACCGCTGGCTGGTCGTGGACCGGGCCTCGACCCACCACGGCTTCGACGACGCCGACCGGAGCGCCCTGGACATGCTGGCCGCGATGGCGGCCTCGACGCTGGAGCGCCGGCGTCTCCTCGACGAGATGTCGCACCTGGCGCGGCACGACGTGCTCACGGGACTGGACAACCGCGCCGTCTTCGCCGACCGGCTCGAGCACGCCCTGTCCTACCGGCGTCATCACGCGCCGGCGATCCTCTACTGCGACCTCGACGGCTTCAAGGCCGTGAACGACCGCTTCGGACACCAGACCGGGGACGCGCTGCTCAAGGCGGTCGCCGAGCGGCTGCGCGTCTGCGTCCGGCCGTCGGACACCCTGGCCAGGCTCGGTGGGGACGAGTTCGCCGTCCTGCTCGAGGAGCTCGGTGGAGACCACGACCCGCTACGGGTCGCGCGCAGCATCCTCGACGCGCTGTCGACACCGTTCACGGTGGAGGCACAGGTGATCCGGATCCAGGTCAGCGTGGGCATCGCACCCGGGCAGCAGGGCCTGTCGGCCAGCGACCTGATGCGCAACGCCGACACGGCCATGTACCGCGCCAAGGCGCTGGGCAAGGACCGGGCCGAGGTCTTCGAGGCCTCGATGCAGGCCGACAACATGCGGCGGATCCAGCTGCAGGACGAGTTGCGGCGCGCGCTGGAACGCTCTGAGATCACGTTCGCGCACCAGGTCATCGTCGACCTGAGCACCGGCCGGATCGAGGGTGTCGAGCTGCTGGCGCGTTGGCACCACCGCGAGCTCGGTCCCATCGGCCCCGACGTCTTCGTGCCGCTGGTGGAGCAGATGGGCCTGGGTCTGGCCCTGGTGGACCAGGCCTTCACGGCGGCCCGCACCGCTGCCGTCGAGCTGGCCAGGGCCGCCGGTCGACCGCTGTCCATCGCCATCAACCTGACGCCGGACCAGGCCACGGCTCCGCGCGTGCTCGAGCTGGTCACCACCATGCGCGGCGACCACCCCGAGGTGCCGTTGGTGCTCGAGATCACCGAGGGGACGCTCCTCGTCGACGACACCCGGACGCGTGAGGCGCTGGAAGCCCTCGCCGCCACCGGCGCGCGGCTGGCGGTGGACGACTTCGGCGTCGGGTACTCATCGATCGGCTACCTGCACCGCTTTCCGGTGCGCATCCTCAAGATCGACAAGTCGTTCGTGCAGGACTGCCACGAGCTGCGCGCCCGGCCGCTCGTCGAGGGGGTCATCGCGATGGCCAGGACGATGGGGCTGTCGGTCGTGGCGGAGGGGATCGAGGACTGGTCGACGGCGGCGCTGATCAGGGACATGGGTTGCGACCTGGGACAGGGCTTCCTGTTCGCGCGGCCGGTGCCGCTGGCCGAGCTGCTGGGGCTGGTCTCGACGGGCACGGTCGACATGTCGCAGGCTGCCGCTCTCTCGCGGTCTCGTGTTGCCAGAGCGGCGTTGATGCCGTAGGCCTGTCTGCCATGCCGATGCTGCCCCAGGTCCTGCTCGACCGACTGGCCACCGCCATCGAGCACGCGACGTTCCTCGACCGACCCGCCGACCTGCTACAGGGCCTGACCCGCAGGTTGCCGCCCGGTGTGGTCAAGGACGTGCTCTCGGGCACCCCGGTGGGTCACCCGACGCACCCTCTGCTCGTCACCGTGCCGATCGGTGCCTTCGTCGGCGCGACGGTCCTGGACGTGACGAAGGGCGACCCGGCGGCGAGTCGCCGACTCGTCGGCCTGGGGCTGCTGGCGGCCGTCCCCTCGGCCGCCACGGGACTGTCGGACTGGTCGGACACGGACGGCGCCGAGCGTCGCATCGGGCTCGTGCACGCTGTCGGCAACGTCACCGGGCTCGCGCTGCTGGGGCTGTCGTGGTTCCGCCGCCGGTCCGGTGACGGCGGCGAGGGCCTGACGCTCGCGGGCCTCGGCGCCCTCGGCGTCTCCGGCTGGCTCGGTGGGCACCTCGCGTACGCGCTGGGCGTGGGGGTGGACACGACCGCGTTCCAGCGTCCGCCGATCGACTGGACCGACGCGCTGGCCGAGGCCGACCTCGCCGACGGCCGTCCCCACGCCGCGACCGTGGAGGACACCCCCGTGCTGCTGGTCCGCCACCAGGGAGCGCTGCGCGCCATCGGTGACCGCTGCACCCACCGCGGCGCACCCCTGCACGAAGGGTCCCTGGTCGACGGGTGCGTCCAGTGCCCGTGGCACGGCAGCCGCTTCGCCCTCGCCGACGGCGCCGTCGTCCGCGGACCGGCGACCCGTCCCCAGCCGACCTTCGAGGCTCGCGTGGTCGACGGCCGGGTGCAGGTGCGCCGCGCCGAGGTGCGCGCCCTGCGGCTGAACCCGACGAGCTGAGCGCCCGACGGGTCCAGCCGGGGGCTCAGACGCCGATGCGGTGCCACGGCCCCCAGATGGCGATGCTCATCCCCGCGCCCGACTGGATGTTGACGAACAGCGTGTGCCCGTCCCCGCCGAAGGTCGACCCGGCGAACTCGTCGCCGCCGATGTCGTCGCCCTTCGGGATCATGTTGCGGGCGATGTCGAACAGTCGTCCGTCGGTCCCGAGCCCGCGCAGCCAGTTGCCCTCGTCGCCGTCCTCGCAGATCACCAGCGTGCCCCGGGGACTGGTCGTGATGTTGTCGGGGAAGTCCAGGACGTCGGCACCCGGGGAGACGTAGACCAGCTCGAGTCGGCGCGCCCCGACGTGGTAGGCCCAGATCTGGCCACGGCCGTTGCCGAATCCTCCCCGCGGCTCAGGGTCGTTGGGGTCGAAGCCCTCCTCGGCCGGGCCGCCTCCCTGGGTCGCGGTGAAGTACACGACCCCGCGGTCGTAGATCGCTCCCTCCAGCCGGCCGAAGTACGCGGTCGGGTGGTCGGCGTCGAGCCAGCCCTGCTTCGCCACGGCGTGGATCGCCTGATCGTTGGTGGTCGTCGGCCTGCCGTCGACCATCGGGAAGGTCGGGTCGGGGTCCTCGATCCTCACCCAGGAGACATCGAACGTCGCACCGACCTCGTTGACGCCCTCGAGGTGGGCGTTCGGCACCCCCGTCACGGCCAGCATGTACAGCTCGCCGCCGTCGTCGAGCCTGCTGCTGCCCTGCGGGGGCACGTAGCGGTAGAACCCGCTGGGGAAGCCGAAGTCGTCCTCGGTGAGGTAGAACGCGTTGTCGTCGGGGGCGAAGGCGATCGCCTCGTGCGAGAAGCGGCCAGCGGACCGGACCGGGGTCGCCGCCGAGGCGCCGACGGCGGGGACCTCGAAGACGTACCCGTGCTTCTGCTGCAGGTTCGCGTTGTCGACGTAGCTCTGGCCGCCCCCGAACCGGAAGTCGTCGAAGACGTCGAAGCCGTTGACCGTCTCCTCGCACGTCACCCAACTGCCCCACGGCATCGGACCACCCGCGCAGTTGCCCGAGGTGCCGGCCAGGCTGGCCCAGGAGTCGAGCACCGTGCCGTTCTTGCGGACGACGGCGGTGGTGGTGCCGCCCTCCGCGCCCGGGTCGTAGACGGGTGCGCCGGCGAACGCCGTGCCCGACCCGAGGATCTCGTGGTTGCGGACGAGGTAGGTCGCGTTTCCGGGGGCGTCGAACGCCGCCATCCCGTCGTGCCGGCCAGGGATCACCACACCGTCCCCGAGCAGCTCACCGGCGTGCTGGAAGGAGCGGTACTGGAAGCCGCGCGGCAGCTGCAGGCGGACGACGCCGTCCCGCTGGTCCTTGACGTCGAACAGGCGGTCGCGATGGGACGTGCCGCGGGGGGGCCTGCCGTGGGGGGGAGCGCCCTGGGCCTGCAGCGCGAAGAATCCGGTAAAAGGTCCGGCGAGGGCCGCGGTGGCACCGGCCCGCAGGACGGTGCGGCGGTCGAGGTCGGTCATGGTGGTGGGCCTCCTGGGTGTGTCGGCGCTGAGACGGCCGCACGCTACCGCCGTCTGCGTGGCTGCGGAAGGACTATCGCGTAGCCTCGGCACCCGTGACCGAAGTCGTACCCCAGGCCGTGCCCGAGGCCCATGCCCCCAGCCCCGTCGGGCCGGCGTCCGCCCCGGCCGTCCCCGCTCGGGCTCTGGACCCGAGCGTGGCCGCGAACGTCGACCTCGAGGTGCTGGACGACGTCCAGCGCCGGGTGCTGTGGCTCGCCACCCGCATCGTCGACGCGGCGAACCGCGAGCGCGACACCGGCGACGGGGTGAAGGTGGGTGGTCATCAGGCATCGTCGGCCAGTCTCGTGACCGCCATGACCGCGCTGTACTTCGCACACCTGGACGCCGCCGACAAGGTCAGCGTCAAGCCGCACGCGAGCCCGGTGTTCCACGCGGTCCAGTACCTGCTCGGCGGCCTGGACCGCTCCTACCTGACGCGGCTGCGGGCGCGGGACGGTCTTCAGTCGTACCCGTCGCGGACCAAGGACCCGGACGAGGTCGACTTCTCGACGGGCTCGGTCGGGCTCGGACCCGTGGCGCCCCTCTTCGCCTCCGTGGTGCGCCGCTATGTCGACGCCCACTTCGGTGCGCGTGACAGCAGCCGTTTCGTGGCACTGCTCGGTGACGCGGAGCTGGACGAGGGCAACATCTGGGAGGCGGTGGCCGACCCCGCCACCAGCGGTCTCGGCGACGTCATGTGGGTCGTGGACTTCAACCGCCAGAGCCTGGACCGCGTGGTGCCGGGGATCCGCATCGACCAGTGGCGCGCGTCCTTCGAGGCGAACGGCTGGCACGTCGTCGAGGTCAAGTACGGGCGCCGCCTGCAGCAGTTCTTCGCTCGGCCGGGCGGAGAGGCGCTGCGCGCCTGGATCGACGCCATGCCGAACGAGCAGTACCAGTCGCTGTTCGCGCTCACGGGTGCCGAGCTGCGGGAACGGTTCCTCGACGGGGCTCCACCGCCGGTCGGCTCGCTCGTTGCGGACGTGCCGGACGACGACCTCTCGGTGTTGGTCACCGACCTGGGCGGGCACGACCTCGGCGCGCTGCTGGAGGCGTTCGGCGAGTGCGACGCCCAGACGACGCGTCCCAGCGTGGTCTTCGCCTACACGGTCAAGGGGTGGGGGCTGCCGACGGCCGGGCACCCGCGCAACCACTCCGCGCTGCTGACCGGGGCCCAGATCGAGACCCTGCGGACCGAGAGCGGTCTGGACGTCGCCACCGAGTGGGACCGGATCGACTTGGCCACCCCGGCGGGGCAGTGGGTCGCCCGGCGGGCGCGGTACCTCGAGCGCACGCCACGTTACCGGCGGCTGGACATCGTCGTGCCCGAGCAGACCGGGGTCCGCACGACGAAGCCGGTGAGCACCCAGGAGGCCTTCGGGCGGGTGCTCGTCGACCTCTCGCGCGACCCTGCGGTCTCGCCGTACCTGGTGACCACGGCACCGGACGTCGCCACCTCCACCAACCTCGCGGGCTTCATCAACCGGCTCGGGGTGTTCGCCCCGTCCGAACGCCGGGCGTGGAGCCCGGACCCGCTGGTGAAGTGGACCGAGGGCCCGTCCGGCCAGCACCTCGAGCTCGGCATCTCGGAGATGAACCTCTTCCTGCTCCTGGGGCAGCTCGGCCTCTCCTGGGATCTGTCCGGCCAGCCGCTGCTGCCGGTCGGGACCGTCTACGACCCGTTCGTCTGCCGCGGTCTGGACGCCTTCCTCTACGGCACCTACTCCGGGTCGCGCTTCGTCGTCGCCGGGACGCCGTCCGGCATCACGCTGGCGCCCGAGGGCGGTGCGCACCAGTCGACGATCACCGCGTCGATCGGACTGGAGCTGCCGGGCGTGACGTTCATCGAACCCGCCTACGCCACCGCGCTGGACTGGCTGCTGTGCGACGCCGTCGGCCGGATCGCCGCCGGAGGCACGGATGCGCAGGGCCGTGCGCGCACGGCGGCTCCGCACGACGACGGCTCGTACTACCTGCGCCTGTCGACGCGGCCGCTCGACCAGGCGCCCTTCGAGGCGGCCCGTGCCCGGGTCGGCGACGCGGTGCTGCGCCGCCAGGTGCTGGCGGGTGCGTACCGGCTGGTGGACGCGTACGCCGCGCACCCCGAGCTGGCCGAGCAGAAGGCGCCGCTGGTGCACCTCGCGACGAGCGGCGCGGTGCTCCCCGAGGTGCTGACCGCTGCCGCCGAGCTGGCCGAGGAGGGCATCGCCGCGCACGTCGTCGACGTCACGAGCCTCGACCGGCTCTACGCGGCCTGGCAGCGCACGCTGCGCCAGGGGGTGCGGACGGCGACGGCGCCCAGCGTCCCGGGAGCGCTGCGCACCGCGTTCGGCGACCGCGCACCCGTGGTGACCGTCCACGACGCGGCCTCGCACGCGATGGCGTGGATCGGATCGGCGCTGGGGGCGCCCGCCGTGCCGCTGGGGGTGGACGAGTTCGGGCAGTCGGGGTCGGTGGCCGACCTCTACGAGATCCACGACCTCACGTCGGGCTCGGTCGTCAACGCGGCGCTGGCCGCGCTGAGCCTTCAGCCCTGAGCCCGTCGCGCATGCCGGTCCTGGTCGTCGTCACCGAGCTGGCATCACCCGTCGCCGACGTCCTGGCAGCGAGCCTCGACCTCGACGTCGAGGTGGCTGCCGGTCGGCGGCACCACGTGCACACGGTGCCGGACGGCGAGGGCTCGCGCGTCCGCGGACGGATCGGTGCCGGCGAGCGGGTGCGCTGGCGGGCCACGGTCTTCGGCGTGCTGCCTGTCATCCACAGCAGCGTCATCGACGAGGTGGTGCCGGACGACGGGGACGGCGGTGCCCGGTTCACGGACTCGATGGTGCGAGGGGCGTTTCGACGGTTCCGGCACGAGCACACGCTGGAAGCGTTGCCGCACAACCGTTGCCGCATGACGGACCGGCTCGCGTGGACCAGCCCGCTCGGCGTGCTGGGGCGGGTGGCCGACGCCGTCTTCGTCCGCCGTGTCCTTGCCGGACTGCTCGCCGACCGCAACGGGGAGATCGCCCGCCGCCTCGGTCCACCGACGCCGCCGCAGCAGCACTGAGGCGTGCTGACGTCCTCGCTGGGTCATGGATGCAGTGGTGAACGCAGCGCAGGGGTGTCATCACCCCGCTCACGCTGCACCCACCGCTGCGACCACGGGAAGGCTCGACCTGAGCCGAGGACAATGCGCTGGCACCTCGATCTGCGACGATGGCTGAGGAGGCCAGAGTGGTGTCGCGGCGGCCGTGGCCAGGGAGTCAGTCCTCCAGCCACCGCAGTGGGGCAGTGCCCCGGTGTGGATCCACAGCTCTCGCCGGGGATCCCACCCGCCGGGACGCTGCACTGACCGACCGAACACTTCTCGACCGCTGCAACTCGGCGACGGCGGGCATGGTGTTGCGATCCGGGTGTGTTCACGCCGCCCGCGACAGCATCACGGACGACACCCCACCACGTCGACAGCGACGTCAGCGCAGGGTGTCGTGCCAGCAGCTGCCTTTACGAAAGCTCCACGCCTGCGGCGGAGCGGACCAGCGGCATCGTGCGGTGCGGCAGCTGGTCGTGCAGGGCGATCACGGTGGAGGTCCGAAGCACCGCGCCGTCGACGACGACGGCGTCGATCACCCGCTGCAGGTCGCGGTTGGAGCGCGCGACCACGCGCACGAGCAGGTCTCCCGGGCCAGTGATGGTGTGCACCTCCAGCACCTCGGGGATGCCCTCCAGGTGCGCAGCGACGGCGTCGTGCCCGCCGCCCTGACGGATCTCGAGCGTGCAGAACGCGGTGACCGGGTACCCCAGGGCGGCCGGGTCGATCACCGGACCGACGCCCCGCAGCACCCCGGAGCGACCCAGCCGGTCCATCCGTGCCTGGACCGTTCCCCGCGCGACCCCCAGCCGCCGGGCCAGCTCCAGCACGCTGATACGCGGCTCGGTGTCGAGCAGGCCGAGGATCCCGGCGTCCAGGTCGTCGACAGTGGACACATTGCCTCCTGAGGGCGGGGTGTGGGCTCTCAGAACGTACATCCTGAACAGCGGTTGCGACGCCGCTTGTCCAGCACGGAGGTCCTGCAGCACCCTGGTGTCACCCGGATGCAAGGAGGAGCGAGCCATGACCACGCACGACCTCGAGCTCACCCCGCAGGAGCGTCAGGCCGACCTGGACCTCGACCAGCTCAAGCAGCTCGTCGGTCTCGTCGCCTACGACGAGAGCAAGGACCCGTTCCCGGTCGTCGCGATGGACGCCGTCGTGTTCGTCGTGGGCAACGCGACCCAGGCGCAGCACTTCTACTCCTCGGCCTTCGGGATGGAGGTCGTGGCCTACTCCGGACCCGAGACGGGCAACCGCGACCACAAGGCGTACGTGCTCCGTTCGGGATCCGCGCGGTTCGTGCTGAAGGGCGGCGTCGCCCCGGACAGCCCGCTGATGGACACGCACCGCGCCCACGGCGACGGCGTCGTCGACCTGGCCCTGGAGGTCAAGGACGTCGACAGGTGCATCGAGCACGCACGCACCCAGGGCGCGACGATCCTCGCCGAGCCGCACGACGTCACCGACGAGCACGGCACGGTGCGGACGGCGGTCATCGCCACCTATGGGCAGACGCGGCACACCCTCGTGGACCGGTCTCGCTACGCCGGCCCCTACCTCCCCGGCTTCGTCACCAGGTCGCCGTCCTACGTCAAGCGCGAGGGCGCGCCGCGGCGGATGTTCCAGGCGATCGACCACTGCGTCGGCAACGTCGAGCTGGGACGCATGGACGAGTGGGTGACCTTCTACAACAAGGTGATGGGCTTCGTGAACATGGCCGAGTTCATCGGGGACGACATCGCCACCGACTACTCGGCTCTGATGTCCAAGGTCGTCGCGAACGGCAACCACCGGGTCAAGTTCCCGCTCAACGAGCCGGCCGTGGCCAAGCGCAAGTCGCAGATCGACGAGTACCTGGAGTGCTTCGACGGACCCGGCTGCCAGCACATCGCCCTGGCGACCGGCGACATCCTCGCCACCGTCGACGCGATGCGGGCCGAGGGCGTGGAGTTCCTTGACACCCCCGACTCGTACTACGACGACCCCGAGCTGCGTGCCCGCATCGGCGAGGTGCGCGTGCCGATCGAGGCCCTGAAGGAGCGCAAGATCCTCGTCGACCGTGACGAGGACGGGTACCTGCTGCAGATCTTCACCAAGCCGATCGGTGACCGGCCGACCGTGTTCTTCGAGATGATCGAGCGGCACGGCTCGCTGGGTTTCGGCAAGGGCAACTTCAAGGCCCTCTTCGAGTCGATCGAGCGCGAGCAGGAGCGTCGCGGCAACCTGTAGGCCAGGAGGCGCCGGGAGGGGTGCGACGCCGTCGACGACCCAAGCCGCATCCGAGTCGACTCGTAGCGATCCCTCGCCGCCGCCAGCTCCCCGATCGTTACTTGGTTGTGATGTGGGACAAGGGTTTCGGGCCGTTCTGGCGGGGGTCGTTGTCGGTGGCGGCGGCTAGTTTCGTGGTATGGCAACAGGTCCGAGCGAGGTACCGCAGCACGATGTGCTGCGGGGCCTGGCCCTGGTGGGTGAGGGACTCGACCTGGTCGCCGGTGCTGATGGGCTGTCGCTGTCGGACGCCGAGACCCGCGACGCCCTGGCCGCGGTGACGGTACTGAGCGCCCGGTGCCGCGCCGCGTACCTGCACCTGCTCGAGGCGGCCGCGGAGCGCGACGTCCCGCACACCTCGACCGCGGGCACGAAGGGCACGGACAGCGCCGGGGGTGCGGAGACGTGCACGTGGCTGGCCGCGGCGGCGCGGATGACCGCTGGCAAGGTGAGGGCCGACCTGCGGGAGGCGAAGGCGTTGGACCCCGACACCGGGACCTTGCGGGCGATGGGCACCGAGCTGGCGCGGGGCCGGGTGACGCCCGAGCACGCGTCCGTCGCGGTCCGGGCGTTGCGGGGCGTGCCGGCCCGCGTGCTGCGGCAGCGGCGGGCGGATGTCGACACCCTGCTGACCGGTCACGCCACCACGTTTGACCCCGCCACCACCACCGCGCTGGCTCGGCACCTGCTGGCCACCGTCTGCCCCGACCGGGCCGACCACGTCGACGCCGAGGCCCACCTGCGCCGTGAGCTGTACCTGGGCGTCGACTCCACCGGGATGGGGGTCCTGCGCGCCCAGCTCGACCCTGCGACCACCGCGCACCTGAAGGCCGTCCTGGACCACCTGTCCGCCCCGCACCGCGGGCCCGTCCAGACCGATGGCGAGGCCGGTACCGCTGGCGAGGCCGGTACCGCTGGCGAGGCCGGGCAGGCGGGGCTGGGTATCAACGACACCCGAACGCCTGCCCAGCGCCGCCACGACGCCCTGGCCGAGATGACCCGCGCCGCCGCCGGGGCGCTGCACACCAGCGTCCGCGCCGGTGAACCTCCCCGCGTCGTCGTCCACACCACCCCCGAACAGATCGCCGTGGCCGGCAGTGGTGGCGCGGCGTTCCTCAAGCCCGCGCCTGCCGGGGCAGCGTCCTGCGAGCAGACCGGGCCGCTGACGCTCGTCACCCTGGCCCTGCTGGCCTGCGACGCGGTGATCGACCGGATCGTCTTGAACGAGTCCGGGCGGGTGCTGGAGCTGACCAGCCTGGGCCGGTTCTTCACCCCCGCCCAACGCCGGGCCCTGGGCGCCCGCGATGGCGGGTGCGCGTTCCCCGGCTGCAGCCGACCCCCGTCGTGGTGCGATAGCCATCACATCGTCTTCTGGTCCGACGGCGGACCCACCACGATTGAGAACGGGGTGCTGCTCTGCGGTCCTCACCACACCGAGATCCACTGCGGTCAATGGGCGATCACCACCCGTGACGGTGTCCCCTGGTTCGTCCCACCACGACATCTCGATCCCACCCAGCGACCCGTGCGCAACTCCGTCCACCACGCCGTCGCCCACACCCGAGAAGTCGCGCAGCAGCTCCACCTCGACCTACCACCAGGCACCACGACCGACCCGGACGGATAGGCAGCGCCTTCTTACCACTGGCGCACTTTTGGGCTCGGTGCCGACAAGGCTGACATCACGGGTCGCCGAGGAGGGACGCAACGCCGCCGGAGTCCGCGAGCACGTGGTTCAGCCCAGCCACGTGCGAGAAGGCGCGGTCTGCCGAGACCAGAGCCTGGGCGCCTGCCCCGACCGCCACAGCTGCCAGGAGGGTCGAAGGCGCCGACCGTGTCGACGTCGCGATAGACGCCGAACGCGCGCACCAGGCTGTCCTCGTCAGCGGTCAGCAACGGTGAGAGCAGATCCAGGTACGCATCGGCGAGGTCGACGGCATCCGCCCGCGTGCGACGCCGCGACCTGACGTGGACGAACCCCTGCAACACCTCCACCGTCGTCGTGGCCGCGACGGCTCCCTCACGAACCGCCCTCAGCAGGCGCCGGCAGGGTTCACGCAACCGGTGGTCGGTACCGACCGCGTACACGAGCACAGTCGTGTCGAGGACGATCACGCCCGGCGCTCGTGCCCCGCGTCGAGCTCCGCCCTCAGATCCGCCGGATCGTCGGGGACCGGCATCGGGTCAGTGTCCAGTATCCGGCGGAGTGCGGCGGCTCGTCGCCGGTCGTCGGTGGCGGGCAAGCCTCTGTCGATGACCTCCCGGATCACGGCGCGACGGAGATCCCTTGTCGCTCTGCCCTGGCAGCAACGCGCTCGTAGCGGGCTTCGTCGAGCAGATATGGAGCCGCCGTCCCATCATCGCTCCACCATACCTGCGCATGCCTGCACATGGTCGTGGGTCGCGTCGGCAGGGAGGTGCCCGAGTCGGGTTGTCTGCATGTCGGGACGGCGTGCGCCCGAGGGGTGGAACGCGAGAGGATCCGCCGGTGAGTGCCTCCCGCCCCGTCGCAAGGTCCACGATCCGCGTGGCGCTGCTCGGCTGCGGTGTGGTGGGCACCGAGGTCGCCCGCCTGCTGACCCAGCACTCCAGCGAGCTGGCCGCCCGCGTCGGCGCCCCGGTCGAGCTGGTCGGCATCGGCGTCCGCCGCCTCGGCCGCGCCCGCGACCTGGACGTCGCCCCGACCCTGTTCACCACCGACGCGGCGGCCCTGGTTCGGGACGCGGACGTCGTCGTCGAGGTGATCGGCGGCATCGAGCCGGCCCGCACGCTGCTGCTGGACGCCATGGCGCACGGGGCGGGGGTCGTGACGGCGAACAAGGCGCTGCTCGCCGAGGACGGGCCGACCCTGTACGCCGCGGCGGAGGAGCACGGGGTCGACCTGTACTTCGAGGCGGCCGTCGCCGGGGCCATCCCGTTGGTGCGTCCGGTGCGCGAGTCCCTGGCCGGCGACCGCGTCCGCAAGGTGCTCGGGATCGTCAACGGCACCACCAACTACGTGCTCGACCAGATGCACAGCACCGGCGCCGGGTTCGCAGACGCCGTCCAGCAGGCCCAGTCCCTGGGCTACGCAGAGGCCGACCCGACCGCGGACGTCGAGGGCTTCGACGCCGCGGCCAAGGCCGCCATCCTGGCGTCACTCGCGTTCCACACCCGCGTCAGCGCCGCCGACGTGCACCGCGAGGGGATCACCGGCGTGACCGCCGGCGACGTCGCGGCCGCCCGCGAGGCGGGATGCGTCGTCAAGCTGTTGGCCATCTGCGAGCGCACTGGTAGCATCGGATCCTTTGGGGGAGAAGGGGTCTCGGTCCGGGTGCATCCAGCCATGCTTCCCAGGGACCACCCGCTCGCTGGCGTCCGAGGTGCGTACAACGCCGTGTTCGTCGAGGCCGAGGCGGCCGGGTCCCTGATGTTCTACGGCCAGGGGGCCGGCGGGCAGCCGACCGCGAGCGCCGTCCTGGGCGACCTCGTCGCGGTGGCGCGGCACCGTGTCGGCGGTGGCCGCGGGCCGGGGGAGTCGAGCTACGCGGACCTGCCCGTGCAGCCGATGGACCAGGTGATGACGAGGTACCACATCCGGCTCGACGTGGCGGACCGTCCGGGCGTTCTCGCCAAGGTGGCGCAGTGCTTCGCCGAGCACGACGTCTCGATAGAGACCGTGCGTCAGCGGCTGGTGGGGGGCAAGGGTGGACGCCGGGCAGCTCTCGTCGTCGTCACCCACACCGCACCGGACTCCGCCCTGGCCGCGACCGTCGAAGCCCTCGAGGGGCTGGACGTCGTCGACGCCGTCGCGTCGGTGCTGCGGGTCGAGGGAGACCCTGAGGGTGAGATGGAGACTGGCACCGCAGGCGACCCGACGTGAGCTCTGTCCGCGTGCACCAGTGGGGCGGCGTCATCGAGGAGTACCGCGACCGGCTGCCGCCCGAGGTCGGCACCGACGTCGTCACGCTCGGGGAGGGAGGCACCCCGCTCGTCCCGGCCCGGCACCTGTCGGCGCTGACGGGTTGCGAGGTCTGGGTCAAGGTGGAGGGCAACAACCCCACCGGCTCCTTCAAGGACCGCGGCATGACCACCGCCATCTCGCGGGCCAAGGCATTGAGGGCCAAGGCCGTCATCTGCGCCTCGACCGGCAACACCTCCGCCTCGGCCGCCGCCTACGCGACCGCGGCGGGGATGACGTGCGGGGTGCTCGTGCCCGAAGGACGCATCGCAATGGGCAAGCTGAGCCAGGCCATCGCCCA
Source organism: Actinomycetales bacterium (assembly GCA_038232615.1). GTDB lineage: Bacteria > Actinomycetota > Actinomycetes > Actinomycetales > DASROP01 > DASROP01. The sequence goes on from JBBSNO010000003.1 coordinate 32,636, forward strand.
CGGGGCCACCCTGCTACAGGTCGAGGGCAACTTCGACGACTGTCTGACGCTGGCACGCAAGCTGGCCGAGGCCTACCCGGTCGAGCTCGTGAACTCGGTCAACCCCTACCGCATCGAGGGCCAGAAGACGGCTGCGTTCGAGGTCGTCGACGCCCTCGGTGACGCCCCCGACATCCACTGCCTGCCGGTGGGCAACGCCGGCAACATCACCGCCTACTGGAAGGGGTACCGCCAGTACACGGAGTCCTCCACCCTTCCGGGCCCGGCCACGCGGACCCCGTCCATGTGGGGCTTCCAGGCGGCGGGGGCGGCCCCGATCGTCAGGGGGCACCCGGTCGACCAGCCCGACACCATCGCCACCGCCATCCGCATCGGCAACCCGGCGTCGTGGCGCCAGGCCGAGGCCGCCCGCGACGAGTCGCGCGGCGTGATCGAGGCGGTGACGGACGAGCAGATCCTGGCGGCCCACCGCCTGCTCTCCAGCAGGGACGGCGTCTTCGTGGAGCCCGCTTCGGCGGCCGGTGTCGCCGGGCTGCTGGCACGGCATGCGGCGGGCCGGCTGGACCCGGGCCAGCGGGTCGTCGTGACCGTGACCGGCCACGGCCTCAAGGACCCTGCGTGGGCGCTGCGCACCGCCGACGGCAGCGACATCGAACCCGTGCGCGTTCAGGTCGACGCCATCAGCGCCGCCGACGCCCTCGGCCTGGGCTGACGGTGGGCCCGCCGCGGGCGACGCTGCGCCTCGACGCTCCCGTCCGCGTGCGCGTGCCCGGATCCAGCGCGAACCTCGGACCGGGCTACGACGCCGTGGGCCTCGCCCTGCGGTTCCACGACGAGGTGGAGGTCACCGCGACCGCGTCGGGGAGCGTCGAGGTGAGCGTCGAGGGGGAGGGCGCCGGCCGCGTCGGCCGGGGCGAGGACCACCTCGTCGTCCGGGCCGTACGGGCCACGTTCGACCGCGTCGGGGCTCCACAGGCCGGACTGGTGCTGCGCTGCCGCAACGCCGTGCCGCACGGCCGGGGCGTCGGGTCGTCGGCGGCAGCCGTCGTCGCCGGCGTGGTCGCCGTCCGAGGGCTCCTGCGCCAGCCCGAGCTGCTGGACGACGTCACCGCTCTG
>JBBSNO010000004.1:0-31779 GCA_038232615.1 Actinomycetales bacterium
CCCGCCCGGGGAACAGCGGCGCCCCGGCGGCTGCGAACACCTCCTCGAGCTCGGCCGGCATCTCCCCGGCGAGCAGCCGGGCGCTGTGGATCGCCTGCTCGGCGAGCGTGACCTCCACCTTGGCCCACACCAGCTCCGAGAACGGAGCGAGCCCGATGGTGACCCGGTACGGGGCCCGCCGGGAGCCCTGCACGCTCGCCCGCACCTGGCCCGGTGCCACGTCGAGGGAGACCACCTGCCCGCGGCGGGCGTAGTTGCGGCCCCGGGTGAGGCGGGTCCCGAGGGCGAAGGACTCCAGCACATGCACGAAGCGCTGCGACCACCACTGCTCGCCGATGTCACCGCGGGCGCTGCGCGCGACGACCCCGCCCTTGACCGGCCGCGGCGCGGACGGCGGCGGAAACCCTGACCACCGCGAGGGGCTCATTCCACCACCGACCCGGCCTCGAGGGTGAACAGCTCGCGCAGCTGTGTGGTGGACAGCTCGGTCAGCCACCCCTCGCCGCTGCCGACGATGCTGGCGGCGAGGCCGCGCTTGTCCCGGATCATGGCAGCGATCTTCTCCTCCAGCGTCCCGGCGCAGACGAGCTTGCGGACCTGGACGGCACGGGTCTGGCCGATCCGGAAGGCCCGGTCGGTGGCCTGGTCCTCCACCGCAGGATTCCACCACCGGTCCACGTGGACGACGTGGTTCGCTGCGGTCAGGGTCAGGCCGGTGCCGCCGGCCTTGAGGGAGAGCACGAACAGCGACGGGCCGGAGCGGCCGTCGTCCTGGAACCTCGACACCATCGCGTCCCTGCCCGCTTTGTCGACCCCGCCGTGCAGGAAGGCCACCTCGCGGGCGAACCGCGCCGACAGGTGGGAGCGCAGCATGTCGCCGAACTCGGCGTACTGGGTGAACAGCAGCGCCTTCTCCCCGGAGGCCAGCACCTCCTCCAGGGTCTCCTCCAGCCGCGCCAGCTTGCCTGAGCGACCCGCGACGCGGCTGCCGTCGCGCAGGAACTGCGCCGGGTGGTTGCAGACCTGCTTGAGCTTGGTCATCGTCGCCAGCACGAGGCCGCGCCGCTCGATCCCGGACCTCGTCGCGATCCGTTCCAGCATGTCGGCGACCACCGCCTGGTACAGGGCTGCCTGCTCGCGGGTCAACGTGCAGACGACCTCCATCTCGAGCTTCTCGGGCAGGTCGCTGATGATCGAGGAGTCGGTCTTGAGCCGGCGCAGCACGAACGGCTGGGTGAGCGTGCGTAGCCGCTGGCCCGCCTCGCCGTCCCCGTGGCGCTCGACCGGGGTCGCGAAGCGCTTCTTGAACTCGGAGGCGCTGCCCAGCAGGTCGGGGTTGGCGAACTCCATCAGGGACCACAGGTCGGCCAGCCGGTTCTCCACCGGGGTGCCCGTGACGGCGATCCGGCGGGACGCGGGGACGGACCGCGCCGCGACCGCCGCCTTCGTCGCGGCGTTCTTGATTGCCTGCGCCTCGTCGAGCACCACCCGGTGCCAGGCCACCCTGCGCAACGCCGCCGCGTCACGTGCCAGCAGGGCGTACGTCGTCACGATCAAGTCCGAAGCAGCCACCGCCGCGTCGAACGCCTTGCCACGCGGTCGTTCCGAGCCGTGGTGCACGTGCACTCGCAGCCCGGGGGTGAAGCGGGCGGCCTCGCGCTGCCAGTTGCCGACCACCGACATGGGGCACACCAACAAGGTCGGACCGAGCCCGGGCTCCCCGGCGTCGAGCGCGATCAGGGCCAGCAGCTGCACGGTCTTGCCCAGACCCATGTCGTCAGCGAGCAGGCCGCCCATCCCCACCGACTCCAGGAACGACAGCCAGGAGAGCCCGCGCTCCTGGTACGGGCGCAGCGTACCGGTGAACCCCGGCGGCGCCACGACCGGCTCGAGCCGCCGCTCGGCGTCCGGGGAGAGCAGGTCTGCCAGCCAGCCGTCGGCGTCGACGCCGAGCACGGGCAGCCCGGCCGGACCGTCGTCCGGCGAGCCCAGGGCGTGCAGCACCGCGCCCACCGTGGTCTGCCGGTCGCGCTTGCCGCGCCGGGACAGGAATCTGCGTGCCCGGGCCAGCCGGTCCGCGTCCACCTGCATCCACTGGCCCCGGACCTGCACCAGCGGCTGGTGGGCGTCGACGAGGGCGGTGACCTCGCGCTCGGACAGCGTGTGCTCGCCGACAGCGAGCTGCCAGTCGAACTCGACGAGGCCCTGCTGCCCGATCCTCGCCTCGCCGCCACCGGCGCCCGTCTGGCTCGGTGTCGACGCTTTCAGTCGTGCGCCGAGCCGTAGTGCCGGCTTCGTCCACCACCCGGGAAGGACCACCCCGAAGCCGGCCGCGACCAGCAGGGGCGCGGCGTCGGCCAGGAAGTCGTGCGCCCCAGGGGTGTCCAGGCTGAGCGACGCCGGCTTGGCTGCGCGCAGGGCCGGCTCGATGGCCGGGTACAGCCGGACCGCGCGGCCGAGCTCGGTGAGCAGGGTCTCCTGTGGGTCGGTCACGTGGCGCGCCAGGGCGCGGATCTCGCCGCGGGCCCGCCACACCCGGTCCGCGCCCACGAGCAGGCTCGGTTCGTCGGCGGCCTGTAGGGCGAACTCCAGCGTCCAGCCGCGCGATTCGGGATTGGACTCGCCCGGGGTCGCTGGGCCGCCCAGATCATGCGGGGCAACCGGATCCTGTGAGGTGCCCGGGTCCTGCGGCCCAGAAGTGTCGAGCGCCGGCTCGGCCGGCTCGACGAGCCGGAAGCAGGCCCGCACCTCCCCACCACGGACCGCTTCCTCCTGCCATTGCGCGAGCGCCCCCTCCCACGACGCCATCTCGCCGGGTGGTGCCGCGAACTCCCGTTCCTTTCCCAGCAGCGCTGCCCGCCACGCGGCCGCGGGCACCCGCGCCCGGGTGCTGCTCGGTGCGGACGCCCGGCGTCCCAGGCCCGCGCGCACCGCCGCATCCACCAGGGCGTCCAGGGCCGCCGCCGCCCGTTGGGTGGAGGTCGGTGGGTCCGCGCCGTCGGGCACCTCGCAGGAGGACACTCCCGGCAGGACGGCCACCGCGGAACGCAGCCACGCCGCGTCCGTCCCGGTCACCAGCGGTCGCCACAAAGCCAGGCCGCGCCCCGCACCCACGGTGCTCACCGTGGGCAGCACCCGGCCTCGGGCGGTCAGGTCGAGGGCGAAAGCGCACAGCGCACGGAGCGCCCGCAGGTCTGCGCCGGACGAGGGGGCGTCGTGCGTGTCAGGGCCACCGCCGTCGCCGGCCACTTCGGGTGCCGGTCGCAGCAGGGCCAGGGCAGCGTCGGGGCCCAGGACGACGGTCGGCACGCGCCACTGCGCCATGCCGACGGTTGTCGCAGTGCGCGCGGCGCCCGGCAGCACGTCGTCCGGAAGCGTGTCCTCCGGGACGGCGTCCGAGAGCTGCGAGCGCGATCGCGACAGCTCCGGTGAGCCGGCCGGCCCCCGCCCGACGGTGGGCAGGGCGAGGACCGCGGTGCCTGCCTCGCTGTCACGTCCCCGCAGGGTCGTCAGGTCCAGCGCCGTGGCCACGTCGGCTGCCCGCAGCGCGAAGGGATGGTCAAGGTTCTTGGGACGCCGTCCGCGCCTGGTCGGGGGAACCCCCGGCGCGGTGGAGTCCTCGGCCCACAGCACCAGGGCTCCGTCGGACCCGTCTCGCGGCGACCACCACCCGTGCAGCACGATCACCGGCGCTCTTCCCGTCCTCGCCGCGAGGCGAGCCCGCGTGGTCACTGACCCGCCTGGACCTTACCCGTCCGACAGCGGGACCGGCGTACCGCCGGACGGGGAGAGCCTGCGTCGCCGGGCCAGCTCGATCGGCTGATCGCCGGTGACGACCGGTCGCCGTCGCGCCGACGACGTCGGGCGTCGCGGCTATCGTGCGCCCCGTGACGGACGAGGAGCAGCGACGCGGCAGCCCGCTCTCGCGTGACGAGCGGCTGCGGCTGGAGGCCCTGCGCTACGCCGTCAACGAGGAGGCGGCCAGCTACCTCGCGATCATGCGCACGTTCACCGGCGCGCTGTCCGGGCTCCTGTCGGACCAGTCGGCGGCCGAGGTCGCCGGGCGGCTGGCCGAGCAGGACCTCGAGCTGGACGTCGACACGGTGGACGCGCGGCTGTCCTACCTGGTCGAGCACGGCAACCTGGCCCGGAGCCCGCGCGAGACGGAGGCGCGCAGCCTGCGCGACTACCTCGCCAACCGTGCCCGCTACCAGCTGACACAGCGCGGGGAGGTGGTCCAGCGTCAGGTGGAGGAGCTGCTGGCCCACGCCGAGACCGCCCACGAGGTCTCCAGCGAGATGCTCGGCGGCATCCTGGAGGGACTGCGACAGCTGGAACGCTACGACGACCCCGTTCTCGAGCGGGTGGACCCGGACGAGCTGGCCCGGCACATCGGCACCGTATTCGCCCAGTTCGAGCGGCTGGTGGAGTCGACGCGCGAGTTCTACACCTACCTCTCCCAGGTGCTGGTCCGGTACGACCTGGACCGGGCCGAGTTCCAGGCGTTCAAGACCGCCCTGCTCGACTACCTGCAGCGTTTCGTCGACGAGGTCGCCCGGCACATGCCGCAGATCGCCGAGGTCCTGGCCGCGATCGTGCCGCGGGTTCCGGCGCTCACCGACCGGGCCAACGCCGGGCAGCGCCTCCTCACACTCGAGGGGCGCCGTGCCCGTCGCGCCCGCGGGCTCGACCCCGACGACTGGGCCGGTCTGCACGCCTGGTTCGTCGGCGACCCCGGGCGCGGTTCGGACGCCGACGGGGTGCGCCGGTTGGCGACGGACGCGATGCGCGCACTGCTGGTCAACCTGAGACGACTCGCCGCGACCAGCGAGCGCGAGCACAGCAGGTACGCCGAGCTGCTGCGACTGGCCTGCTGGTTCGACGGCGCGGACGACGGCACCGCCCACGCGCTGTGGGCGGCGTCCTTCGGCCTGTACCCCTGCCGGCACCTGTCGTTCGGTGCGGACGACGATACGAGCGACGTGCCCGCGACTGCGTCCTGGTGGCGGGCACCGGTGACCGAGGTGCCAGTGACCCTGCGTGAGCGTGGCGAGCGGCGGATCACCGGGCGCTCGGGACGCAAGGCCGACTATGCCGCCGCCAAGCAGGCTCGCCTGGCCGACAAGCGATCGGCGGAACGACGGCGTGGCGCGGCACTCGAGGAGATCGCCTGCAACGCCGGTGAGCCGGCCCACCTGAGACTGTCGGACGACGCGCGGACCGCTCTGCTCGACGTCTACGCCCGGGCCCTCTCCGGCCGGGCCCGGGCCTTGCCGCCTGGCGTGACCGTCCACGCCCACGCCACCGCGTCGGCAGGCAGCGACTCCGCGTTCCGCCTAGGTGTCCGGCGGACGCCCGGCCGCAGCACCACCGTCAGCAGCCCGGCCGGGAGGCTCGAGTTCGTCGACCTCACCCTGCGTGTCGACGTCGAGCACGAGGCGCGATCGCGCACGGAGGCGACCGGATGACCCCGGCACCGGCGAGGTTCGAGCGGCCCGCCCCGGCGGAGGACCTGCAGGCCGCCGATGAGCGGCGCCGCGCGGCGCGGATTCTGCTGCGTCAGCCGCTGCTGCACGACGTCACCGAGGACCGGTCCGCCGAGCTGCGGCTCGTCCGCCGCCACCGCGAGGAGCTGACCCGCTTGTTCGCCGAGGGCCTGGGGTACCGGCTTGTGGTCGAACCGTCTGCGGCGCGCCTGTTCAAGGCCGGCCTCGGGCGCGACGCCACACGGGGGCTGCAACGACGCTCAGGTAGGGACTTCACCCCTCGCGGCTACGCGCTGCTCTGCCTGACCGTCGCCGCCCTCACGCGGTGCAAGGGCCAGCTGCTCGTCGACGAGCTCGTGGCCGAGGTGCGTTCGGCGGCGACCGATGCGGGCGTCGACGTCGACCTCGACTCGATCGCCGACCGGAGAGCGCTGCACGCAGGCCTGCTCACTCTGGTCGAGCTCGGCGTCCTGGCCGAGCGGGACGGGGACCTCGAGCACTGGGCTGACCAGCGCACCCTGTCCCTGCTCGACATCCGCCGCGAGCGCCTGACCATGCTCGTCTCCGCGCCGCTGGGTGCGGCGTCGAGTCTCGACGAGCTGCTCGACGTCGCGGCCCTGCCCTCGGCGTCCGGTGGCGCCCGCGTCGCCGTTCGACGTCGGCTGGTCGAGTCGCCCGTCCTGTCTCAGACCGACCTCACCGAAGAGCAGGCGGAGTGGTGGCGCCGCAACCGCAACCGTGAGCGCGAGTGGTTCCGCGACCGGTTCGGCCTCGATGTCGAGCTACGCGCCGAGGGGGCCCTGGCAACGGACCCGCACGAGGAGCTGAGCGACGTCACGTTCCCCGGGCCGGGCTCCACACGCCACGTGGCGCTGCTGTGGCTCGAACGGCTGGTCGCTGCTGCGAAGGACGACGCGCGAGCCGCAGACCTGTCAGACCGGGTGTGGCGCCACGTCACCCACGCGGTGGCGGCCGCCGCGGTGGCCGAGGTGCTGACCGACTGGGGCAGCGGCTTCAAGCGCGAGCACCGCGAGGACGCCGCGCGTGCCAGCGCCGACGCGAGCCGCCTGCTGCAGGCCACAGGGTTGGTCAGGATCGACCCCGATGGTGGCTGGTGGGTGCACGCCGCGGCCGCCCGGTACTCAGCCCGGCCCGCCCTGAGCGTGGCGGCGGTCACCGGTGAAGCGTCCCTGTTCGACGACGGCGGGTTCGATGACGAGGAGCAGACATGACGGCGGTGACTGTGACCGCGACGGCGACCGCAACCGGGACGGCGACAGCACCCGAGGACGTCACGGCCTCGCCCGGACGCTTCCGGCTCAGCCGCGTCGGCGTCCTCAATGTCTGGCAGTACGACGACCAGGTCTTCGAGCTCGCCGACGGCCGCATGCTCCTGCGCGGGGCCAACGGCGCCGGCAAGTCCAAGACCCTGGAGATGCTGCTCCCGTTCGCCCTCGACGGCGACAAGCTGCGGATCACAGCGTCTGGCCGCCACCACACCAGCCTGGTCTGGCTGATGACCGACGGGCACGAGGGCAACCGCACCGGCTACATCTGGGTCGAGTTCGTCCGGCACACCCCGGACGGTGTGCGGCAGGTGCTGACCTGCGGCGTCGGGATCCGCGCATCCTCCACCGCGAAACAGGCCACCAGCTGGTACTTCACGTGCCCGCGCTCGGTCGGTGACGACCTGTTGCTCGAGGACGAGGCTGGGCCGCTCACCAAGGACCACTGCCGCGCGGCGGTGACCTCGGACGGGCAGTTCTTCGAGCGCGCCCGCACGTACAAGGAGCATGTGGGGCGCGTACTGTTCGGCCTCGAACCGCCCCAGTACGACGAGCTGTTGCGCCTGCTGTACTGGCTGCGCCAGCCACAGATCGGCGAGGACATCGAGCCCGCCAAGTTGGCCGAGCAGCTCGCCCACGCGTTGCCACAAGTCGACGACGACGCGATTCGCTCGGCCGGTGACACCTTCGACGAGCTGGCGGCGTTCGGGGAACAGATCGACCGCCGCGGCCGGGCTGCCGAGGCCGTCTCGGCCTTCGCCACCACCTATGCCGCCTACGCCCGGACGACCGCGCGCGAGCACGCCATCACCCTGCTCGAGGCGCACCGGGAGCTGACCCACCGGGCTGACCGGGTGCAGCAGGCACAGCGCGAGGTCGAGGGCCGGTTCGAGCAGCACCAGGTGGTTGAGACTGACCTGGCCGAGACGCAGTCCCGCCTGATCCGGGCACGCGCCAGCCATGGCGAGCTCCGGCACAGCCCGGAGGCACAAAGCCAGCAACGACTGCTCGGCCTGGCCGCCCGTGCGGAGGAGCTGACGGGCGCCGCCGGGCGAGCAGCCGCCGTCGCAGCAGACGCGACCTCACGAGCCACCGACGCCGGACGACGAGTGGACGGCGACGCGGACGCGCTGCGGGCCGACCTCAGCAGCCTGGCTGCCGACGGCCAGGACGTCGTTGCCGCGGTCTCGGGCGCCGGAGTCACCCGGCCCGCAGGGCTGCCGCCCTCTCTGATGGATCCCGTCCTGGCGGTGGCCGATGACGTCGTCGGTCTGACCGCGGCGCTGGACCGGCACGTCGAGGCGGTCAGCGGACTGATGCCCGGCGTCGGCGAGCTCCTGGCCGCGGTCGCGGTCGTGGAGGAGACGCGCCAGCAGGCGGAACGGGCGTCGGCCGAGCGGGACGCCGCGGAGCGGCGAGCCGCGGAGGCCGAACGGCGGGCCGAGGAGGAGCGCGGGCGCCGGGCAGACGCTGCCCGCGCCGCCGAGCGGGCCGAACGCGACCTGTGGGCGCTGATCGAGGCCTGGCGCACCCACCCTGACGCGGTCCCGGTCGACCTCCCCGAGCTGACGGCCGCGACTGCGACCGGGCTGTCAGCGCTCGCGCGGACGGCCGCCGCCCCCGAGCTCGAGGTGCTGGGCACCGCCGAGGCCGAGGCGCTGGTCGCGCGCACCGGCGCGGAGCGATCGCTGGCGACTCAGCGCTCCCGGCGGTCCGAGATCGAGGCGGAGCGGGACCCGGCGCCTGCCGCCCCCGCCCTGGGCCGGACGCCTCGACACGAGGCCGACGGCGCGCCGCTGTGGCGCCTGATCGACTTCGTCCCGGGACTGGACGGCGGTGGCCGCGCCGGCCTGGAGGCAGCACTGGAGGGTGCGGGGCTCCTCGATGCCTGGGTGCGCCGCGACGGCGCCGTGCTCGACGCCGACCGGCGGGACGTCGTCCTGCCCGTGGGGGAGCCGGACGGGGCGGACCGCGACCTGACCAGCGTGCTCGTGCCCGACGTACCGCCCGGGTGCCCGGTCGACCCGGCAGTAGTCGAGACCGTGCTGCGCCGGGTGGCGGTCGGCGCGACTGTCACGGCAGGCCATGCCGTCGTCGCGGTGGTCGACGTCGACGGAGCCTTCCGGCTGGGCCCGCTGACGGGTCGCAGCGCCAAGCCGGTGGCCCAGTACATCGGGGCCACTGCGCGAGCCGAGGAGCGGTCGCGCCGCCTCGCCGAGACCGATGCCCTCATCGCCGACCTCGAGCATCAGCGCGACAAGGCGCGCAGCAGCGAGCAGGCCGCCCGGCAGCGTCGGTCCGACCTGGAGGCCTGGCTCGCCACGACGCCGGCGGTGCAACCGGTGCTGACCGCGTGGACGCGGCTGGACGAACGCTCCGCCACCGCGGACCGCGCGCAGCAGGCCGCCGACGTCGCCGAGACGGCCGCCGCACGCGCACGCTCGTTGGCCGCCGAGCGGCGATCGCAGCTCGAGGCCCTCGCCGAACGGCACCGCCTGCCCAGCACCGCGGCCGGCCTGCTGGGGCGCCGCGATACTCTGCGCGCCCTGGCCCAGCGCATCAAGGAGCACACCGGCAGCGTTCCACCGCTGCACCGGCGGCTGGTGCGGTGGGTCGACGACTGGCAGTCGCGGCAGGACGGCGTCCGGCACGCCGAGTCTTTGGTGGTCGAGGCCGCGGCTCAGCAGACCGCGGCCGAGTCGACGACCGAGCAGCACCGGACATTGAGCGAGGCGGTCGGGGCGGACGTGCAGGAGCTGCAACGGCGGCTGGAAGCCGCCCGCAGCGAGATCGACCTCACTCAGCGCCGCAGCGGTGAGCTGCAGCGCCAGCTGGGCGACCTGCGCGAGGCACTGGGTGCGGCGCGGACCGCCGCCGCCGAGGCGCAGGAGCGGCGGGACGAGCAGCAGCCTCGGGTCGTCGAGACCGCGCACACCCTGGCGTGGCTGCACGACGTGCCTGGGCTGCCCCACGCCGCGTGGGGCCACGACCCCGACGCGGACGACGTGCGCGCGGTCGAGCTGGCCCGCGGCGTCACGGCGTACGACGCGGTCCCGCGCCCGGTGGTTCAGCTGGCGCGACGCCTCGCCGCGCTCGAAGGTCCCACCCGGTCCGTCGACGCTGCCGGGTTGTTCGCCGCTGTCCAGGCGGTCACCAGCAGTGACGCGGCCGACCACGAGCCGCGCGTCGTCAGCGTCGGGCCCGCGCTGGCCGCCCTGGCGCGCGACGACAGCGGCGAGCACCCGGTCGTCTGGCTCGCCGAGCGGTTGACGCTGGTGGTGGCGCATGACAGGGAGCTTCTCACCGAACGTGAGCGGACCCTCTTCGAGGAGCACCTGATCGGTGACCTCGGCGAGGTGCTACGGCAGCGCAGGCTCGAGGCAGCCGACCTGGTAGAGGGGATGAACCGCCTCCTCACGGGAGTCACGACGTCACAGGGCATCGCCGTTCGGCTGCAGTGGAAGCTACGTGACGACGTCCCCGAGGACGCGCGACGGGCGGTCACCCTGCTCGGGCAGCCCGTCGGCGCGCTTCTGCCGACCGAGCGCGCGGAACTGCGGGACGCGTTGCACCGCCTTATCGAGGCGTCGCGGGCCGAGGCGCCCGAGGACGGCTACAGCGAGCACCTGGCCCGGGCGCTGGACTACCGACGCTGGTTCGAGTTCAAGATCCGCTACACGCGCCCGGAGCTCGATGGCCAGTGGCAGCACCTGCACCGTCGGTCGCCACTGTCGCAGGGTGAGCAGAAGGTCGTCTGCTACCTGCCGCTGTTCGCTGCCGCGGCGGCGCACTTCACGTCGCTGGCCGGCGCGGCCCCGTGGGCGCCGAGGTTCATCCTGCTCGACGACGCCTTCCCGAAGATCGACGTGCGCACCCACCCCTTGCTGTTCGGCCTGCTGGTCGACCTGGACCTCGACTTCGTCGTCACCAGCGAGCGGTTGTGGGGCGACCACTCGACCCTTCCCTCGCTGGCGATCTACGAGGCGTTGCGCGATCCCACCGAGCGCGGTATCGCGCAGTACCAGTACCTCTGGGACGGGGCACGGTTGCAGGCGGTCGGTGCGTGACTGACCCGGTGGCCGGGTGGGTGCGCGACCCCGCCTTGTCGCAGGTGTGGACGACAGTCCGGGATCGGTTGGAGCGCAACGGCATCGAGCCACGCGGCACGGTGACGGTCCGCGGCCTGGATCGCGCGGGCCGCCATGCCGTGAGCGGGCTGGTCGGGAGACCGGTGGTTCGCGACAGCGCGCGGATCGACCTCGGTGATCTCGACCGACTGGTGCGCGAGCGGGCGGGTGGGTCGGGGCTCGTCGCGCTGCTCGAGTCGATGGGGGAGCCGCTGCGCAACCGGGTCGCGGAGCGCTCGGCCGGTGCGGCCGCACGGGCGCAGCCCTACGCCGCGGCGAGGGCGTGGGGGGCCGAGCACGCCGGTAGGGGCGCGAGCCCGTGGGTCGAGTCCTGGCTGGCGGCCGTCCGTTCGTCCGGCGTCCTGTCGCGGATCGGTGACCCGGACGTCGCCTCGCGGCGCGTCGTCCAGGCACTGGAGGTCGCCGCGGCGCTCACCGCGGGTGTGGCCGTGGTACCCGTGGCGCGCAACGTGCTTGCCGCCACGGTCACGGGGAACTCGCACGCCCTGGACGACGGGAGCGTGCTCGCGCACCTCGTGCAGCGCGCGCTGGCCGGCGTGGACGAAGAGGGCGCCCCGGTCACTCCGGCGGCACGGCGGCGACTGTGGGACCGGTGGGGCGTCCTGCCCGACAATGTCTCCTCGACCTGCCTGGTGCTCGGCGTCCGCCCGCTCGGGTCGTCGCCGGCCGAACAGCGGCTGCGGATGGCCGCCGAGGCCGGTGACCCCCTGCACGTGACCGCGTGGGACCTGCTCCGCGCGGACCTGACGATCAGGCCCGAGACCCGCGTGCTGGTCTGCGAGAACCCCCGGGTGCTGGAGTCGTTGGCGACCGATCGCGGTGGCTCGGTGACGGTGGTGTGCACATCGGGCATGCCGGGCGTCGTCGCGACCGACCTGCTGGGACGGTTGCGCCACAGCGGCGCCGACCTGCGCTACCACGGTGACTTCGACTGGCCCGGCATCGCGATCGCCAACCGGCTGACAGCGCAGCTCGGGTGCCGTCCTTGGTTGATGTCCGCCTCGGACTACTCCGTGGCCGTCCGCCCGGACGGGTTGGTCCTGGAAGGCTCCGAGGTGTGTGCCCTCTGGGACGACGACCTGGCGCCGGCGATGCGCGAGCACGGTGTGGCGGTGCACGAGGAGGCGGTCCTGGACCGGATCCTCGGTGCCTGGTGAGCTCCGCGCGCCAGCGCCCTATGCGTCGTAGGAGCCGGGCGGTGGCAGCTCCTGAAGCGCCCACGTGTTGCCGTCGGGGTCGGTGAACCCGGTGAAGGAACCCCACGCCAGGACCTGGACCTCGCCGGCGTCGACACCCCGCCCGACGAGGTAGGAGCGCGCCGCCTCCGCGTTGTCCACCACGACCTGGATGCCGTTCTGGGAGCCCGGGGCCATGTCCGTGATCCCGGTCCCGAAGGCGATCGAGCAGGCGGACCCGGGCGGCGTCATCTGGACGAACCGGACGTTCTCGTCGACCTGAGCCTGCATGTCGAGGTGGAAGTCGACCTTGTCGCGATAGAACTCGATCGCCCGGTCGACGTCGCTGACCGGGACGAAGATCAGCTCGATCTTCATGTCCATGACGGGCTCCTCTCGCGCCACCGGGGTGGCGGGTGCTGTCGCAGCCGTGGTGGCTGCGCTGGTCGCCACGCTAGGGACGGTAGCGGTCAGGCCCTGTCCTCTTCCGGCTGGTCCACGGGCGAGATCGCCGTCAGCGCAGCTCCTGCGCCCGGGGAACACGGGGACTCAGGCACGGCCCGCCAGCTGCCCGCGCAGGTAGGCGATGTCAGCCTCTTGTCCGTCGGACGGCGTCTCGACGAGCACCGGCGATCCGGCCTGGGCGGCGACGGCCCCGAGCAGCCCTGGCTCGATGGTGCCGTCGCCGATGTTGGCGTGCCGGTCGCGGGCCGATCCGAAGGGGTCGCGGGAGCTGTTGAGGTGCACCAGGTCGATGCGCCCGGTAATCGCCTTCACACGGTCGACGACTCCGACGAGGTCCTCGCCCGCGGCGAACGCGTGGCACGTGTCGAGGCAGAAGCCGACGCCGAACTCGCCGACGGCGTCCCACAGTCGCGACAAGGCGTCGAAGCTTCGAGCCATCGCGTTGTCGCCTCCCGCGGTGTTCTCGATCAGCACCGGGGTGTCGAAACCACCTTCCGCGCTCTGCCGCTCGACGAACTTGCGCCAGTTGGCGAAGCCCTGCGCGACGTGCTCGTTCTGGGTGACGTGGCCCGCGTGCACGATCAGTCCGCGTGCGCCTACGGTGGCTGCGGCCGTCGCGTGCTGCACCACGGTCTTGCGCGACGGGATGCGGATGCGGTTGTTGGTCGACGCCACGTTCAGCACGTAGGGCGCGTGCACGAAGACTGCGACGTCGGACGCCGTCAGCGCCTCGGCGTGCGGATGCGGTGGTGGCTTCTTCCATCCCTGCGGGTCGGAGAGGAAGAACTGGACCACCTCCGCGCCGCGCGCAGCAGCAGCGGCCAGCGGGTCGTCGTCCGGGACGTGCGCACCGATCAGCATGGGACCGAGGCTAGGCGACGACGGGACGGTGAGCTGGAGCGTGAGTGGACGCGACATGTAGTCACGAGGCAGAGATGGCGTGACCACATGGACGTCGGCATCCGGGGGCTGAAGGCACGCCTGTCGGAGTACGTCGACCGGGCGGCCGGGGGCGAGGTGGTCCGGGTGACCGACCGAGGCGTGCCGCGGGCGGCGCTGATGCCGCTGCCCGCGCCCGTCGTCCGGCTGCTGACCCACGACTCGCGGCAGGCTCAGGCTGCGCGATCTCTCGGTTGGAGTCGTCCGGGCATGACCATGGTGAGTGACCATGGTGTTAGCGTGATGGCCATGGAGGAGACGACCGTTCCGGCGAGCACGTTCAAGGCACGCTGTCTGTCCCTCTTGGACGAGGTCGCTCGAACCAGGACCGGCATCGTGGTGACCAAGCACGGCAAGCCGGTGGCCAAGCTCGTGCCCCTGGACGACGAGCCAATGCCGACGCTCGGCTCGGTGACCTTGCTCGTCGACGACGACGAGGCCTACTTTTCGACAGGGGAGTCCTGGGTTGCCGAGGGCTGAGGCGGTCCTGGTCGACACCCACGCCCTGCTGTGGTGGCAGGCGCAGTCGGACCGCCTCTCGGTGACGGCGCGAACACGGCTCGAGGTGGCGAGCAGAGTCCTGGTCAGCCCCATCAGCTGCTGGGAGGTGGGAATGCTGGTCGTGCGGGGGCGGGTAGGACTCGACCGGCCCACCGCGGTGTGGGTTCGCGACCTGTTGGCCTCGGACCGGGTCGAGGTCGCTGAGCTGACCCCCTCGGTCGCGGTCACGGCTGCGGAGCTGGAGGGGTTCCACGGCGACCCGGCCGACCGCCTCCTCTACGCGACAGCCCGCCGGCAAGGCGTGGCGCTCGTGACGAAGGACCGGGCCATCCGCGAGTACGCCCAGCAGGACGGGCATGTCGTCACGCTCTGGTGAGGCCCACCGTCACGCCGACGAGCACACCGCGACCCCGCGTTGTCTGCGCCGCCACCTAGGGTTCGGCTACCGACGGCGGGAGGAGGCTCATGGTGCTGCACGTGCACCGGTCCGAACGCGCCGATGCGCTCGTGGAGCCGCTGGCCGAGGTGATCGGCGACCCGCCCGAGGACCCGTTCGCCCCTGACGTCGTCGCGGTGCCGACGCGCGGGGTGGAGCGGTGGCTCGCGCAGCGGCTCTCGCACCGGCTCGGCACAGGTGCGGACGGCGAGGGAGGCGTCTGCGCGAACGTGGTCTTCGGTTCGCCCTCCGCGCTGGTCGCGGACCTGCTGACCGAGCTGCTCCCCGGAACCGGCGACGCCGACCCCTGGGACGCCGACCGGCTCGTCTGGCCTCTGCTGGAGGTGATCGACGCCTGCGCCGGTGAGGCGTGGTGCGCATCGTTGGGTCGTCACCTCGGCGTCGACGACGCCGACGACTCCCACCGGCGCGGCCGCCGGCTCGGGGTGGCCCGGCACCTCGCCGGACTCTTCGCCTCGTACGCCGCGCAGCGCCCGCAGCTGATTCGGTCCTGGGCGGGTGGCGAGGGCTCAGACGGCGCGGGGAGCCCGGTCCCGGCCGACCTCGCCTGGCAGCCCCGGCTCTGGCGCCGCGTCCGCGAGCGGCTGGGCGAGCCCAGCCCTGCGGAGCGCCTCCCGGACGCCGTCCACCTCCTCGCGAGCGAGCCCGACCGCACACGGCTGCCGTTGCGGCTCAACGTGTTCGGTCCCACCCGACTGCCCGAGCACCAGATGCTCGTACTCGCTGCCCTGGCGCGCCACCGCGACGTCCATCTCTGGCTGCTGCAGCCCTCGCCCGTGCTCTGGCAGCGTGCCGCCGACGCCGCAGGGCCGTCCCGCCGCGCCGACCGCGCGACGCCGGCCCGGCACCCGCTACTGGCGTCGATGTCCCGCGACGCCGTCGAGCTGCGGCTGCGGCTAGGTGCGCTCGACACCCCGACGACCGATACCCACCACCCCGCGAGCCCTCCGCCGCCGACGCTGCTGGGCGCGTTGCAGCAGCAGCTGCGCGACGACGCACCGCCCGAGCGGCCAGTGCTTCCGGGCGCGCTCGACCTCGCCGTTCTGGACGACACAGACCGCAGCGTCCAGGTGCACGCGTGCCACGGGCGCGCCCGCCAGGTGGAGGTGCTGCGCGAGGTGCTCGTCGGCCTGTTCGCCGCCGACCCCACCCTCGAGCCGCGCGACGTGCTCGTGATGTGCCCCGACATCGAGGTCTTCGCGCCCCTGGTCTCGGCCACGTTCGGACTGGCCCCCGACGACGAGACCGGCATCGACCGGATCCACCCGGGTCACCGCCTGCGCGTGCGGCTGGCCGACCGATCGCTGCGCCAGACCAACCCCGTGCTGTCGCTGCTCGCCCAGCTACTGGACCTGGCCGACTCGCGCGTCACGGCGTCCGAGGTGCTCGACCTGGCGGCCGGCGACCCGGTGCGCCGACGTTTCCGGTTCGACGCCGACGACCTCGACCGTCTGCGCGACTGGACCGTCGCCGCCGGCGCCCGCTGGGGGGAGGACCGCGACCGCCGCGCGCGCTACGGGCTCGGCGAGGTCGGCCAGAACACCTGGGACGCCGCCCTCGACCGCATCCTGCTCGGCGTCGTGATGGCCGAGGAGGACCAGCGCTACATCGGCTCCGCCCTGCCGCTGGACGACGTCGACAGCACCGACGTCGACCTCGCCGGCCGCCTCGCCGAGCTGCTCGACCGCCTCACCGGTGTGCTGCAGTCCCTCGCGGGTACGCGCCCGGTCGCCGCCTGGGTGGACGGTCTGGACGACGCCCTCGACCTGCTCGCGGACACGGCGCCCGCGGACGGCTGGCAGCTCGTGCAGGCCCGGGCGGTGCTGGGCGAGGTGCGTGCCGCCGGGAAGCGGCACGGCGACCTCCCGCTGCGGCTGCCCGACGTCCGTGCGCTGCTCGCCGGCCGGCTCGAGGGCCGGCCCACGCGCGCGAGCTTCCGGACCGGTCACCTGACGATGTGCTCGCTGGTGCCCATGCGCTCCGTGCCGCACCGGGTGGTCTGCCTGCTGGGTATGGACGACGGCACCTTCCCCCGCGGCGCGTCGAGGGACGGCGACGACCTGCTCCTTCGCGACCCCCTGCTCGGCGAGCGCGACCGGCGCAGCGAGGACCGGCAGCTCTTCCTCGACGCGCTGCTGGCCGCCGGCGACCACCTGGTCGTCCTGCACACCGGCGCCGACGAGCGCACGGGCGCCGCGCGGGCGCCGGCCGTTCCGGTCGCCGAGCTGCTGGACGCGCTCGACCGCACGGCGCGCACGGCCAACGGACGCCCCGCACGCGCGCAGGTCGTCGTCCGGCACCCGCTGCAGCCGTTCGACGAACGCAACTTCACCGGCGGTGCCCTGGGCCCACCCGGACCGTTCAGCTTCGACGGCACGGCGTTGGCCGGTGCCAGCGCCGCACGCGGCGAGCGGGTGGGCGACGCGGCGTTCCTGGCCGGTCCGCTGCCCGCGGCGACTCCTCAGCCCGTGGTCGCACTCGACGACCTGGTCACGTTCGTGGAGCACCCGGTCAAGACGTTCCTGCGCCGGCGGCTCAATGTCACCCTGCCGTCGGAGGACGACGACGTCGCCGACCGGCTGCCGCTCGAGCTCGACGGGCTGGCGACGTGGGCCGTGGGGGAGCGCCTGCTCACCGCTCGCCTGGCGGGTGCGGACGCGCGGGAAGCGGTGATGGCCGAGTGGCGCCGCGGCGAGGTGCCCCCGCGGCACCTGGGCCAGGTGGCGCTGGACCAGGTCGGTCAAGGCGTGGACCCGTTGGCGGCCACCGCCGGGTCCTACCGGGTCGGGCCCGCCTCGGCGGTTGACCTGGTGGCCGACCTGCCGGATGGTCGCACCCTCTCCGGCACCGTCACCGGCCTGCACGACGGGACGCTGGTGCGGGCGACGTACTCCCGGCTCGGTCCGAAGCACCGTGTGCGGGCGTGGGTGCAGCTGCTGGCGCTGGCGGCCGGCCACCCCCACGGGCGGTGGAGGGCCGTGACGATCGGACGAGCCGGCGGTCGGCGTCCGACCCCGAGGGTCTCCGTCCTCTCCGCGCCAGCGGCGCAGGACGCCCGGGCGTTGCTGGCCGACCTGGTCGACCTGCGCGACCGGGGCATGCGCGAACCGCTGCCGATGCCGGTCGGTGCCTCCGCCGCGTTCGCGGCCGCCTGCGTCGCCGGGGACAGCGGCGTGCAGGCGCTCGACGCGGCACGCAAGGCCTGGTCGCCCTTCGAGGCCGAGGACGGCTACCACGCGGCGGTGTGGGGCGAGGAGCCCGACCTCGGCCTGCTCCTGGCGGACGCGCCGCACGGCGACGAGGGACCGTGGTTCCCCGACGAGGCCACCCGCTTCGGCGTCCTCGCCCGACGGCTGTGGGAACCGCTGCTCGCCCACGAGCAGACGGGCACGTCATGAGCGAGCGGGAGCGAGCGAGTCAAAGGGCGCAGGGCGACGGTGATGCCGACGACGGAGGAGGAGGCATGATTGCTCCACCGGTCTTCGACGTCTGCGGCCCGCTGCCGACCGGGACGACGGTGCTCGAGGCCAGCGCCGGCACCGGCAAGACGTTCACCATCGCGGCGCTGGCCACGCGCTACGTGGCCGAGGGCGTGGCCGAGCTGTCCGAGCTGATGCTCGTCACGTTCGGGCGCGCGGCCACAGCCGAGCTGCGAGAACGGGTCCGTGAGCGGCTGGTGTCCACCGAGCGCGAGCTGTGCTCGGCTGACGCGCGGTCGTCGTCCGACGCCGTCGTCGCGCACCTCGCCGCCGTCGACGACGCCGAGCTGGACCGGCGCCGGGCGCGGCTGACCCGGGCGCTGTCGGAGTTCGACGCCGCCACGATCGCGACCACCCACGCGTTCAGCCAGCAGATGCTCTCCGGCCTGGGTGTCACCGGCGACGTGGACGCCGACGCGGTGCTGGTCCCCGACATCGCCGACCTCGTCGACGAGGTGGTCGACGACCTGTACCTGCAGCGCTACGCCGCCACGGACGGCACTGGCCTGGCGGTGAGGACTGCGCGCTCGGTGGCCCACGCCGCCGTCGGCGACCACCACGCCGAGCTGCAACCTGCGCACGCCGCGCCCGACAGCCCCGCCGGGCACCGCTTCGCGTTCGGGGACGCCGCGCGCACGCAGGTCGCACGGCGCAAGCGGCGGCGACGTCTCGTCGACTACGACGACCTGCTCGTGCTCCTGCGCAACGCGCTCGTCGACCCGGTGAGCGGCCAGGAGGCGGCCGAGCGGGTGCGCTCGCGGTACCGGGTCGTGATGGTCGACGAGTTCCAGGACACCGACCCCGTCCAGTGGGAGGTGCTGCAGCAGGCCTTCGGCGGCCACCGCACCCTCGTGCTCATCGGCGACCCGACGCAGGCCAGCTACGCGTTCCGCGGCGCGGACGTCGTCACCTACCTCGACGCCGCCGCGACGGCCGGTGCCACTGCGACCCTCGGCCGCAGCTGGCGCAGTGACGCGCCCCTGCTGCACGGGCTGGAGCACGTGTTCGCCGGCGCCGCGCTCGGCGACCCGCGCATCGTCGTCCGCCCGGTCGAGGCCGAGCACACCGAGCCCCGGCTGGCCGGCGCGCCCGCGCTGCGCCTGCGGATGGTCACGCGCGCCGCCGTCGGGACGGCGCCGAAGGCCAAGCCCGCCGTCGGTCCGGTCCGCGCCCTCATCGCCCGCGACGTGGCGCAGGACGTCGTCGCGCAGCTGACCGGCGAGGTGCGCCTGGACGGGGCATACGGGTGGCGCCCGGTGGAGCCCGGCGACATCGCCGTCCTGACGCGCCGCAACGAGGACGCCTCGTCGGTCCGCCAGGCGCTGGCGGCCGCGGGGGTGCCGGCGGTGCAGTCGGCGCTGTCGAGCGTGTTCGCCACCGCCGTAGCCCGTGACTGGCTCACGCTGCTGCGGGCGCTGGAGCAACCGGGCCGACCCGGTCGGGTCGCCACCGCCGCGCTGACGCCGTTCCTCTCCTGGGACGCCGAGCGGCTCGCCCTCGCCGACGAGCGCGACCGTGACCGGCTCGCCGGCCGGGTGCGCGACTGGGCCCACGTGCTCGGTGTCCGCGGGCTCGCCGCGCTCCTGGAGGTGATGACCGCCGACGGGCTCGCCGAGCGCCTGCTCGGGACGGTCAACGGGGAGCGGGACCTGACCGACGTCCGGCACGTGGGCCAGGCCCTGCACGAGGCGGCGACGTCCGGGGGGCTGGGGCCCTCCGCCCTGGCGGACTGGCTGCGGCACCGCGTCGAGGAGGCCGGGCAGGACTACGCCGAGGAGCGCAGCCGGCGCCTGGAGTCCGACGCCGCGGCGGTGCAGGTGATCACCGTGCACGCGAGCAAGGGCCTGGAGTTCCCGATCGTCTACGTCCCGTTCGGGTGGGACAAGTTCGAGAGCCGTACCCCCGAGGTGCTGCGGTACCACGACGACGCCGGACGCCGGACGCTCGACATCGGCGGTCCCGGTGGCGCCGCGTACGACGCGGCCCGCAGCCTGCACATGGACGAGGAGCGCGGTGAGGACCTGCGCCTGCTCTACGTCGCCCTGACACGGGCGCGCTCGCAGGTCGTCGCGTGGTGGGCGCCGTCCAACAACAGCGCCGCGGGGCCGCTCAGTCGGTTGCTGTTCGGCGGCGCTGCTCCCGGCCACGTCCCGCCGGCGTCGGTCGGGGTCCCCCCGGACGCCGACGCGTGGACCCAGGTGAGCCGGCTCGCTGCGAACGCAGGGGGTTCCTTTGCGGTGGAACAGGTCTCGACCGGGGCGCACGCGGCGTGGGCACCGCCGACGGGGGCACGGCCGTCGCTGGCGGCCGCCACCTTCCGGCGCCGGCTCGACACGGCCTGGCGACGCACCTCGTACTCCGGCCTGACCGCCGCGGTGCACGGGGAGCCCGCGCCGGAGGGGGTGGCCAGCGAGCCGGAGGCGGCCGGCGTCCAGGACGAGGCCGATCTGGAGTCCGGCGGCGCTGACGGCGCGTCGCGCGTGCCGTCGTCCGTGCCCCCGGCTGACGCGCCCCTGGCTGCGGTGCCGTCGCCGATGGCGGACCTGCCGGGAGGGGCGACGTTCGGCACCGTCGTGCACGCCGTGCTGGAGGTCCTGGACACCTCCGCAGCAGACCTCGACGCCGAGCTGCTGCGGTGCTGCGGTGCTGCCACCACCGCTCGCGTGCCCGGGCTCGACCCCGCGGTCCTCGCCGCCGCTCTCGCGCCGGGGCTCGCCACCCCGCTGGGTCTGCTCGCCGGTGGGCTCGCCCTGCGCGACATCGCACCGGCGGACCGGTTGGCGGAGATGGACTTCGAGCTGCCGATGGCGGGTGGCGACCTCGCCGGACGGCGCCACGCGACGCTCTCGGACGTCGCCGCGCTGCTGCGGCGGCACGTGCCCTCCGCCGAGCCGCTCGGCGGCTACGCGGACCTGCTCGACGGCCCGATGCTGCGCGGCGAGCGGCTGAGGGGGTACCTCGGCGGCAGCCTGGACGCCGTCGTCCGGCTGCGGGGTACCGACGGCGAGCCGCGCTACCTGGTCGTCGACTACAAGACGAACCGGCTGGCGCCGCCGGACGAGCCGCTGACGGCGTGGCACTACCGTCCGGACGCACTGGCCGAGGCGATGCTCGCGGCGCACTACCCGTTGCAGCTGCTGCTGTACTCCGTGGCGCTGCACCGGTTCCTACGGTGGCGGCAGCCCGGCTACGACCCCGAGCGGCACCTGGGTGGGGGCCTCTACCTGTTCCTGCGCGGCATGTGCGGGCCCGCCACTCCTGCGGTCGACGGCGTCCCCTGCGGTGTGTTCGGCTGGCGACCGCCGACGCCGCTGGTCACCGGGCTGTCAAGGTTGTTGGACGGGGAGGCGCCGTGATCGGCGAGGGCGTCGACGTGGCGCTCGCACACCGCGCGTCGCCGCTGCTGCGGGTGTTCAACGAGGCCGGCGCGATCTCGGCGGCCGACGTGCACGTCGCGACGCGCCTGGGCCGGCTGGGGCAGGAGAGCGACGAGCGGGTGCTCCTGGCCGTGGCGATCGCGGTCCGGGCAGTGCGTGCGGGGTCGGTGTGCGTCGACCTGGCCGATGCCGGGGACCTCGCCGTGACCGGGGAGGACGACACCGAGTCGACCGTCGACCTGCCGTGGCCGGCGCTGGACGAGTGGACCGCGGCGTGCCTGGCCAGCCCGCTCGTCGCGACCGGGGTGGCGAAGGACCCCGGTCGCCCGCTGCGGTGGGTCGCCGGGCGGTTGTACCTCGACCGGTACTGGCGGCAGGAGCAGGTGGTCCGCACCGAGATGGACGCACGCGTCACCCGGCCACCGTCCGCCGTGGAAGTCGGAGAGCTCGAGGCCGTGCTGCGCCGACTGTTCCCCGGCGGAGCGCCGGACCGGCAACGGCTCGCGGCCGCAGCGAGCGCGCTCACCAGCGTCACGGTGCTGACGGGCGGGCCGGGCACGGGCAAGACGACCACCGTGGCGCGCCTGCTCGCGGTGCTGCACGCCTCCGCGATCGCGCCGCTGCGCGTGGCCCTCGCGGCACCGACCGGCAAGGCGGCCGCCCGGCTGCAGGAGGCGGTCCGGCACGAGGCGGGCCGGCTGGAGGACCCGGCGGACCGCGGGCGGGTCGGGCAGCCGTCGGCGTCCACGCTGCACCGGCTGCTCGGGTGGAAACCGGGCAGCAGCAACCGGTTCCGGCACGACCGGTCGAACCGCCTGCCCTATGACGTGGTGGTCGTCGACGAGACGTCGATGGTGTCTCTGACGCTGATGTCCCGGTTGCTCGAGGCGCTGCGGCCCGGGTCGCGGCTGGTGCTCGTCGGCGACCCCGACCAGCTCGCCTCGGTCGAGGCGGGAGCGGTGCTGGGTGACCTGGTCGCCCGGCCGCCGGTCGCGGGCGACGTCCCGCCAGGGCTGGAACGGCTCGTGGCGGACGACCTCCCGGCTGCTGCCGCCGACGTGGCCGCCCTCACCAACGGCGTCGTCCGCCTCGAGCGGGTGCACCGCCACGGTCACGTCATCGGCGCCCTGGCCGCGGCGATCCGGAGCGGGCGGGCGGACGACGCGATGACGTCGCTGCGCGAGGGCAGCGCCGAGGTGTCGTTCGTCGAGACCACGCAGGAGCCCGCGGACGATGACCAGACGCGTGCCGTGCGCGCCGACGCAGTGGACGCCGGCGTGGCGCTGACGACGGCAGCGCGCGACGGTGACGTCGAGGCGGCGCTGGAGCTCCTCGAGCGGCACCGCGTCCTCGTGGCCCACCGCCGCGGGCCGGCCGGCGTGAGCCACTGGGCCGCCGAGGTGGAGCGCTGGGTGAGGAGCGCGGTGGGTGACGTCGCCGACGAGGGGGAGTGGTACCGCGGGCGGCCTCTGCTGGTGACGGCGAACGACCGCGACTCCGGGCTCTACAACGGTGACACCGGCGTGGTCGTCGACGACGGCCTGGGCGGCGTGGTCGCGGCCTTCGGTTCGCCCGCCACGCCGCTGCTCGTACGACCCCACCGCCTGCCGGCCGTGCAGACCGTCCACGCGATGACTGTCCACCGCGGGCAGGGCAGCCAGTTCGCGCGCGTGTCGCTGGTGCTGCCGCCGGCGACCTCGCCGCTGCTGACGCGAGAGCTGCTGTACACGGCGGTGACCCGGGCGCGCGGGCTGGTGCGGGTGGTCGGCAGTGAGGCTGCCGTGCGCGCCGCGGTCGAGCGTCCGGTCCGTCGGGCGAGCGGGTTGCGGCAGTCACTGACCTGATCGGCCGGCGCCAGGCGTCGCGGCCCTCCTCCACTGCGCGGTCCGGGGCCGCACTCACGACCGGGTGTCGAGTCCTGCCGCCAGCTCCGCGCGGGAACGGATGTCGAGCTTGATGTAGACGTGCCGCAGGTGGTACTCGACCGTCTTGGGGCTGAGGAACAACGCCGCGGCCGCCTCCCGCGTCGTGCGTCCCGAGGCGAGCATCCGCGCGACCTGCAGCTCCTGCGGCGTCAGCCCGTCGACCGCGCTGACGCCCCGCCGCCGGGCCGTCTCACCGGTCGCCCCCAGCTCGATGGCCGCCTGGTCGGCCCACGGAGCCGCCCCCAGCGTCTCGAAGGTGGTCAGCGACGCCCGGAGCGAGGGGCGGGCGTCGACGCGGCGACGCGCGCGGCGCAGCCGTGAGCCGTAGGCCAGCTGCGTCCGTGCCAGCTCGAAGGAGTCCAGGGTCCGCGCATGGTGGTCGACGGCGCGGTCGAACTGCTCGTCGATCTGCGAGTCCGGGCACGTCAGGGCAAGACCCCGGGCGGCGCGAGCCAGCGCCCACGGCTGTCCCTTGTCGACGGCTCGATCCGCGTAGCGCGCTGCCGCTTCGCGAGCGGCGTCGTCGCGGCCGACGCGCACCAGCGCCTCGACCAGCTCCGGTGCCGGGGAGAGGTCGACGTCGACGAAGCCGAGCTCTCCCAGGAGGCCGTCCAACCGCCCGAAGCGGGTGATGGCGGCGTCGGGGTGGCCGAGCCCCAGCTCGAGCTCGCCCATCGCGAAGAGGGACCACGCCTGGAAGAGGGCGATGTGCCGGCGGCCGCAGAGGCGAAGCGCCTCCTCGGCGTGCTCGCGGCACCGCGTCTCGCGCCCCTGCCGCGCCTCCAGCCATGCGAGACCAGCCAGACAGGCCGCCAGGTCGCAGGTGTGGCCGGCCTCCCGCGCGAGGTGGACGCCCTCGGAGTACGTCAGCTCCGCGAGGTCCCACCGGTCCGTCGTCGCCTGGTCGCGCGCTACGTGGAACAGCAGGAACGGGAGCCCACCGACGACGATTCGCTGCCGGAGACCGTCGACCACCGTCTGGACGAGTGCCCTGCCCGTCTCGCTCTCGCGCAGGAACAACGGTCCGAGGACCAGCCACGGGGCCACACGGGCGTCCTGCAGCAGGTCGTCCCCCGGCACGAGATCCTGGACCGCGTGCCGGATCCGTTCAGGGCCACCGCGTCCGGTCAGCACGCCGGCCACCCCGCCTGCCAACGCACCCACCAGTCGCGCGGGCTCGGTGGTCGCGCGGCCCACCAGCCCGTCGATCCGGGTCGAGGCGTCGACCACCGTCGAGGTGTCTGCGAGGAAGAAGCAGGCGAGGATCGCATCCGCCAGCAGCATGATGGCGGTGTCCGGTTCCGCGGCGGCGATCTCCGTGCCCGCGGTCAGCAGGGTGTCGCGTGCGACCTCCAGTGACCCGGTCCTGGCCGCGATGGCACCACCCAGCCCCGCGGCCCGCGCCCGGAGCGTCGGTGGTGACGGGTGGGCCGCCGCACGAGCGAGCAACGCGACGGCCAGCTCACCCGTCCCCGCCTGCCAGGCCGACTCGGCCGCCGACACCAGCCGGTGGACGCGGTCGTCGGTACCTGTACTCAGCCGGGCGGCACGCTCGAATGCTGCGGCTGCGACGGCGTGCGCGCTGCGGTCTCGCGCCCGGACGCCGAACGAGTCCAGTTTGCGGGCGGTGTCCTCGTCCGGACCCAGGGCCGCCTCCCCGAGGTGCCACGCCCGGCGGTCGATGTCGTCGTCGGGCAGGGCCCCGGCGAGCGCGCGGTGCACCGCGCGGCGCGCACCCGGCGCCGCATCGGAGTAGACGGCCGAACGCACCAGGGGGTGCCGAAAGGCGATGCCGTCGTCCTCCACCCGGAGCAGGTCGGCGTCCTCGGCCTCGTCCAAGGTCCCCACGTCGACGTCGAGCGCCGCACAGGCCCGTGCGACCAGGGCCAGGTCACTCCCACCGGCCGCCGCCACCAGCAGCGCCGTCCGCGATGACCTGGAGAGCAGGTCGGTCCGTCGCGCGAACTCGCGTGCCAGCGACGCAGGCACGGGGACCGGTGCTCCCGGCGGGAGCGCGTCGAGGACACCGACGTCGTCCGCCAGCTCCATCAGGGCCAGCGGGTTGCCTCCGGTGGAGGGGTACAGCCGCGCGACGACGTGGGCCCCCAGCCGACGGCCAGTCGTGGTGACGAGGTCTCCCGCCGCGGCCTGCGAGATGCCTTCGACACGCAGCACGGGAAGGTCCGCATCCACCAGGGCGCAAGGCCACGCCTCCCGGACGGCGGCCAACAGCACGACCGGGTCGGCGGTCAGCCGTCGGGCCGCGAAGGTGAGCGCCTGCGCCGACGGCCGGTCGAGCAGGTGCGCGTCGTCGACCACCAGCGCCAGCGGCTGGTCCTCGGCGAACCGGCTGAGCAGGCTCAGGGTCGCCGCCCCGACCGCGAACCTCTCGCCGCCGGTCCCTGGCCGCAGGGCCAACGCCGACGCCAGGGCGTCCGCTTGCGGGGCCGGGATGCGTTCGAGGTGAACCAGCGCCGGTCGGAGCAGCTGCAGCAGCGCACCGAACGGGACCTCGGACTCCGACTCCGTCCCGGTCGCGCGCAGCAGGCGCATGCCGGTGCTGAAGGTCACCGCGTCCTCCAGCAGGGCGGACTTGCCGATGCCCGCCTCGCCGGTGAGCACGAGCACCGCGCTCTGGCCGACGCGGGCGGCCGCCACCTGGGCCTGGATCACCCGGCGCTCGTGCTCGCGACCGACCAGCATGCACCGAGTCTAGGAAGACCAGGGGGGTCCCCTGATGCGGCGGCGGGCCCCTGACGGCCAGGGTCGGCGACGACCGGACGTCGCGAACGAGGGAGAGCCATGACCACCATCGACCAGACCACCGCCGACCAGACCACCGCCGACCAGCAGCCGGCCGCCGTCCAGCCCCTTCCCAGACCGATCGACCCCGACAAGCTGATGTCCTTCGTGTTCCGCGCCGTGGACGAGGTCGGCGCCGCGCTGAACACCGCACTCGTCGTGATGGGGGACGCCCTCGGCTACTACCGCACCATGGCCGACGGCAACGCGATCACTCCCGCCGAGCTGGCGGAGCGCACGGGCACCAGTGAGCACTACGCGCGTGAGTGGCTGGGTGCCCAGGCGGCCGGTGCCTACGTCGAGTACGACCCCGCCACCCGCACGTACACCCTGCCGGCCGAGCACGCGGCGGCACTGGTGGACGAAAGCAGCCCCGCGTACCTGCCCGGCTTCTTCCAGATCGCCCACGGGACGGTGCGGGACGCGCCCGGCATCATCGAGGCCGCGCGCAACGGGGACGGGCTCGGGTGGCACGCGCACAACAGCGACGTCCACGTCGGCTGCGAGCGGTTCTTCCGCACGATGTACAACGCCCACCTGGTCGCGGAGTGGCTGCCGGCGCTGGACGGGGTCGTCGAGAAGCTCGCCGCAGGGGCCCGTGTGGCCGATGTCGGCTGCGGCCACGGGGCCTCCACCATCCTGATGGCGCAGGCCTTCCCGGAGTCGACGTTCGTCGGCTCGGACTACCACCCGGAGTCGATCGAGATCGCCCGTGCGCGCGCGGAGCTGGCCGGGGTCGGCGACCGGGTGCGCTTCGAGGTGGCCCCGGCGACCGGCTACTCCGGCACCGGTCACGACCTGGTCACCATGTTCGACTGCCTGCACGACATGGGAGACCCGGTCGGGGCGGCGCGCCACGTGAGGGAGACGATCGCGGACGACGGCACCTGGATGGTCGTCGAGCCGATGGCAGGAGACCGGGTGGAGGACAACCTCAACCCGGTCGGCCGCGCCTACTACGGCTTCTCGACGCTGCTCTGCACGCCGTCGTCCCTCGCCCAGGACGTCGGCCTGGCGCTGGGCACCCAAGCCGGCCCGGCCCGGATCCGGGACGTCGCCACCGCGGCCGGCTTCGGTCGGTTCCGTCCGGCGGCGAGCACACCGTTCAACAACGTCCTCGAGGTGCGGCCTTGACCGCGTCCGCCACGGCGGCAGGGGGTGACGGCGGTGCGGTCGGGGATCACACTGCAGGGGTGGCGCACCAGGCCGGCAGAGCCAGGACCCCCGACGCCGAGGGCTTCGTCGTGCGGGACGGCGTCCGCCTGGCGTACGAGATCCACGGTCAGGACCACCAGCCGACCGTGCTGCTGCTGCCCACGTGGTCGATCCTGCCGTCCAGGTTCTGGAAGGCCCAGGTCGGCTACCTGGCCCGGCGCTACCGCGTCGTCACCTTCGACGGCCGGGGCAGCGGGCGCTCCGGCCGCCCGACCGGTGCGGCGGCGTACACCGACGCCGAGTACGCCGAGGACCTGATGGCGGTGATGGACGCGAGCAGCACCGACACGGCGGTGCTCGTCTCGCTCTCCTGCGGTGCCGCCTGGTCGGTGCGCGCCGCCGCCGACCACCCCGACCGGGTGCTCGGCCTCTTCGCCATCGCGCCGTCGTGCGGCTTCCCGACCCGGCAGCCGGAGCGGGACCACGTCCCCTGGGACGCCCGCGTCGACGACCACACGGGCTGGGCCACGTACAACAAGCACTACTGGCTCGAGGGCGACTACGACGCCTTCCTGCGCTTCTTCTTCGACCAGATGTTCTCCGAACCGCACTCCACCAAGCAGATCGAGGACTGCGTCGGCTGGGGGCACGAGATCGCGCCCGCGACCTTGGTCGACACCACGGCCGGCCGGCTCGGCTGCGACGGGGCGGTCTGCACGCCCCTGGAGCCCCTGTGCCACCGCGTCCGCTGCCCGGTGACGGTGGTGCACGGCACCGATGACCACGTGCGTCCCCACGCCGTCGGGGAGCGGCTGGCCGAGCTGACCGGCGGGTCCCTGGTGCTCCTCGAGGGGTGCGGCCACGGGCCGCAGGCACGCGACCCGGTGCGGGTCAACCACCTGATCGCCGAGTTCGTCGACCGCGTGTGGCCGCGGAGCGCACGGACGACCTGGGTCCGGGCCGCCCGTCGTCGGCGCAAGGTCCTGTACCTGTCCTCGCCGATCGGGTTGGGCCACGCCCAGCGCGACGCCGCGATCGCCGCCGAGCTGCGCGAGCTCCACCCCGACGCGAGAGTCGACTGGCTCGTCCAGGCCCCGGTCACCGCGATGCTCCAGGGCAGGGGGGAGCACATCCACCCGGCGTCGGCCTGGCTGGCCAGCGAGTCGGCCCACGTCGAGGCGGAGGCCGGCGAGCACGACCTGCACGCGTTCGGCGCCATCCGGCGGATGGACGAGATCCTCGTGCACAACGTCATGGTGTTCTTCGACGTCGTCCGCGAGGAGCAGTACGACCTGGTCGTCGGGGACGAGGCGTGGGACGTCGACTACTTCCTGCACGAGAACCCGGAGCTCAAGCGGTTCAACTTCGCCTGGATGACCGACTTCGTCGGGTGGTTGCCGATGCCGGACGGCGGGACGCGCGAGGCGGCGCTCACCGCCGACTACAACGCGGAGATGCTGGAGCAGCGCGCCAGGTTCCGTCGGGTGCGCGACCGTTCGATCTTCGTGGGCAACCCCCACGACGTCGTCGACGACGACTTCGGTCCGAACCTGCCCAGCATCCGCGCCTGGACGCAGGACAACTACGACTTCGCCGGCTACGTCACCGGCTTCGACCCCTCCTGCCTGCGAGGCATCGAGGAGCTGCGCCGAGGGCTGGGTGCCGGTACGGACGAGAAGCTGTGCCTGGTGACCGTCGGTGGCTCCGGGGTCGGAGGCCCGTTGCTGCACCGGATCATGGACGCCGTGCCGCTGGCTCGGCGCCTGGTCCCCGAGCTGCGGTTCGTGTTCGTCACCGGGCCACGGCTCGACCCGGGGTCGCTGCCACGCCGTCGCGGGGTGCGGGTGCTCGGCTACGTGCCCGACCTGTACCGGTACCTGGCCGCGTGCGATCTCGCGGTGGTGCAGGGCGGTCTGACGACCTGCATGGAGCTGACCGCGCTGGGCAAGCCGTTCGTCTACGTGCCGCTGCGCCACCACTTCGAGCAGAACTTCCACGTCCGACGGCGGCTCGACCAGTACGGCGCGGGAACGTGCATGGACTACACCGAGGCGACGGACCCGGACGCGCTCGCCGAGGCCATCGCCAAGGAGGTCACCCGTGAGGTCGCCTACCTCCCCGTCGAGACCGACGGAGCAGCCCGTGCCGCCGCCCTGCTGGCGGACCTGGTGTGACGCCGCGCGCTGGGACTGCGGCCACGGCGGAGCGGCGGCAGGCCGGCCGGGCTACCGGTGCGTGGCCGGCGTCGGTGGGCCAGCGGTGAGGTGGACGCGCTCGCCCTGCTTGCCGAACAGGGTGAGGTACTCCACCGGGGTCGTGCCGGCGTTGCCGAACCAGTGAGGCACGTGGGTGTCGAACTCGGCCGCCTCGCCACTGCCGAGCACGAGGTCGTGCTCGCCGAGCACGAGCCGCAGCCGCCCGCTCAGCACGTAGAGCCAGTCGTAGCCCGCGTGGCTGCGAGGCTCCGGCTGCTGGTCGGGCCTGCCGGGCGGCAGGACGAGCTTGAAGGCCTGCAGGGGTCCGGGTTGCTGGGTGAGCGGAACCACGGTCGCCCCGTGGCGATCGGTGTGGGGCTTCAGGTGTACGCGGGGATCCCCGGTGGGCGGGGCGCCGACGAGGTCGTCGAGAGGCACCCGGTGTGCCCGGGCCAGCGGCAGCAGCAGCTCGAGGGTGGCCCGCCGCTGCCCCGCCTCCAGCCGCGACATGGTGCTGACCGAGATGCCGGTGACCTCCGACAGCTCGGCCAGCGTCAGGTTCCGCTGCTGGCGCACGGCGCCCAGCCGGGGGCCCACCGCGGCCAGTACCTCGTCGTCCACCGGCCCAGTTTGCTATTACGGCAACGCGGCTTGTCAAAGCGGTTCCTCCCAGGGGGAGAGTGCCGGCATGAGCCGACGAACAGACGACGAGAGCGACGACGTGCTGGTGGTCGGTGGCGGTGCGGCCGGGCTGAGCGGCGCGCTGCTGCTGGCGCGAGCCCGGCGCTCGGTGCTGGTGGTGGACGCCGGCGAGCCGCGCAACGGTCCTGCGCGCACGTGCAGGGCTTCCTCACCCGCGACGGCACGTCTCCGGGCGGGCTGCTGGAGCTGGGCCGCGCGGAGGTCCGTGGCCACGGCGGCGAGGTGCTGCTGGTCGCGACGGGCCTGGTCGACGAGCTGCCCGACGTGCCGGGGCTGGGGGAGCGCTGGGGCCGCGACGTGTTCCACTGCCCGTACCGCCACGGCTGGGAGGTCCGCGACCAGGCGGTCGGCGTGCTGGGCAGCGGGCCGCTGGCGGTGCACGGGGCGCTGCTGATCGGGCAGTGGACGCACGACGTCACGCTGTTCGTGCACACCGCGCCGGCGCCCACCCCGGAGCAGCGGGAGCAGCTCGCCGCCCGTGGCGTGCGGGTGGTCGAGGGGGAGGGTCGCCGACCTCGCCGGTCAGGTGATCGGAGCGGCTGCGGCGGGGGCGATGGCCGGCGGGGCGATCAACGCCGACCTCGTCGCCGAGGACGTCCAGGCCGCCGTCGCCGCCCGAGGCTCGCAGGCGGTGTCGGCATGACCGGTGGACACGCGCACCCGGACCCGGCCCCGGGACACGGGTCGCACGACCACGGGCCGCACGACCACGGAACCAGTGGCCCGCCGCCTCAGGACGCGGCGTCCTGGGACGAGCGCTACCGCTCCGTCGCCGCGGTGTGGAGCGGGCGGCCCAACCCGCAGCTGCTCGTCGAGGCGAGTGACCTCCCGCCCGGAACCGCCCTCGACGTCGGTTGCGGTGAGGGTGCGGACGCGATCTGGCTGGCCGAGCGCGGCTGGACCGTCACTGCCGTCGACATCTCGACCCTGACGCTGGACCGCGCCGCGGCGCGGGCCCGCCTGGTCGGCGACGAGGTGGCACGACGCATCACCTGGCAGCCGGCCGACGTCACCGGCTGGGTACCAGGGGCGTCGTCCTTCGACCTGGTGTCGGCGCAGTTCATGCAGCTGCCGCTGGCCGAGCGCATCGAGCTGCACCGGCGACTTGCCGCCTCAGTGGCACCCGGCGGGCCGCTCCTGGTCGTCGGCCACCATCCCGGCGACCTGCAGACCACCGCACCGCGGCCCCAGCTGCCCGAGCTGTTCTTCACCGCCGACGACGTCGCCGCCGTTCTCGATCCCGGTCAGTGGCAGGTCGTCACCCTCGAGGCCCGGGCCCGACCGCTGACCGATCCGGACGGCCGCGACATCGCCGTCCTCGACGCGGTGCTCCGGGCCCACCGGCTCGCCTGAGGTCCCGGCAGCCACTTCCGGCATCGATCTCGAGCGCCGAGGTCGGCGTAGTCAGTCTGCCCGCCGCGCTCCTGATCCTCGCGCTCACGGTGCTGCTCGTCACCGGCAACCGGCTCTCGAGGTCGTGTACTTTGCCTACTCGCGCAGTCACAGCACGGTGGGTCTCCGGGCGGCTGACGACCAGCCCGGTCCCCGATAGGGCTGATCCGGCAGCGGCGGCGAGGTCAAGGCTCGCGGTAGGTCGCGTCCGGGACGTCGGTGACGAACATGTAGCCCGGTGCGTGGGTGATCGCGAACGGCGGACGCGACGCCATCAGGGCGGCCTGCGGGGTCA
>JBBSNO010000005.1:0-29200 GCA_038232615.1 Actinomycetales bacterium
CGCCCTCGTCCGCTTAGCGCGTGGCACATGACGGGTGGACTGCGAATCGACGAGGGTGCTCAACGTGACTCCTAGGAGAGGCTGTAGTCGGAGTTATCTCCGCTGTGTAGATGACGTTGGGCGCGCAGCCTGAAGACGGACTGAGCAAATGCTGAAGTTCGGCTGAAGAAGCCACAAGGTGGTATTCGGCCCAACCCACATCAGCGATGGAAAGCGTGGCTGCGTGACCCCACCGCTTCATCACGAGACCGGAGCCTCAGCGACGGGCGGCGTAGCGGAGCAGCACGTTGTCCGAGCCGTCGAAGCGTCGCGTCTCCAACAGAGTCAGCTTGGCGGGTACCCCGAAGGTCGGTGTGCCGCCACCCGGTGCCTTGGGGCCGACCATCAGGTGAACCTCGTCGACGAGGCTCTGCTTCAGCTGCCCCTTCCACATGGTCCGGCTGCCAAACGTGCCGATGTCGCCGGCCCCAGACAGGCAAGACCACACGACGTCCCTGCCTGGGCGAGACGCGATCTTCGCGAAGACTCGAGGCCAGCGGAAAGGCCTGGACCCGTCTTCCCCTGTGTCAGTCGCTCGTTGATCCACCCCAGCAGTCCTACCGGCAGCGGGCTGACCTTCTTCAGGTCACGTTCAGGCACATCTGGAACGCTCCATCCCGTGGACCTACGAGTGGTGGTTGCGCCAGGCGGCGTCGTCTGTGACGACCGGCCTGCGATCCGGCGCAGTGTCGGCGCGCTGCTGGTGCGCTGCGGCTTCGAGCTGGCCGGTGAGGTGGAGACCTTCGCAGCGCTGCACGAGCTGGTCCTGCGTACCCGACCGGCCGTCGTGGTGCTGACGCTGCCGCTTCCCGGCATGGGCACGCTGGCAACAGTGGGAGCGCTGCGACGCGAGGCACCAGCGTCCGAGATCGTCGTGCTCTCCGCCTTCGAGACCCTCGAAATCGCCGCTGTTGAGGCCGGTGCCAAAGCTCTTGTGGCAGACAACGATCCGAGGATGCTGCAGTCCGTCCTGCTGGACCTCGCAGCGTCCTGGTCCAGCACCGGCGAGGGCGCTGCCGTCGGGCTGGCCGGCATCCCGGAGCCTCGTCAGGCGTCGGCCTCGGACAAGCCCGTCCCCTCCGGAAGCGGCAGGGACAGCACGAAGCCGTCGTCGTAGCGCAACTCCCCATCCATCGAGCGGGCGATGGCGCGCGCGATGGGCAGGCCGAGCCCTGAGCCGCCTCGCCCGTCCAGGCTGACGAACCGCTCGAACACCCGCTCCCGCGCCTCGACTGGGACGCCTGGTCCGTCGTCCTGGACGCGGACGCACACCGTGGCGGGATCCGCCTTCACCGTCAGGCTCACCGATGACGTGGCATGCCGACGGGCGTTGTCTCCCAGGTTGCTGAGGATCTCCTGGCAGCCCGCCAGGTCAGCCGGTACCCGGTCGGGTGGCTGTCCCTGGACCTGGAGCCGGACATCGAGGTCGGGCGAGAGCAGGCTGAGCCGTTCTACCTCCTCGCCGCACACGGCCACGAGATCCACCGGCTCCTTCTCCGGCGCCAGCCCTTGGTCCAGCCGCGCCATGCGCAGCAGAGAGGCGATGAGCCGCGCCGCCCGGGAGGTCTCGCGCACCATGGTCGCCATCAACCGGTCGCTGTCCTCGGGGGACGCATGGCCCCGCAGCATCGTCTCGGCGCAAGCCCGGATGCCTGCCATCGGCGTGCGCAGCTGGTGCGCGGCGTCGGCCAGGAACCGACGCGCCGCCTCCTCCGACGCCCGGGCCTCAGCAGCCGCCTCCTGCAGGGCAGCCAGCGTCAAGTTCAGCGTCTCAGCCAGCCACCGCTGCTCGGTCACGTCGCGCGCACCGGCCGCGACAGCGACGATCTCGCCCTGCTCGTCGCGGACCGGCGACAGCCGCACCGACACGGGTAGTGACGTGCCGGCCCGCGTCAGCCGCTCGCCTTCATACCCACGGACGTGCCCTGCTTCCACGACCTGCGCGACCAGGGCGGACAGCTCGGGCAGCTCTTTCATCGGGACCACCAGGGACACGTGACCACCGACCACCTCGTCGGCGCTCCAGCCGAGCGTCCGCTCGGCGGCTGTGTTCCAGGTCATGATCGTCCCGTCCAGGCCCTGCACCCAGATCGCGTCGGTGGACCCCCCCACCACCGCGGCGAGCAGGGCACGGGCGGTGCCTGCCTCGCGCGACCGGGCCAGGCTCGTCTCCAGCGCGTCGAGCATCTCGTCGTACGCCGTCGCCATGCGGCCCAGCTCGGTGCGGGCGTCGTCCGGGCTCAACCGCTCCCCCCCCGTGCCGGCGGCAGTCCTCGTTGCCGCCTCGGCGATCTCGCTCACTGGTCTCATGGCGCGATTCGCCGAGCGCCGCAGCAGCAGGGCCGCCAGGAGAAGGCCTCCAACTGAGATGACGCCCTGGATCAGCAGCAGCTCCCTCAGCGCCTCTGAGACCCCTGTAGTGCTGACGGCCACCTCGGCCTCGAGCCCACCAGGGAGCGGCACCAGGCGCGTGCGGTCCTCATCACGACCGCGGATCCCGGGCAGTCCTGACCCCACGACCGGTGAGGCGGGCTCCGCGGTGTACTCCGTACCGTCCGGGGCGCGCACCGTGGCACGCAGCCCGCGGGTCTGCAGCCTGCGGGCAAGCTCCTCCGGGCCTCCACCTTCCTGGGCGACCGTCACCGCCTCTGCGCGGACGGCCACCACCCTCTCGGCCAGCAGGTCGTCCACCGAGTCGCTCAGCCGCTCCGCCAGGACCGCGAAGACGCCCAGGTTGACGGCGAGCAGCGTGACAGCCACCACGCCGACGCCCAACCGGACGACCCTGCGGGCCAGTGGCGGCGTGTGGATCATGCGCGCAGCACGTAGCCCGCTCCCCGGACGGTGTGCACGATCCGGGGCCCGGCCTGCTCCAGCTTGCGGCGCAGCGCGCTCATGTGGACCTCGACCAGGTTGGTGTCGTAGGCGTCGAACCCCCACACCTGCGTCAGGAGCTGGGTCTTGGAGAGCACCTTGCCCACGTGCCGGACCAGCGCAGCCAGCAGGTCGTACTCGGTGCGCGTCAGCTCTAGGGTCACCCCCGACCGCACGACCGACCGGGCCCCGTCGTCCACGTACAGGTCGCCCACCTGCCAGGTCGCCGACTCCAGCCGCCCCGACCGCTTGAGCAGCGAACGGACGCGCGCCATCAGCTCTTCCATGGAGAAGGGCTTGATGAGGTAGTCGTCGCCGCCGGCCTCGAACCCCGCCAGACGATCCTCCACCGCATCGGCGGCCGTCAGGAACAGGATCGGCAGGGTGCTCCGGCCACGCAGACGCCGTGCCATGGCGTAGCCGTCGGGTCCCACGTCCAGCCGCACGTCCAGGATGGCCAGGTCGGGGCGGAACTCGTCCGCCACCTGCAGGAGCTCGGTGCCGTGCGGCAGCGCCCGCACCTGGTACCCCTCCCCGCGCAGAGAGACGTCGAGGGCCGACCGGATCGGCGCGTCGTCCTCCACGACGACGATGCGTGGCGACTGGGACGGCATTTGCCTACTGTCCCGCCGCTTGAGTTGGACTTGCAAACCACTGGGCGATGATCTTCGACCTGTGCCGCCTGTTCGGCGCAGCGGACGGCTGCGACGAGCTTCGGAGGGGTGCTGACGCATGCCATCGCGCGTGGCAGAACCGGGACCGTGGCGGCGGCGCGGGTGAGGTTGAAGGCCATCGTCGCGCAGACCAGCCAGGCGCTGTTGGCCCAGAGGTGCCCGGACGGCAGGTGCGCCAGCGGCCCGTTCTTCAGACCGGCGTTGACCTGCTCGACGATCGCGTGCGCCCGGTGAACCTTGTCGGCTTCGAGCAGCGGCAGCGGGCTGCTAACGAACCCCGCGTGGTAGCGGTAGGCGGTGAACAACTCGCTCTGGAGCCGGGCAGAGCATGCTGCCGAGGACGCTGCGCCGCAGACGGCGCAAACGCCATCGCAGATCGAAGTCCCGGACGAGTTCAAGAGGTTGTACCGCGAGCTTTGCCGCCGCTGACAGCCCGGCGCGGACTCGATCGAGTCAAGTCGGCCAGCACCACAGTGCTCCCTGGCCGGCGGTGCGCTTGGGCGCCTAACCACTGCGTGAGTCGCACGTTTACCCAGAGTTCCTCGACCCGTGGATCGTCCAGGTAGCGCTGCAGCGGACCGAGGCCAACGACCGAGTCCAGCAGCCACTTGACCGTGCCGCCGGGGTCCTGCAGCGGCGGCAGACCACCGGACAGCGAGCGGTCGTCGTAGTCCGCGACCGCCTCCTCGACCAAGCGTCGGACCCCATCGGGCTCACGGTCGGGTCGACGCCGCGGCGACGGATGAGCTCGCGCACTCGCCTCGACGATGCCCACCGCGTCCACAGCCCACTCCCCCGAGTCGTCCCCCAGCGCTGCGGAAGGCTCCGCCCGCGAAGGCTAGCGCCAACCCGGCGGGTCTGTGGCCGCACGTCCACAGGCCGGCCTGAAGACCAAGCCCGAGCAGTCGGCCCAGGTCGTTGCCGCCCATGGCCGCGTGTGCCGCAGCGCCTCGACGATCCTGTGCGCCACTTCCGTCTGGCCGCGTCGCGCCACGAAGAACGCTGACGGCCCGCCCGCACCTCTCGGTGCCAGCGGGCCGCCTGACGAGCAGGGACTACTTCACGTCGTAGCGGTCCAGCATCATGACCTTGTCCCACGCGGCGGCGAAGTCCTTGATGAGCTTCTCCTTGGCGTCGGCGGAGGAGTAGACCTCCGCGATCCCGCGCAGGATGGAGTTCGAGCCGAACACCAGGTCGGCAGCGGTCGCGGTCCGGACGACGTTCCCGGACTTGTCCAGCCCCTCGTACACGCCCTCGTCGTTCGTGGACGTGCGCCACGAGATGTCGAGGTCCAGCAGGTTGCGGAAGAAGTCCTGAGACAGGACGCCCGGCCGGTCGGTGAACACGCCGTGCTGGACACCGCCGGCGTTGGCGCCGAGGACGCGTAGGCCGCCGACGAGGACCGTCAGCTCCTTGGCGGTCAGCTCGAGCATGTACGCCCGGTCGACCAGGAGCGTCTCGGGGGAGAGCTTCGCTCCCGACTTGATCCAGTTGCGGAAGCCGTCCGCACGCGGCTCGAGCCACTTGAAGGTGTCGACGTCGGTCTGCTCCTGCGAGGCGTCGGTGCGCCCCGGCGTGAACGGCACCGTGATCTCCACGCCGGCCTCGACGGCGGCCTTCTCGACGCCGGCGCAGCCGGCCAGCACGATCAGGTCGGCAAGCGAGATCGGCTTGCCGAAGGAGGACCTGATCTCCTCGAGCTTCGCGACGACCTCGCCGGTGCCGGCGTTGACGGCCCAGTCCTTCTGCGGCGCGAGGCGCAGGCGAGCGCCGTTGGCACCGCCGCGCTTGTCGGTGCTGCGGTAGGACGCGGCTGCCGCCCAGGCGGTGTTCACGAGCTGCGACACCGACAGGCCGGAGTCCAGGATCGTGCGCTTGAGCTGAACGACGTCGGACGCGCTGACGAGCTCGTGCTCGACCGGCGGGACCGGGTCCTGCCAGAGCTGCACCTCCTGCGGCACCCACGGGCCGAGGTAGCGCGAGACCGGCCCCATGTCGCGGTGCAGCAGCTTGAACCAGGCCTTGGCGTACGCCGCGGCGAACTCCTCTGGGGCGTCGCGGAAGCGCTCGGAGATCGCGCGGAACTCCGGGTCCTTGATCAGCGCGAGGTCGGTCGTCGCCATCATCGGGCGGTGGAAGACGCCCTCGCGGTGGGCGTCCGGCACCGTCGCGGAGGCGGGGTCGGTCGGCTGCCACTGCTTGGCGCCGGCCGGGCTCTCGGTGAGCTCCCACTCCCAGGCGAACAGCGTGTCCCAGTAGCTGTTGTCCCACTGCGTCGGCGTCGGTGTCCACGCGCCCTCGAGACCGGAGGTGATGGTGTCCTCGGCCTTGCCCTTGCCGAACTCGTTCTTCCAGCCGATGCCGCCCGAGTGCACCGGGCAGCCCTCCGGCTCCGGACCGATGAGCGCCGGGTCGCCGCCGCCGTGCGTCTTGCCGAAGGTGTGGCCGCCGGCGATGAGGGCGACCGTCTCCTGGCTGTTCATGGCCATCCGGCTGAACGTCACGCGGATGTCGTGCGCGGAGGCGACCGGGTCGGGCTGACCCTTGGGGCCCTCGGGGTTGACGTAGATGAGGCCCATCGTGACGGCGCCGAGCTCGCCCTCCTCGAGGTCGAGCGGGTCGTCGCCGCTGTAGCGCTCGTCACCCAGCCAGGTGTCCTCCGGACCCCAGAAAACCTCCTCTGGCTGCCACACGTCCTCACGCCCGAAGGCGAAGCCGAAGGTCTGGAAGCCCATGTCCTCGTGGGCGACGTTGCCAGCGAGCACGAGCAGGTCGGCCCAGGACAGCGAGCGGCCGTATTTCTGCTTGACCGGCAGCAGCAGGCGACGAGCCTTGTCCAGGTTGGCGTTGTCCGGCCAGCTGTTGAGCGGGGCGAAACGCTGCTCGCCCGCCCCTGCGCCGCCGCGACCGTCGGCCTGGCGGTAGGTGCCGGCGGCGTGCCAGGACATGCGGATGAACAGCGGGCCGTAGTGGCCGTAGTCGGCCGGCCACCAGTCCTGCGAGGTGCGCATGACCGAGACGAGATCGGCCTTGACCGCCTCGACATCCAGCTCTTGGACGGCCTTCTTGTAGTCGAAGTCCTCGCCGAGCGGGTCGGACTGGCGCGAGGTCCGGTTGAGGATCTGCAGGTCGACCTGGTTCGGCCACCAGTCACGGTTGCTGCGCGGCCGCTGGCTGACGTCCGCCGTCGGGCCCTGGATGGCCGGGTTCTCGCTCTCGCTGGTGCTCGCGGTGGTGTCTGAGCCCTGCGGGCTGGCGCTGGTGTCCCTGGGCTTCGGATTGGTCTCGGTCACGGGTTGCCTCTCTGCTGGCGTGCTTCGTCTTGGGGAGTCTCCGGGGTCGAACAGGCGGGGCAGCGGCCCCAGTAGACGACCTCGGCCTCGTCGATCGAGAAGCCGGCATCGTCAGAGGGACTCAGGCACGGGGCGTCACCCACCGCGCAGTCGACGTCGGCGACCGATCCGCACGAGCGGCAGACGACATGATGGTGGTTGTCGCCGACCCGCGCCTCGTAGCGGGCCACCGACCCGGCCGGCTGGATGCGGCGCAGCAGCGCGGCATCGGTCAGCACGCGCAGCACGTCGTACACCGCCTGGTGCGAGACGGCGCCGAGATCCTCGCGGGCGGCGCTGATGAGCGCCTCGGTGTCGGCGTGTGGTCGCTCGTGAACGGCGATCAGGACCGCGACCCGGGGGCGCGTGACCCGCAGCGACGCTGAGCGCAGCAGGCTCTCGGCGTCGGCAACGGTGGTCACGGGCCGACCTTGCCCTACTTCCTGGAACCGTTCAAGTTCAGCGCGCCGCGACGCTGGAGATGACACGCCAGAACCTGAGGTGCTGTCGAGCACGCCCCACCGCCCGGAGGAACGAACATGCAGATCCAGATCCTGTACGGCGTCGAGCACGTCGTCGACGTGGTGACGGCCGACGAGGTGACCGACCAGGAGGTGCAGGACTTCCTGCATGACAGGCACGTGATCCAGGTGTCGACCGTGGCGATGCAACACCCCCCAGCGAACCTGCCGAACCCGCGGAACGGCGCACAACGCGACCGAGCAGCTCGCTGACGTCGTCTGGTGACATCCAGCGGCTACTGGACACCTCCTGGCCCGGCTCGTGGTGAGTTACCGCCGACCCGGAGCTGGTTCGGCCCGGTGGCGGTGAACGAGCGCTGGGCAAGGGCCGAGCCCAGGTCCGGGCCCGGTTGGGGCCCAAGGCGCGGGTGATCCGACGGCGACGAGATGCACACGATCGCGTCCGCCCGACGCACTTCCCTGAACTCAGGCTCCAGCTCAGCCACCCGCGCCGCCTGGGTGGCGTTGGCTCATCGCCTCGGGCCGGGCTGACTCCTGGCTACCTGAGACGGTCAAGCCGCCAGCCGCGCCCCGCCAGACGGACCAGCAGGGTTCAGGTACTCGGACCTCTCCGTCAGTCGCTCGTTGATCCAGATTTCATCCCATGCGCGTCGGGCCATTGCGTCGGCGACGGGCCGGTATCACAACTGTGCCTTGTGGAACCTCGTCCTGGTCTGCGGCCACCACCACCGCCGCATCCACGACCGATGCCTGGGCGTCCGCATGGTCCACGGGCGACCCGTCTTCACCCTCCCCGGTGGAGAGCCCCTGACCGACGAAGCCGGCCCGCACTGGCGACGACGACTCCGCGACTTCCGGGCACGACCACCCGATGATCCGAGCGGGTGATGGGACGGCGGGTGACCGAGCGGGAAGTCAGTCCGGTGATGCCTGAGTGGCCCGGCACCCTGCTCGACTCAGCCGACCCCGAGCAGCCGGTGTGCGAGGGCCTCGTCGCTGCGGAACTCCGCGACGCTGCTGGCGTGGACGATGCGGCCCTTGCTCATCACGGCCACGCGGTCGGCGACGTCGAAGGCCAGGTGCAGGTCCTGCTCCACCAGGAGCACGGCGATCCCCTGCGCCATCAGGTCACGCAGGATCTGCCCGACCTGGTCGACGACGGTGGGCGCCAGGCCGTCGGACGGCTCGTCGAGCAGGAGCAGGCGCGGGGCCCCCAGCAGCGCCCGCCCGATGGCCAGCATCTGCTGCTCCCCACCGGAGAGCTGGGACCCAAGGTGCTGCCGGCGTTCGGCGAGCCGCGGCATCAGGTCGTAGACGCGTTCCGGCGTCCAGTCGCTGGTCTTGTCGCGCTGGGCGATCGCGAGGTTCTCCACCACCGTCAGCGGCGCGAAGACGCGGCGACCCTGCGGGACGATGCCGACGCCGGCGCGTGCGACGACATGGGGGCGACGGCCGGTCACGTCCTGGCCGCAGACCCTCACCCGGCCCGAGGTCGGCTTCAGCATCCCCATCACGGTGTGGACGAAGGTGGTCTTCCCGACGCCGTTGCGCCCCAGGAGAGTGAGGGTCTCGCCGGCACGCAGCACCAGCCCGATGCCGTCCAGGACACGCCCACCGCCGTATCCGGCGACGAGGTCCTCGACCTCGAGGAGCGGCTCGGTGGTGACCGTCATGGCTGGGTCTCCGTCGTGGTGAAGAGGTTGCCGCCGCTGCGGCCGCCGAGGTAGGCCTCCTGGACGACGGGGTCCGCGCGGACGGTCTCGGGCTCGCCGTCCGCGATCACCCGTCCGGCGGCCAGGACCGTGACCCGGTCGGCGAGGCGGAAGACCACGTCGAGGTCGTGCTCGACGACGACCACGGTGATGGCGGCGGGCAGCTGCTCCACCAGCTCGGAGAACCGCTGGGTCTCCGCGCCCGACATCCCCGCGGTCGGCTCGTCGAAGAGCACGAGCGTGGGCCGGCACGCGAGCACCATCGCGACCTCCAGCTGTCGGCGCTCGCCGTGCGAGAGCGCGGAGCTCATCGCCTCAACCCGGTCCAGCAGGCCGACGTCCTCCAGGTGGCCCATGGCCTGCGACGTCGTCCGGCGCGCCGCCCCGGTGCTGCGCCAGGGTCGCAGCGGGTGGCCGCTCGCGCGCTCGACGGCCAGGCGGACGTTGTCGAGCACGCTGCAGCCCAGGAACAGGCTGGAGTGCTGGAAGGTCCGCACCAGCCCGGCCCTCGCCCGGGCGGCCTCGCGCAGCCCGCTGACGTCACGGCCGTCGAAGTGCACGCGACCGCTCGTGGCACGCGTGGACCCCGCGACGACGGCGAACAGCGACGACTTGCCGGCACCGTTCGGGCCGATCAGGGCGTGCCGCGACCCGGTCTGCACGCTCAGGTGCACGTCGTCGACGGCGGTCAGGGAGCCGTAGCGCAGGGTCAGCCCCTCCAGCCGCAGCAGCGGCTCGGCGCCGGCCGGCACCGTCTCGCTCACCGCGAACCTCCCGCGCGCAGCCGTGCCGGTCGGCGGACACCGGCGATGCCCCGCGGCAGCAGGTAGACCGCCAGCACGAAGATGACGCCGAGCAGGAGGCTGCCGCGCCCTCCCACGTACGTGGCGAGCTCGTCGCGGGCTCCGATGACGACGGCGGCGCCCAGGACCGGACCCCACAAGGTCCCCGCTCCACCCAGGACGACGGCCAGCAGCGCGAAGGCGGACACGTCGAAGGCGAGATCGCCGGGTGAGACGAACCGCGCCAGGGCCACCCACGCGGTGCCCGCTGCCCCCGCGATGGCGCCGGCGACGACGTAGGCGGCCAGCTTCGTCGGGTAGGTCTCCTGGCCCAGCGCCCGCAGCCGTGCCTCGCCGTCCCTGACCCCCCGCATGGACCGCCCCAGCGGCGAGGCGGCGACGGCGAACGCGACCCCCGCGCCGAGGAGGAACACCACGAGCACCCACCAGTAGACGAACCCGGTCAGCAGCAGCGGCTCGCCGCCGGGCAGGACGGTGATCGGCGGGATGCCGGCCAGCCCGTTGCTGCCCCCCACAGCGGGGATCGAGTCGACGGCCTGGTGCGCGAGCTCGCCGATCGCCAGGGTGACCATCAGGAAGACGATGCCGCTGGTGCGGACGGCGACGGCGCCCGTCACCAGGGCGACCACCATGGCGGCGGCAGTGCCGAGCAGCAGCTGCACCGGGGCGTTGCTCGTGAGGTGGATGCCCACCAGGCCAGCGGTGTAGGCGCCGGTGCCGAAGTAGGCGACCTGCCCCAGGGTGGGCAGGCCGGTGACGCCGGTCAGCAGGTCGACGCTGACCACCAGGAGCCCGAAGGCCAGGATGCGTCCCGCCAGCCCGATCGGGTACGCGGCCAGCAGCAGCGGCAGGGCGGCGAGCACCAGGACGACGCCGGCGACGAGGACGACGCGGGGTGCCGGACGCCGGCCACGACGCGACTGCGACGTCGCGACGACGCTGTCGACGTCCGCGCTCACGACCCCTCGGTCCTCGTCGCCCTGACCGTCGCCC
Source organism: Actinomycetales bacterium (assembly GCA_038232615.1). Lineage (GTDB taxonomy): Bacteria > Actinomycetota > Actinomycetes > Actinomycetales > DASROP01 > DASROP01. The sequence goes on from JBBSNO010000005.1 coordinate 10,910, forward strand.
TGCGTCCGATGGTTCGCTCGCTGACGCTCGCTCACTTCGCCCCCACGGCGGGCAGCAGGCCGGCGGGTCGCAGCAGCAGCACCAGGCCCATCGCGCCGAACAGCAGGAACGACGCGATCTCGGGAAGCAGCGCGACACCGAGCACCTGCACCTGGCCGACCAGCACGGCACCGAGCAACGCGCCGCGCAGCGAACCGAGACCGCCGATGACGACGACGACGAGCGCGAGCAGCAGGATCGTGTCCTCCAGGCCGGGTTGCGCCCCCAGGACCGGCGCCGCCAGCAGGCCGCCCACCGCCGCGAGCGCCGCACCGCCGGCGAAGACACCCCCCAGGACGAACGTTGTCCGGATGCCCACGGCCTCGACCATGTCGCGGTCGGCGACCGTCGCCCGCACCGTCGCCCCCAGCCGGGTGCGCTCCAGGACGACGTACAGGCCTACCGCGACGACGATGCCGACCGCGACCATCACCAGCCGGTAGACGGGGTAGGGGTTCCCCAGCACCGAGACGCTGCCGTCGAGCCCGATCGGTGCACGCACGCGCTGGACGTCGTTGCCGAACACCTCGGTCACCAGCTCGGCCACGATCAGGGCGACGCCGAGCGTGAGCAGCGCCTGTCGCAGGTGCCCGGTGACGGATGTGGTCATGGCCGCCAGCACTGTCCCTAGCACCAGCCCGATCGCGGCGGCCAGCAGCACCGCTGCCACGAACAGGCCGATCGACCCCTGGACCCCGAGCAGCCCGACGCCCACGTAGGCGCCCACGAGCGACACCGCCCCGTGCGCGAGATTCAGCACGTCCATGGTCCCGAAGACCAGCGACAGGCCGACCGCGATCACGAACAGCACCGACGCCAGGGCCAGCCCGTTCAGCAGGGTCGCGGTGTTCGCGTCGAGCCAGCCCAGCAACGCCGGGCCCCTACTGGTCGAGCTCGGACAGGACCGCGTTGGAGAAGCCGCCCTCGCTCTCCTGCACCTCGCGCAGGTAGTACGGCTGCTCCGGGTCGTGGTTCTCGTCGAACGTGAACGGGCCGCGGGGGCTGTCGATCTCACCGACCTCGCTGAGCGCCTGGGCGATGCTCTCACTGTCCGTGGCGCCGGCGGTCTCGATGGCCGCATCCAGCGCGGCGGCCGCGTCGTAGGCCTGGACGGCGTAGACCGTGGGGACCTCGTCATAGGCGGCCTGGTAGGCCTCGACGAACTCGCGGTTCCGGTCGCTGTCGATCGTGTCGCTGTAGTGCAGCGACGTCTGGACGCCGAGAGCGGCCTCGCCCTGCGCCTCCAGCACGCCGCCCTCGGTCAGGAACCCGGCGCCGTACAGCGGGATCTCGCCCGCCAGGCCGAACTGGTTGTACTGCGTCACGAAGCCCACGGCCTCGGCGCCGGCGTAGAACGTGTAGACGGCGCTCGCGCCCGACTCGCGGATCCCGTTCAGGAACGGCTGCCAGTCGGTCGTGGTGCCGAACGGCGTCGCGGCCTCGCCGGCGACCGTGCCACCGGCAGCCTCGAAGGTCTCGCGGAAGCCGGCCGTCGACTCGGCGCCGGCGGCGTAGTCGGCGCTGATCAGGTACACGGACCCGTCGCCGACCTGCTCGGCGACGTGCGCACCCAGCGCGGCGGCGACGCCACCGTTGGTGAAGGAGGAGCGCCAGATGTACGGCGAGGCGTCCGCGGTGACGTCGTTGGCCCCCGCGTTCGCGACGACGAGGGGCACCTTGGACTCGACGAACGTGTCCTTGGCGCCCAACGCGGTGGCGGAGTTGACGATGCCGACGACGGCCGACACCTGCTCCTGGGTCACCAGCCGCGTGGCGGCCGGGACGCCGGTGTCGGGCCCCTCCCCCTCGTCGACGGTGACCAGGTCGACCTCGGCACCGCCGAGCGCGCCCTCGTTCTGCTCCAGGTACAGCTCGAACCCCTGCTCCATGTCCTCACCCAGCGGGGCGTAGACGCCCGACAGGGGGACGAGCAGGCCGATCTTGACGGGGCCGACGTCGCCGCCGCCCTCGGTGGCACCGCCGCCGTCCTCGCCGCCGCCCCCGCCGCCGCCGGAGACGCTGGAACCTCCGCAGGAGGCGAGCACCAGAGCCAGGGCAGCGGCCACGGGCACCAGTCCCGCCCTCCGCCCGAGCTGCTTCACGGTCGCGTGACGGACACTCATGTCATCTCCTGGGTGCGCTCGGGGCGTGCGGGTCATCGTGGTCGGACGGCGCGCGCCAGCATAGGTCGCCTGGGTGACGTGCGTCACGACGTCGCGATGAGTGTTCTACAAAGAACGAGTTCGGGTCAACGGTCGTGTCGAACTTCCGTGGCATCGTGACCTCGACGTGACCGGAGCCGCTAGCCTGCCGCGGTGCAGACGGAGATGCTCCTGGGCGGGTTCGCGACCGAGCTGGGGCTCGAGGTGGTCGAGGCCGGCGGTGACCGCGTGGTCCTGGCGTGGACGGTGCGTCCCGAGCAGTGGCAGCCCTACGGGATCGTGCACGGCGGGGTGCACTGCGCAGCGGTCGAGACCGCGGCCAGCATCGGCGCCGCCCTGTGGTGGGGGGAGCGCGGCGACGTCGTCGGCGTCGCCAACTCCACGGACTTCCTCCGGGCCGTCCGCGAGGGCCGGCTGAGCGCGACCGCGACCCCGGTGCACCGTGGCCGACTGCAGCAGCTCTGGGACGTCGTGATCACCGGTGACGACGACCGCCCGGCGGCCCGCGGCCAGGTCCGGCTCCAAAACCTCACCGCCGAGCACCTTCAGCGGTAGGGGCCGAAGTCCGGGGGCCGCTTCTCGGCGAACGCCCGCGCGCCCTCCATCCCCTCGTCGGACCTGACGAACATGTCGAGCCCGTCGAAGGCGATGTTCGAGATGCCGGCGATGTGCTCGGTGTCGGCGTTGAAGGAGTGCTTGAGGAACTTCAGCGCCGTCGGGGAGTACGAGGCGATCTTCCGGGCGTACTCGCGGGCCTTGTCGAGCAGCTCGTCGGCCGGGACGACGTCGTTCACGAGGTTCCACCGCTCCGCGGTCCGGGCGTCGTACAGGTCGAGCAGGAACCAGATCTGCCGGGCGCGCTTCTCGCCCACCACGCGGGCGAGATAGGTCGACCCGAAACCTGCGTCGAAGGAGCCCACCCGCGGGCCTGCCTGGCCGAAGCGCGCGTGCTCGGCGGCGATCGACAGGTCGCACAGCACGTGCAGCACGTGGCCGCCCCCGACCGCCACGCCGTTGACCGCCGCGATCACCGGTTTCGGCACGTCGCGGATCATCCGGTGCAGCCGCTCGACCTCGAAGACGCCCCACTCGGTCTCGCCGTACGAACCCGTCTCGGCGCGCTCCTTCACGTCACCGCCGGCGCAGAAGGCCCGGTCACCCGCTCCGGTCAGGATGATCGCCGCGACGCGGGAGTCGGTCCACGCGTGCTTGAAGGCGTAGAGCAGCTCGTCCACCGTGCGGCCGCGGAAAGAGTTCATCCGGTCGGGGCGGTCGATGGTGATGATCGCGAACGAGTCCTCCTCCACCACGTAGGTGACGTCGGTGAACTCCTCGGGCTTGATCACGTCTGGCTCCCTGCTGTTCGAGACCGGTCAGACACGGACGACCACGGCCTGGCCGAGGCCGACGCCGATGCAGGCCGCGGCCACCCCGACCCCTCCCCCGCGCCGGCGCAGCTCGCGGCAGAGGTCCACCACGACCCGCGGCGCCGAGGCGCCCAGCGGGTGGCCCATCGCCAGCGCCCCGCCGTTGACGTTGACGCGGTCGACGTCGATGTCGGGCAGCAGGTCCAGGGTGGAGAGGACCATCGCGGCGAACGCCTCGTTGACCTCCCACAGGTCGACGTCGGTGTGCGCCAGACCGGCTCGCGCGAGCGCCTTGGCAATCGCCGGCACCGGCGCGACGCTGAAGCGGTCGGGCTCGGTGGCCACGGTGGCGCTGGCGACGATCTGGCCCAGGGGCCGGACGCCGAGCCGGTCGGCCAGCTGCTGGGTCCCCACCAGCGCGGCGAGGGCGCCGTCGTTGATCGGCGAGGAGTTGCCGGCGGTGACCGTGCCCCCCACCGAGAACGCCGGCGCGAGAGCGGCGAGCGTCTCGGGTGTCGTGCCGGTTCGGATGCTCTCGTCGCGCGTGACGCCGTCCACGGTCATCACGTAGTCGTCGTGCGCGCCCGCCTCCCAGGCGGCCAGGGCCCGCTCGTGTGACCGGGCGGACCACTCGTCCTGCGCCTGGCGACCGATACCCAGCTCCAGCGCGACCTTCTCCGCGCAGGCGCCCAGGGTCGCCACCCACTCCGCCGGGAACGCCGGGTTCACCATCCGCCACCCGACGGTGGTCTGGTGCAGCGCCATGCCCCGGCCCAGCACCTCGTCGGACTTGGGCAGCACGTAGGGGGCACGGCTCATCCCCTCGACGCCGCCGGCGACCACCGCGTGGGCGTCGCCGGTGGCGACCGCACGGCCGGCCTGGATCAGCGCCTCGGCGCCGGACGCGCAGAGCCGGTTCACGGTGACGCCGGGAACGGTGACGGGGAGCCCCGCCAGCAGCGAGGCCATCCGGGCGACGTTGCGGTTCTCCTCGCCGGCACCGTTGGTGTTGCCGAGGTAGACGTCGTCGATCTCGGCCGGGTCGAGCCCGGCGTGCCGCTTGACCAGCTCGGCGATGGGCAGCGCGGCGAGGTCGTCGGTGCGCACGTGCGAGAGGCCGCCGCGGTTGCGTCCGAACGGTGTGCGGACGGCGTCCAGGAGGAACACGCTCTCGAGCTGGCTCATATGCCGTAATCTTGACGGTCGTAACGCGCGCATGGCAAGTTGTCGGGCGTGCCGAAGCCGTCGACGTCCCCGGTGGCACTGGTCACGGGGGCCGGCCGCGGGATCGGCCGCTCGGTCGCGGTGTGGCTCAGCGAGCAGGGCATGCGGGTCGCGCTCACCTCGCGCAGCGCCGAGGAGCTGGACGCGACGGCCGCCGACTGCCCTGGCGAGACCCTCGTCGTCCCGGGCGACATCACCGTTCCCACGTCGGTGGACGAAGTCTTCTCGCGCGTCGAGCAGACGTGGGGCCCGGTCGAGGTGCTGGTGTCCAACGCCGGCGCCGCCGTCTCCGCGCCCTTGGCCCGGACCACCGACGAGCAGTGGCAGCAGATGATCGACCTCAACCTGACGGCGCCGTTCCGGTGCCTGCGCCGCGCCGTCCCGGCGATGGTCGAGGCGGGCCACGGCAGGGTCGTGGTGGTCGCCTCGGTGGCGGCCAAGGTCGGCGAGCCGTACATCGCCGCTTACACGGCGAGCAAGCACGGGGTGCTGGGTCTGGTGCGGTCGGCGGCCGCGGAGCTGGCGACGTCCGGCGTGACGGTCAACGCGGTCTGCCCCGGCTACGTCGACACGCCGATGACCGACGCGAGCGTCGCCGCCATCAGTGCCCGGACCGGTCGCAGCGAGGCCGAGGCCCGGGGCGCGCTGGAGCGCAAGCAGCCAACCGGTCGTCTGACCACCACCGATGAGGTGGCGCAGGCGGTATGGCTGTGCGTCACGAACGGTGGCATCAACGGGCAGGGTCTGAACGTCGACGGCGGCGCGGTGCAGTCGTGAGAACCGGTGCAGCCGTGAGCGAGCAGCCATGAGCCTCGAGCGCGTGAACCCGCCGGAGCTGGGCCCGCCCGTCGGCTTCTCCCACGCCGTCGTCGCCCGGGGGACCACGGTCTTCCTGGCCGGGCAGACCGCGCTGGACGCCGAGGGCCGGATCGCCGGATCCGGCGTCACCGAGCAGTTCGATCGGGCGCTGACCAACCTGCTCACCGCCCTGCGGGCCGCCGGCGGGTCGCCGTCCGACCTCGCGTCGTTGACGGTCTACATCGTCGACATGGAGGACTACCGCGCCCACGCGCGCGACATCGGCCGGGTGTGGAAGCGCCTGGTGGGTCGCGAGTACCCGGCGATGGCCGGCATCGGGGTCGCGCGGCTCTGGGACGCCGACGCCCTCGTCGAGGTGCAAGGGTTCGCGGTCCTCCCGTCCTGACTGTTTCGCGTGCCCGCGGACCCCGGCGATCAAGGACTAGCTTCGGTGTCGTCGCCATGACGTCCGCAGTTCTGGTCGCTCGAGCAGCCACTTCTGCGGACGCCATGACCGGTGGAACTCCTGGGAGGTGGTCCTCGGGGTGCTTCGTGCAACAAGCTCGATCAAGGACTCCGTGCGGTTCCGGCCGCGGCTCAGCGACCGGTCACGGCCGCCACGTGCTCGCGCGAGGCGTCCGAGAGCCGCATCCGCAACGAGGTGAAGAGCTGTTCGGCAGCCGTTCCCGACCAGCCGTCGGGCAGCAGCTCGGGCGGCAGGCCCGGGTCGAGGAAGGGCAGCCGTCGCCAGGCGGTCAGGGCGCGGACGTAGTCGGCGAAGGCCTCGCCGTCCCGAGGGCGCCGCTGCCGCTTCACCCGCGCCAGCACCGGCTCCTGGGCGCCGACGAACTCGTCGTACAGCTCCTGCAGCCCGTCGAGGTCCCACCAGATGGCGACGCACCGGGCCACGTCCCCGAAGCCGAGGTAGTCGGCGTGGAAGAGGTTGACGTAGGAGGCCAGCTCGTGGCGGCGCAGGACGTCCTCGGTCTCGCCCGTCAGGTGCCCCGGCGCGATCCAGACGCCGGCCGAGACGGTGCCGAAGCCCAACCAGGACAGGCGTGACCGCAGCGTGTGCCGCTTCTGCCGCTCCGCCTCGGGGACGCTGAAGACGGCGAGCACCCACCCGTCGTCCGGCGTGCCGCGGGGCCGGGCGAAGATGCGTCGGTCTCCCTCGTCGAGCATCGACCGGGCCCCGGCGGAGAGGGCGTACCCGGCGCTGCCGCCGTGCCGCTCCGCGTGCAGGACGCCGCGTCTCTTCAGCCGCGAGATGGACGAGCGGACGGCGGGCTCGTCGACCCCCAGCTCGCTCATCAGCGAGATCAGCGACCCGACGCCCAGCCACGCGTCCCCGGCGCGCGCGTACAGGCCGTAGATGGTAACGATCAGCGCGCGGGGCTGCAGCCCCCGGTACTGGCCCTCGTCCCATGCCGAGCCGTTGACTGTCGTCATGTAGGGAGCATACTTGCGGACATGCAGCTCTCGGCCTCCTCGCACGTCGACACGTTCTGCCGAGACCACCTGCCACCGGACGACGAGTGGCCTGAGCTCGTGCTGGACGACGTCAGCTACCCCGAGCGGCTGAACTGCGCCGTGGAGCTCCTCGACGAGGTCGTGGCGACCCACGGCGGTCAGCGGCCGTGCCTGCTCACTGCGGACGGCGACACCTGGTCCTACGCCGACCTGCAGCGCCGCTCCAACCAGGTCGCGAACCTGCTCGTCAGCGAGCTCGGCCTGGTGCCGGGTACCAGGGTGCTGCTGCGCGGCCCCAACAACCCGTGGCTGGTCGCGTGCTGGTTCGCGGTCCTGCGCGCGGGGGGCGTCGCGGTTACCACGATGCCGCTCCTGCGCGCCGGGGAGCTGCGGATGATCAGTGAGATCGCGAAGCCGGCGGTTGCCCTGTGCGACCACAGGTTTCTCGAGGACCTGGCCAGCGCCGACGTCCCCGACCTGCGCGTCGTTCCCTACGGCGCAGGGACGGACGCTGACCTGATCCGACGGATCGCCGACCTCCCGACGGACTTCGCGCCCGTGGACACGGCGGCGGACGACGTCGCGCTGCTCGCGTTCACCTCCGGGACGACGGGCCGCCCCAAGGCGACGATTCACTTCCACCGCGACGTGCTGGCCATCGCGGACACCTTCTCGAAGCACGTGCTGCGCCCGACCGCTGACGACGTCTTCACCGGGACGCCGCCCCTGGCCTTCACCTTCGGCCTCGGCGCGCTCGTGGTCTTCCCTCTGCGCGTCGGGGCGTCGACGCTGCTGGTCGAGAAGGCGACGCCGGACGAGCTGGCCGACCTGATCGCCCGGCACGGCGTCACGGTCTGCTCGACCGCACCGACCGCCTACCGGGCGATGGTCGCGTCGGGCCGGGCCGACGTGCTCGCCGGACTGCGCCGGGCGGTGTCCGCGGGCGAGCACCTCCCGGCGGCGACGTGGCAGGCGTTCCACGACGCGACCGGCGTCCGGTTGATCGACGGGATCGGGTCGACGGAGATGCTGCACATCTTCATCGGCTCCAGCGACGACGACATCCGCCCCGGCTCGACCGGTCGTGTCGTGCCTGGCTACAGCGCGGCGATCCTGGACGCCGACGGCGAGCCCGTGCCCGACGGCACGCCGGGGCGGCTCGCGGTGAAGGGGCCGACCGGCTGCCGCTACCTGGCCGACCCGCGGCAGTCGGTGTACGTCAGCGGCGGGTGGAACATCACCGGCGACACGTTCACCCGCGACGCCGACGGCTACTACTGGTTCTCCGCCCGCAGCGACGACATGATCGTGTCGTCGGGCTACAACATCGCCGGACCCGAGGTCGAGGAGGCGCTGCTGGCGCACGGGGACGTCGTCGAGTGCGCGGTCGTCGCGGCGCCCGACGAAGGACGGGGCCACGTCGTCAAGGCCTACGTGGTCCTCGCGCCGGGGGCGTCCGGCGACGAGAGCAAGGCCAAGGAGCTGCAGGACTTCGCCAAGGCCCGCATCGCTCCGTACAAGTACCCCAGGGCCGTGGAGTTCGTGGCCGAGCTGCCCAAGACCGCGACCGGCAAGCTCCAGCGCTACCGGCTGCGTCAGGCCGCCCAGTCTGACGAGAGGGAACAGGCCGGCGAGGGGGCACAGGCCGGCTGGAACGCGACGTCGTGACCACGGTGACGATCCAGCGGGTCGTGGAGTGGTCGGACACCGACGCGTCGGGCCACTACCACCACTCGACGGTGATCCGCTGGGTCGAGGCCGCCGAGCAGCGCCTGCACGAGCAGCTCGGCGTCACGCTCTTCGGGACGACGCCACGGGTGCGCTACGAGGTCGACTACCTGTCCCGGCTGTGGCTCGGCGACCGGCTGGACGTCGAGCTGACGCTCGCCTCGGTCGGCCGGACCTCCCTGCGCTATGAGTTCGCCGTCCGGCACGGCGACGACGTGGCCGCACGTGGCGTGATGGTGTGCGTCAACTCCGACCCGGACGTCGGGACGGCGGCGCCCTGGTCGGACGACGTCCGCGCCGTCCTCACCCGCGGATAGCCGGCTGCCCGGACAGCCGGAGGGCAGCTCAGATGTCCCGCCGTACCTCTGCCCCGGCTCGATCGCACGAGGGATCTCCGCGACGGCGTCGACCACGTCGAGCAGGAGGTCCAGCTCCGCCACCGAGGCGGAGGAGTGCAGCTGGACGGCGTACGTGATGCCGGTCGGCCTCCCGGTACACGTCGTTGAGCACGCATCCCGCCGCCGCGAGGTGCAGCAGTTGCGCACCGTGGAAGTCGGCTCGACGGTGACGCCCTCGGCGGTCCACCGGTGCGGGAACCGCACGGCCCGAGCGTCACCGGACCTGGACGTCCCGGCACCCACGACGACCTCGAAGCGATCGTCCATCGTCGACTCCTCTCGCCACGCAGGCGTGCTACGCGAAGCGTGCCGTGTCACCCGCCCCGACCCGTACGACCTCCGGGTAGCCCCCGGACCAGTCCACGACCGTGGTGGGCTCGGTGCCGCAGTCGCCGGCGTCGACCACGGCGTCGACCAGCAGGTCGAGCTCCTCCTTGATCTGCCAGCCGTCCGTCATCGGTGCGTCGGCGTCGGGCAGCGTGAGGGTGCTGGACAGCAGCGGCTCACCGAGCTGACGCAGCAGCGCCTGGACGACCGGGTGGTCGGGGATGCGCACGCCGACGGTCCGCTTCTTCGGGTGCGCCAGCCGCCGCGGGACCTCCCGAGTGGCCGGGAGGATGAACGTGTAGGGACCGGGGGTCGCGGCCTTGATGGCCCGGAACGCGGCGTTGTCCAGCTGGACGAGCTGGCCGAGCTGGGCGAAGTCGGCGCACACGAGCGTGAAGTGGTGCTTGTCGTCCAGGGACCGGATCCGGCGGATCCGCTCCGAGCCCGTGGGGTTGTCCAGCCGGCAACCCAGCGCGTAGCAGGAGTCGGTCGGGTAGGCGATCAGCGCGTCGTCCTGCAGCAGGGCGGTGACCTGGTTGATGCTGCGCGGCTGCGGGTCCCGCGGGTGGACGTCGAAGTATTGGGCCATGGGTCGAGCCTACGGAGGGTGCCCGCGTCGGCACCGGTTTCGCGGGACCGATGACTTTCCGCGGGCGCGGGGGTCATCCTGAGGACAGCCCACCAGTGAGGAGCCACACCATGAGTACCCGTCTCAACCCCTACCTCGGCTTTCGCGACTCGGCGCGCGAGGCCATGGACTTCTACCTGTCGGTGTTCGGAGGCGAGCTGACCCGCAGCACCTTCGCCGAGATGCAGGCCAGCGAGGACCCGGCCGAGCAGGACAAGGTCATGCACTCGATGCTGACCACGGACGGTGGCCTGACGCTGATGGCGGCCGACACCCCGAACACCATGGACTACACGCCGGGCAACAGCTACTCGGTCTCGCTGAGCGGCGAGGACGACGCCGAGCTGCGCGGCTACTGGGACAAGCTCTCCGACGGTGGCACGATCGCGGTGCCGCTCGAGCAGGCACCCTGGGGCGACAGTTTCGGCATGTGCGTGGATCGGTTCGGCATCAGCTGGATGGTGAACATCGCCGGCGCCGCGACGTAGGCGGGAGCGGGCACCGTCAGGACGGCATGAAGCGCCCGCCGTTGACGTCGAGGACGATGCCGGTGATGTACGACGCCGCGTCGGAGGCCAGGAAGAGGATCGGGTCCACCGCCTCGGAGATGTCCGGGAAGCGTCCCAGCGGGATGGCGTCCAGCACCTCGCGTCGCTCGGTCTCGGCCATCTCGTCGTACATGGCCTGCAGCCGCCCGGTGAGGAACAGGCCCGGGGCGACGGCGTTCACGCGGATACCCGCGGCGCCCACCTCGCGGGCCAGTCGCTTGGTCAGGCCGACGACGGCAGCCTTCGCGGTGGCGTACGGGACGCCCGTCACCGGTGAGGGCTGCCGCCCGCCGATGGACGACGTCGTGACGATCGCGCCACCCCCGGCGGCCGCCATGTAGGGCACGGCCGCCTGGCAGCAGTAGAAGGTGCCCTTCACGTTGACGTCCACCACCAGGTCGACGTGCTCGGGCTCGATCGCGTCCAGGTCCCGCGGCGTCCCTAGCGACCCGCCGGCCAGGGCGACCAGCACGTGAGGGCCGCCCAGGTCGGTGTGCACCGACGCCATCAGCCCGGTCACGGCTTCGGCGTCCCGGACGTCGACGACGTACCCGTTCGCGCGGGCCCCGGTCTCGCGCACGGTGGCCACGGTCTCGTCGACGGCGTCCGCCTGGGTGTCCACGACGGCTACCAGGGCCCCCTCGGCGGCCAGGGCGGCGCTGACCTCGCGGCCGATCCCTCCGGCACCTCCGGTGACCACCGCGCACCTGCCGGCGAACCTGTCCACGGGCTGCCCCTTCCCTCGACACGTGGCGGCCTGGAGTTCGATTGACGACCGTCGCAAACACAACATACTCTGGACGGTCTCACCACGACAACGCGGGAGGCACCGTGCGCATCGCCGTCATCGGAGGCGGACCTGGTGGCCTGTACTTCTCCGCGCTGGCCAAGCAGCTCGGCCCCCACCACGAGATCACGGTGTGGGAGCGCAACGCCGCGGACGACACCTTCGGCTTCGGCGTCGTGTTCTCCGACGAGACCCTGGGCGGCATCGAGCACGCCGACCCGGCCGTCTTCGCCGCGATGGAGCGCGAGTTCGCGCGGTGGGACGACATCGACGTCCACTTCGCCGGCACCGTCGAGACCAGCGGTGGGCACGGCTTCGCGGCCATGAGCCGCAAGCGGCTGCTCCAGATCCTGCAGGCCCGCTGCGCCGACCTCGGCGTCACGGTGAACTTCTACGCCGAGGCTCCCGACGTCGACGAGCTGGCCGCCGCTTACGACCTGGTGATCGCCAGCGACGGGCTCAACTCCGCCGTCCGCAGCCGCTACGCCGACACCTACCGGCCGACGCTGGACGTCCGCGCCTGCAAGTACATGTGGCTCGGCACCGACAAGGTCTTCGAGGCCTTCAAGTTCTACGTCGAGCAGACCCCTTACGGCGTCATGCAGATCCACGGCTACCCCTACGACGCCACGGGCAGCACCTTCATCGTCGAGATGAACTCCGAGGTGTGGGCAGCGGCCGGCTTTGACGCCTTCGCGGCCCAGCCGTTCGGGGTCGGCGAGTCGGACGAGAAGTCCGTCGCACTCGTCAAGGACCTCTTCGCGGACGTCCTGGACGGCCACCAGGTGATGACGAACAACTCGCGCTGGACGACGTTCACGACCGTGCGGAACCAGACCTGGAGGCACGGCAACGTCGTCATCCTCGGCGACGCGGCACACACCGCGCACTTCTCCATCGGCTCCGGCACCAAGCTCGCGATGGAGGACGCGCTCGCGCTCGCCGCGTGCCTGCACGAGCACGAGACGGTCGATGCTGCGCTCGAGGCCTACGAGCTGGAGCGCAAGCCGGTCGTGGAGTCCACCCAGCGCGCGGCGCAGGCGAGCCTGGAGTGGTTCGAGAACCTCGGCCAGTACACGCACCAGGACCCGATCCAGTTCGGCTTCAACATCATGACGCGCAGCCGCCGCGTGACCCACGAGAACCTGCGGACCCGCGACCCCGAGTTCGTCGAGCGGGTCGACAGCTGGTTCGCCGACCAGCAGGCACCCGGCAATGCAGCGGACGACGGGTCGAGACTCCTCAGGCCCCCGATGTTCCAGCCCTTCGGCCTGCGCGACCTTCGGCTGGCGAACCGGGTCGTCGTCTCGGCGATGGACATGTACCGGGCGACGGACGGCGTCCCCGGCGACTTCTACCTCGTGCACCTGGGAGGCAAGGCACTGGGCGGCGCGGGACTCGTGATGACCGAGATGGCCTGCGTCTCCCCCGAGGGCCGGATCACCCCCGGCTGCAGCGGGATGTGGGACGACGAGCAGGTGGACGCATGGCGCCGGATCACCGACTTCGTGCACGCCGAGTCGCCGGCCGCGATCGGGATGCAGATCGGCCACTCGGGCCGCAAGGGATCCACGAAGCTGATGTGGGACGGCATCGACCAGCCACTGGACGACGGCAACTGGCCCGTGGTGGCGCCGTCCCCGCTCGCCTACCGCGAGGGCGTCAACCAGGTGCCGCGCGAGCTGAGCCGGGCCGACCTCGTCGAGATCCAGCGGCAGTTCGTCGACGCCACGGTGCGCGCGGACGCCGCCGGGTTCGACCTCGTCGAGCTGCACTGCGCCCACGGGTACCTGCTCTCCTCCTTCATCTCCCCGGTGACGAACCAGCGGGACGACGAGTACGGCGGGACGCCGGCCAACCGGTTGCGGTTCCCGCTGGAGGTGTTCGCCGCGATGCGCGAGGTGTGGCCGGCGGCCAAGCCGATGAGCGTGCGCATCTCCGCGACCGACTGGGTGGACGGTGGCGTCACCCCGGACGACTCGGTGGCTGTCGCCCGCGCGTTCGCAGGCGCGGGCGCCGACGCGATCGACGTCTCGTCCGGTCAGGTCACCCCGGACGAGCGCCCGGCGTACGGCCGCTCGTACCAGACCCCCTTCGCCGATGCGATCCGCAACCGGGTCGGCGTCGCGACCATCGCCGTCGGCGCGATCTCCTCCTTCGACGACGTGAACTCGATCCTGCTCGCCGGCCGGGCGGACCTGTGCGCCGTCGGTCGTGCGCACCTCTACGACGCGCAGTGGACGCTGCACGCAGCAGCCGACCAGGAGTACACCGGCCCGGGCGCGGTGTGGCCGGTGCCGTGGCAGGCGGGCAACCGCAAGCCGCAGGCGGGGCGCAGCGACGGGCCCAAGCCCCGTCTCGAGCTGGCCCGCGAAGGCGCCACCGGAACGCAGCACGCGCGCTGGGACCCCCGTGCCTGAAGGCCTGTCGGCGCTGTGGGCGGCCCGTTCCGTCGCCGTGGTCGGCGCGAGCGACCGCCCCGGCGCCCTGGGGCGGTTGCCGGTCGACTTCCTGCAGCGCCACGGGTTCACGGGTGAGATCTACCCGGTGCGTCCGGACGGCACCCCGGTGGCCGGACTGGCGTCGTACGCGTCCGTCGCCGGCTGCCCCGGCCCGGTCGACCTGGCGATGCTGATGGTCTCGGCCGACCGGGTCGCAGCCGCGGTGGACGACTGCGCCACCGCCGGGGTCGGCGTCGCGATCGTGTGCGCGAGCGGGTTCGCCGAGACCGGACCCGTCGGAGCCGCGCTCCAGGCGGAGATCACCGCAAAGGCCCGCGCCGCCGGCGTCAGGCTGGTGGGTCCCAACTGCATCGGCAGCGTCGGCGTCGGCGTCCTTCAGGTCACCTCATTCTCACCGCTGTTCGCCGGCGAGCGCACCGAGCTCGTCGACGGGAACCTCGCCTTCGTCAGCCAGAGCGGTGCACTCGGCTACGGCGCCGTCAGCCTGGCCTTCGAGCGGGGCCTCGGCCTCGGATGGGTCGTCAACACCGGCAACGAGGCCGACGTCAGCGCCCTCGAGGTGATGGAGGCCCTGGCCTCCGAGCCGGGCTGCACCGGGGTGCTCGCGTACCTGGAGACGCTGGACGACGCCGTGCGGCTGCGCCGCCTCGCCACCTCCGGCGTGCCGGTCGCCGTGCTCAAGGCCGGGCGCAGCGAGGCGGGCCAGCGTGCCGCGGAGTCCCACACGGGAGCGCTGGCCGCCGGGGACCGGGTCGTCGACGCGGCCCTGCGGCAGCTCGGCATCGTCCGCGTGCACGACGTCGACGAGCTGCTCGACGTCGGTGACGCCTTCGCCCAGCCGCGCCGCCCGGTGGGTCCCCGTGTCGCGGTGGTCACCACGTCGGGCGGCTCGGGCATCCTGGCGGCTGACGCGTGCGAGACCCACGGCCTGCCGCTCGCCCAGTTCTCGACGGCGACCCAGGCGCTGCTCGACGAGGTCGTCCCTGCCTACGGCGCGACCGGCAACCCGGTGGACGTGACAGCCACGGTGATGAGCAACGCGGAGCTGTTCGACGCCACCCTGGACGCGATCGTGGACGACGCGGGCGTCGACATGGTCGTGGCGTGCTTCTGCGTGCTGACCGGCAAGGACGTCGACGACGTCGTCGCCAGCCTCGCCCGGGCCGCGGAGCGCAGTGGCAAGCCGGTGCTGGCGGCGCGTACCGGCGCCGCGCACCTCGCGCCGTCCGCGGGAACCCGGCTGCGTGAGGCCGGCATCCCCACCTTCCCCACGCCCGCCCGCGCGGTGCGGGCCGCCGCTGCCCTGCACCAGGTGAGCCAGGCCACCGGCGCCCGCCAAGTGTCCCTCTCCGGTGAGGCACGCCGGCGTGTCGGGCAGGAGAGCTCCACTCGACGGGCGGCGCCGCGGGGCGGAGCGAGCGAGCAGGAGCTCAAGCGGCTGCTCGCGGACGCCGGCCTGCCGGTGCCGACGGGGCGGCTGGTCGGCGACGGCGACGCAGCGGAGCAGGCCGTGGACGACGTCGGCGGCCTCGCGGTGCTGAAGGCAGTCGTCCCGGGCCTGGTCCACAAGTCCGATGCCGGTGGTGTCGCCCTGGGGGTCACCGTGGCCACGGCGCGTGAGACGTTCGAGCGGCTCGCCGCGCTGGGCGAGGATGTGCTCGTCGAGGAGATGGTGCCGGACGGCTTGGAGGCCCTGGTGGGCGTGACGCCGAGCCCGCTCGGTGCAGTGCTGACCGTCGGTCTCGGCGGCGTGCTGACCGAGGTGATGGACGACGTCGCGCTGCGCCTGCTGCCCGTCGACCGTGAGGACGTCGAGCTGATGCTGGACGAGACGCGGCTGGGCACGCTGCTGGCAGGGGTGCGGGGCGCGGAGCCGGCCGACCGCGCAGCCCTGGTGGACGCCGTCACCGCGGTCGCGGAGCTGGCCGTCGGGTGGGCGCCAGGCTTCGAGCTCGACCTCAACCCGGTGCGCGTCCTCGCCGCCGGTCGCGGCGTCCGCGTCCTGGACGCGGCGTACGTCGCACCACGGAACGACATCTCACCCGAGGAAGGCTGAGCATGGACGTCGGAACCCTCGTCACGCGCGCAGCGCACCGTTTCGGCGACCGGGTGGCGGTGGACGGCCCGGGCGGCACGATGACGTTCTCCGAGCTGGGGAACCGCGTCGTCCGCCTCGCGAACGCCCTGCTGTCACTGGGCCTGCAGACTGGCGACCGCGTGCTCGACCTGCAGAGCAACAGCACCAGCTACCTCGAGACCGACCTGGCGATCCGCAGCGCGGGGCTGGTGCGGGCCGCCCTCAACTACCGCCTGCACCCCAGCGACTGGGAGCGGATCGCGGCCGACTCCGGCGCCCGCGCACTGGTCTACGACGCGCGGTTCGCCGACCAGATCGCATTGGTTCGGGAACAGGTCGAGCACGTGGTCGTCATCGGCGACGGCCCCGGACTGGCGTACGACCATCTGGTCGCCGGCGGCCCGACGCGGCGGCTGCCGGTCCTGGGCGACGACGCCCTGTGCGGCCTGCACTACTCCAGCGGCACCACCGGGCATCCCAAGGGCGCTCAGCGCACCCACCGCAACTGGCTCGCCTCGACCGTGAACATGACCCACGACGTCCTCGGTGGCGTGCCGGGCCACGACGACGTGTACGTGCACGCCGGTCCCATCACCCACACCAGCGGCCTGTTCGTGCTGCCGTTCCTGGTGGCCGGTGCCCGCCAGATCATCCTTCCCACCTGGGATCCGGAGACGTTCGCCGAGGCGGTGGTCGAACGGGGAGCCACCCACACGGCCGTCGTCCCGACCATGGTGGCGCGGCTGCTGACAATGTCCGGTACCGACCGCGACACGTTCTCCGGCCTGCGGATGCTGGGCTACGCCGGTGCCCCGATGCCGCCGCTGCAGATGCGCGAGGCCTTTGAGCGGATCACCGGCAACCTGGTGCAGTACTACGGCCTGGTCGAGGCCATCCCGCCCGTGACGGTGCTCGACGCGGCCGACCACGCGCGCGGTCTGGCCCACGACCCGGAGCTGCTGGCGTCGGCCGGACGCACCGCGCTCGGGGTGCAGGTGCTCGTCGTGGACGGCGATGACCGCCCGGTGCCGGCGGGCGAGGTGGGGGAGGTCGTCACCCGCGGCGACCACGTGATGGCCGGGTACTGGAACGCCGCGAGCCGCGAGGACCTGGCGAAGTCGGTGCGCGACGGGTGGTTGCACACCGGCGACCTCGGGCGGATGAGCGACGACGGCCACCTGTGGCTGGTCGACCGCAAGGGCGACATGATCATCTCCGGCGGCTACAACATCTACCCCCGCGAGGTGGAGGACGTGGTGGCCGAGGTCCCCGGCATCGCCGAGGTGGCGGTCATCGGGGTCGCCGACCCCGACTGGGGGCAGCGCGTCGTCGCGATCGTGACTCTCAAGGACGGTGGGCAGGTGGACGAGTCCGCCGTTCTGGAGCACTGCCGGACTGCGATGGCGTCCTACAAGAAGCCCAAGGAGGTCCGCGTGGTCGCCGAGCTGCCGCTGAACTCGACCGGCAAGGTCGCCAAGAAGGTGCTGCGGGCCCAGCTCGAGAGCGAGACGCGCTGATGCCGTTGCGCCCCGACTACGCCCCGGACGACGGCGAGCACCCGGGCAGCTACCCCTACACGCGCGGTGTCTCCGCCGAGCCCAAGCCGTGGATCATGGGGCAGTACGCGGGCTTCGGGACACCGCGCGAGTCCAACCGGCGCTTCCGGGCGCTGCTGGAGGCGGGCGTCACCGGCTTCTCGGTGGCGATGGACCTGCCGACGCAGATGGGGATCGACTCCGACGACCCCCGGGCCGCCGGAGAGGTCGGTCGCGTCGGCGTCGCCATCGACTCACTGGCCGACGTCGAGATCCTGATGGAGGGCATCCCGCTGCAGGAGATCAGCCAGGTGCGGACGACGGCCAACTCGATCGGGTACGTCTGGGCCGCGATGTTCGTCGCGCTCGCCCGCAAGCGCGGGGTGAACCCGGACGAGTTCGGCCTCTTCATCCAGAACGACGTCCTCAAGGAGTTCATCGCGCGGGGGACACAGATCTTCCCGGCCGAGCCCTCGCTGCGTCTGGCCGCCGACACCATCGAGTACTGCGTCGAGCACGTGCCGAGCTGGACCCCGCTGGCCATGAGCGGCTACCACATCCGCGAGTCCGGATCGTCTGCAGCGCAGGAGATCGCGTTCACCTTCGCCAACGCCCGTGCCTACCTCGACGAGTGCGTGCGACGTGGTGTCGACGTCGACGCGGTGGCCCCCACCCTGTTCACGTTCCTGGCGATCACCACGGACTTCCTGCCAGAGGTGGCCAAGTTCCGCGCTGCGCGCC
>JBBSNO010000006.1:0-28645 GCA_038232615.1 Actinomycetales bacterium
CCGGCTCCGCCTGACGCCGCTCGCCGGGCCGGGGCATGCCCTGGCTCGGTGCGAACGGGTTGTTGCCGGGCCGCCCACCCGGGCGCACGCCGCCGGGGCGGGCGCCGGAGGCGGGCTGCCCGGTGCGGGCTGCGGGTGCCTGCGGCGCCTCGGCAGCAGCCGGCTCGGGTGCCGCCGGTGCCGCGGGGGTCGGCTCGACCGGGACAGCTGGTGCCGGCGCCGTGGGGGTGGGATCGGCCGGCGCCTCGGTCGCGGCGGGAGCCTCGGGCTCGGCGGCTGTCGCGGGGCCGGGGGCGGCCTTCTTCGCGGCGACCTTCTTGGCCGGCTTCGCCGGCGCCTGCGAGGCACCGTTGCCGGCGGGGAACGCGTCCTTCAGCTTGCGGACGACGGGCGCCTCGATGGTCGACGACGCCGACCTCGTGTACTCGCCCAACTCGTTGAGCTTGGCCATCACGGCCTTGCTCTCGACTCCGAGCTCTTTGGCGAGCTCGTAGACCCGGACCTTTGCCACGTCTCTCCTGTCCTCGGTCCGAGCCGGACAGGCGCGGACCGCTTAGTGCTGGGGGGTGTTCATCGCTGGGAGCTCATCGAATGCCCATCAGATGCTGACCCGCTTCCGATCTCGACGGTTGGACCGTGCTGGTCGTGCTGGTCGTGCTGGTCTGTCTCGTGCTGGTCTGTCTCGTGCTGGCCGACCCGAGCCAGGTGCGCCCGGACCGCCGCTTCGTCCACCGGGCCCGAAACGCGCAGGGCCCGGGAGAAGGCCCGGCGGCGCACCGCGTGGTCCAGGCAGCCAAGGTCGGGATGCACCCAGGCACCACGTCCCGGCAGCACCGAGCGGACGTCCGGGGAGAGGACGACATCGCCCTGCTCCCGGACCACCACCACCCGCAGCAGCCGTGACCGCTCAGCACGCTCGCGGCAGCCCACGCAGGTACGCATGGGCCCCGTGGGGCGCCGGTCGGCCTCGGAGAGTCTAGCGCCCCTGCTCACCGGACGATTCCCTCGCGCCGACGGGCGGCTCCTGCGACGTCGGGGTGGAGACGTGGACCGACGCCGGCTCGTCCTGGAGGGTGTCGGGTCGGATGTCGATCCTCCAGCCCGTGAGCTTGGCGGCCAGCCGCGCGTTCTGGCCCTCCTTGCCGATGGCCAGGGACAGCTGGTAGTCGGGCACGACCACCCGCGCGGACCGCATGGCCTCGTCGACGACGGTGACGCTGGAGACCGTCGCCGGCGACAGCGCGTGCCCGACGAAGGTCGCGGGGTCCTCGCTCCAGTCGACGATGTCCATCTTCTCGCCGTGCAGCTCGGTCATCACCGCACGCACGCGCTGACCCATCGGGCCGATGCACGACCCCTTGGCGTTGACGCCGGACACCGTCGTCCTGACCGCGAGCTTGGTCCGGTGCCCCGCCTCACGAGCGAGCGCCATGATCTCCACGGTGCCGTCGGAGACCTCGGGCACCTCGAGCTCGAACAGCCGCCGGACCAGGTTGGGGTGGGTGCGCGAGACGGTGATCGACGGACCCTTGTATCCCTTGCGCGCCGACACCACGTAGGCGCGGATGCGCGACCCGTGCACGTACCTCTCCCCCGGCACCTGCTCCTGCGGGGGCAGCACGGCCTCGACGGTGCCGAGGTCGATGTGCACCATCCGCGGGTCGGGGCCCTGCTGGACGATCCCGGAGACGACGTCGCCCTCGCGCCCCTGGAATTCCCCGAGCACAGCCTCGTCCTCGACGTCACGCAGCCGTTGCAGGATCACGCCCTTCGCGGTCGTCGCGGCGATGCGACCGAAGCCGGCGGGTGTGTCGTCCCACTCCCTCACCACGACACCGTCGTCGCCGACCTCAATCGCCCAGACGACGACGTGCCCGGTCGAGCGGTCGAGCTCGACGCGGGCTTGCTGCTCCGGACCCGCGGTGCGGTGGTACGCCACCAGCAGCGCCGCCTCGATCGCCCGCACCAGGACGTCGAACGGCACCTCCTTCTCGCGCTCGAGCATCCGCAGCGCGGCCAGGTCGATGTCCATCTCAGTCCTCCTCGCCAAGGTCGTCGGTGTCACGACGGAACCCCACCTGCACGCGTCCGGCGCCCAACGACGCCCAGGCCAGGGCACGCTCCCCGTCGTCCGTGCTGAGCACGACCCCCTCGTCGTCGACCGCCGTCACGCGACCGGTCACCTCACCGGCGCCCGCACCCAGCAGCGTCACGCTGACGAGCCGCCTGCGCGCCCGCGACCAGTGACGCCGCTCGGTCAGCGGACGGTCGACGCCCGGTGTGGACACCTCGAGCACGTAGGGGTGACCACCGAGGACGTCGGAGGCGTCCAGCGCGTCGGAGACCGCGCGGGCGACCTCGGCGACCTGGTCGAGGTCGAGGCTGCCGGCCTCGTCGTCCTGCAGGTCCACCACCACGCGGACGACGCGCCGCTTGCCGGCCGGGGTGATGGTGACGCCCTCGAGCACCAGCCCGGCCCCGTTCACCACCGGGTCGAGCAGGGCGGTGACCCCCTCGGGCGTGGAGTGGGCCACGGTGGAGCGGACCACGGGGACCTCCCGGCAGCTGTGGTGTTGTGACGGGCGAGAGCCTACCGACTCAGGGCTGTGCGGCCGACCGGTCCGGCGGGCCCTGCGCCAGCCCTGCTCGTGACAGGATCGCGCGCGATGTCACCTCCTGGCCGCACTCCTGCAGAGCGCACCGCCGCGTCACGGCGCACCGTGCTGCGCGGGATCGGTCTCGCCGCCCTGGCCGCAGCCACCGCCGGCTGCGGGGTCGACCTCGGCGACGTCCGCTGGGGGCAGGCGCCACCCGTGCCGGCCCCGACGCCCGGCCCCGACGAGCTGGCCCGGCGGCGCGCGGTGGTGACGGCGCAGGGACTGCGTGCCGCGGTGACCACGGCCCGCGCCGCAAGGAGCGACCTCGACGCCCTGCTGGGCTCGCTCGGCACGACCCACGCGGCCCACCTCGACGCCCTGGGGCCCCTGCCGGCCGCGTCCCCGACGCCGGCGCAGACGGAGCCGGCGCCCACGCGAGCGTGGTCCGCCTCGCCGACGTCCCCCGGGCCGCCGTCCGACCCCCTGCCCGACCCCCTGCCTGACCTGCTGGCCGCCGAGCTCGCCGGCGCCGCCGAGGCGCTCGGCGACGCAGCAGGCACCGGCGGCGCGGCGGTCGACCCCGGGCTGGCGCGGCTGCTCGCGTCGGTGGGTGCGGCCCGCGTCGTGCACGCCACGCTCCTCGCGGCGACCCTCGGCCAGCCCGCGCCGGCCGCTCCCGTGGTCGGCGAGCCCGTGGTCGGTTCGGGCGCGGTCGGTTCGGGCGTCGGGGTCCAGTCCCCGGACATCGGCGGGGACGGCGCGGCCGCGGCGGTGGCTGCGGCACTGGACGGCGAGCACGCGGCCGTCTACACCTACGGCGTCGTGGCGGCCAGGCTCAGCGACGGCGAGCGCGAGCGGGCGCTCGCCTCGGGGGAGTCCCACCGGCTGCTGGTCGAGCGCCTGTCCACCTGGCTCGTCGACGGTGGGCTCGACGCCCCGCCGTCCGCACCGGCCTACGACGTCCCGCCGCTGGCGACACCGCAGGACGCGATCGTGCTGGCAGCCGGCGTCGAGGACCAGGTCGCCGTCCTGGACGCCTCCCTCGTCGCGGCCTCGACCGGTGGCCTGCGGGCCGAAGCCGTGGACCTTCTCGTCCGGCGCGCCCTGTCGGCGTCGGCGTGGCGCGGCACCGGCACCGCGTTCCCCGGCCTGCCAGAGCTCGCCTGAGAGTCCTCAGCCGCCGAGGACGTCGTAGCCGAGACGCAGCACCAGGGCTCCCACGACGACGAGGAACACCACCCGCACGAAGCGGCTGCCGTGCGCGACCGCCGTCCGCGCCCCCACGTACCCGCCCAGCACGTTGGCGGCGCCCATCGCGACGCCGAGACCGAACATCGGCGCACCCTGCGGCACGAAGACTGCCAGGGCGCCGAGGTTCGTGGCCAGGTTCACGATCTTGGCCTTCGCGCTCGCCTCGAGGAATGCGTAGCCGAGCAGCCCGACAAGGGCGATCACCAGGAAGGACCCGGTGCCCGGGCCCAGGATGCCGTCGTAGAACCCGATCGACAGTCCCACCGCCCCTGCGGCGACGTGGTGACGCCGGTCGTGCCAGCGCAGTGCCGTGGCCGCGCCCAGGCTCGGTCGGGCGATCGTGTACACCGCGACCGCCACCAGCACCACCAGGATCACCGGCTCGAAGACGGACGCCGGCAGCAGGCTCGCGCACGCCGCGCCGCCGGCTGCCCCGGCACCGGCGACGGCCGCCATGGGCAGAGCGGTGCGCAGATCCGGCCGGACCCTGCGGTAGTACGTCACGGCGCTCGTCGCCGTCCCGAACGACGACGCCAGCTTGTTCGTGGCGAGCGCCTGGACGGGGCTGACGCCCGGCACCAGCAGCAGCGCGGGCAGCTGCACGAGACCCCCGCCGCCCACGACGGCGTCGACCCAGCCGGCGGTCACGCCTGCCAGCAGCAGCAGTGCGATCGTCGTCGGGTCGAGGTCCATGCGGGCTACAGCCAGCGGTCGACGACGTCCAGCAGCTCACCGAGGCGGTGCACCACCGCGTCAGCGGTGACGTCGACGGCGACCTGCTGGTCGGCCGGGATGTCCGAGTGCGGTACCCACACGGCGCGCATACCGACCCGCTGGGCCCCGTGCACGTCCTCGAACGGCCGGTCCCCGACGTACACGGCGCGGGACGCGTCCTCGACACCGACGGCCCGCAGCGCCGCCGCGAAGGCCTCGGGATGCGGCTTGGCGTAGGCGATCTCGGAGGAGTACACGGCGCCGTCGAGCAGGTGCAGCACGTCGTCGCGCGCGAAGACGCGCTCGTGGTACTCGCGGCTCCAGATCGTGTTCGACAGGACGCCGACCTTGACCCCGCGGTCACGCAGGCCCTGCCAGAGCGGCGGCACGTCGGGGTCGAGCAGCGTGTGCGGCTCCCAGAACTCCTCGTAGGCGGCGTGGGCCGCCTCGTGCCCCTCGTGCGCCGTGTCGACGCCGGCCTCGACGAGGATCTCGGCGATCCGCGCGCTCTCGGCGTCCGCCCTCACCCGCTGCCAGGCTGCGCCCTCCGCCGCCAGGATGCGGGCGGCGACGTCCTGCGCCTCGTGCGCGTGCCCGGCGTGCGCCCGCGCGAACACGTGCCACTGCTCGGCCAGGTCGATGCTGTGCCAGGGCGTCAGGGTGCCGCCCCAGTCGAAGACGACGGCCTCGACTCCCGCGCTCATCCTCGGAGCAGGTGCGTCAGGTGCCCGGCCGCCTCGTCGACGGCGATGTCGTCCCGCTCGCCGCTCCTGCGGTCCTTGACCTCGACGACACCGTCCGCCAGCCGCTTGCCGACGGTCACGATCGTCGGGACGCCGATCAGCTCGGCGTCCTTGAACTTCACCCCGGGGCTGACCTTCGGCCGGTCGTCGAGGAGCACCGTCACCCCGGCGGCGACCAGGTCGGCGGCGAGGCGCTCCGCGACCGCGAAGACCTCCGCGTCCTTGCCGGTGGCGACGACGTGGACGTCGGCCGGTGCGACCTCGCGGGGCCAGACCAGACCCAGCTCGTCGTGGCTGTTCTCGGCGATCGCCCCCACGGCGCGGCTGACGCCGATGCCGTAGGAGCCCATCGTCACGGTGACGAGCTTGCCGTTCTCGTCCAGCACCTTCAGGTCCAGGGCCTCCGCGTACTTGCGGCCGAGCTGGAAGATGTGGCCCATCTCGATGCCGCGGGCGGACTCCAGCGGGTTGCCGCAGCGGGGGCACGGGTCGCCGTCGCGGATCTCCGCGGCCTCGATCGTCCCGTCGGGAGTGAAGTCGCGGCCCGCGACGAGGTCGATCACGTGGCTGCCGGTGGTGTCCGCACCGGTCACCCAGCGGGTGCCCTCGACGACGCGAGGGTCGACGAGGTACCGGATGCCCGTGATGCCCTTCTCCCCCAGCACCTTCGGGCCGATGTAGCCCTTGGCGAGACCGGTGTGCGCGGCAAAGTCGACCTCGGTGAACGGCTCGACCTCGGCCGGCTCGACCTGGGCCTGCAGCCGCTTGGCGTCGACCTCACGGTCCCCGGGGACACCGACCGCCAGCGGCTCGCGCGTCCCGTCGGGGTGCCGCAGGACGACGAGCACGTTCTTCAGCGTGTCGGCAGCGACCCAGGGCCGGTCCGTGCGGGCGAAGGCGTCGTTGAGGTGGTCCACCAGCGTCGCGATCGTCGGCGTGCCGGGGGTCTGCTCGGCGTGCGCGGCCGGGACGTCGTCCCAGCCCGTGGCTTCGGGCACCGGCAGGCGCACGGCCTCGACGTTGGCCGCGTAGTCGCAGGCGGTGCAGCGGACGTACGTGTCCTCGCCGTTCTCGGCCGAGGCGAGGAACTCCTCGCTGGCCGACCCGCCCATCGCGCCGGACATGGCCGCGACGATCACGTAGTCGAGGCCGAGCCGGTCGAAGGTCCTGATGTACGCGGCACGGTGAGCCTGGTAGCTGGTCTCGAGGCCGGCGTCGTGGACGTCGAAGGAGTAGGAGTCCTTCATCACGAACTCGCGGCCGCGCAGCAGGCCGGCGCGGGGCCGCTGCTCGTCGCGGTACTTAGTCTGGATCTGGTAGATCCACAGCGGCAGGTCCTTGTACGAGGAGTACAGGTCCTTGACCAGGAGGGTGAACATCTCCTCGTGCGTGGGCCCGAGCAGGTAGTCGGCGCCCTTGCGGTCCTTCAGCCGGAAGACGTTGTCGCCGTACTCGGTCCAGCGGTTGCTCGCCTCGTAGGGTTCGCGGGGCAGCAGCGCCGGGAAGTGCACCTCCTGCGCGCCCATGGCGTCCATCTCCTCGCGGACGACGCGCTCGACGTTGCGGTAGACGCGGTAACCCAGCGGCAGCCAGGAGTAGATGCCCGGTGCGGCCCGGCGGATGTAGCCGGCCCGCACGAGCAGCCGGTGGCTGGGCACCTCGGCGTCCGCCGGGTCCTCGCGCAGGGTGCGCAGGAACAGGGTGGACATCCGCAGCAGCATGGGCGCGAGCCTATCCGCGACACGGCGCAGCTCTCGACGCGGTTTACCGCTGGTAGCGGCTGGCTAGGATCTCGCGGAGCACGGGCAGCACGCGCTGGTCCTTGGGGCGGTTCGTCGCCTGCTTGCTGCGGATGATGTCGGCGAGCGAGGCCAGACGCACGGAGAGGCCGTAGGCAGTCACTGTGACCGCGTCCTTTTCGAGATCCGGCCAGCCCGTGGTGCCCGTCGGGACAAAGGAGATGTCGAAGTCGCCGAAGCGAGTGACCAGGTTCCAGACTCCGACGGCCGCCAGCCTGTCCGCGTCGTGGGAGAAGGGCAGGCCGTCCTCGACCCCCTGGGTGCGGATCCTCGCCTCCATCTGCCTCAGTGCCGCCGACAACCTGGTCAGGTTCTCGCGCTCCGAGTTCGGCGTGATGTCGACGTCGCTAGTGGGAAAGGGTGACCCGAGCAGTCCTGCGGCCCACCCGCCGATGTAGATGCAGTCGACCTCGTTCTCCGTCAGCGCCCGGACGATGCCCTCCGGGTCGAACTCACGAGGCATGGCCAAGCTCCTCCGCCACGGAACGCTGTAGGTCCACCATGGTGCGGACGAACCTGGTGTTGAAGTCCGCGCGCTCCTGGACGGACATGCGCAGATGTTGCTCGGCTTGCGCCATGTCGGAGTCGTCGCGCTCGACGAGCATGATGTCGAGGTCGAGGCCGCACAGGCGTAGCAGGCGCAGCACGGTGTCGAAGGTCGGGGTGGACCGGCCGGTCTCGATCCGCGCGATCGCGCTCTGCGTCGTCCCGGCCCGCTCGGCCAGCTCCCGCTGGGTGAGGCCGACGCGCTTGCGGGCCTCGCGGACGAGGTCGTTGCCGATGCCAGCCATCCCGACAGCGTACGCCGCGTCATAGCGAGTTCGCTATGCCTGTGCGGCGACCAGTCCGCGCAGCGGCGACGTCCACGCCACGACGACGCCAACGACCAGCGCGGCTGCGCCGGCGAGCATCCCGGCCTGCGGGCCCGCGCCCTCGGCGACGACCCCACCGACGAACGCCCCAGCCGGCCAGCCGAGCCCGAAGCTCAGCATGCGGCCGCAGGTGTGGACCCGGCTCATCAGGTGGTCCGGGGTCTGCTGCTGCCGGTACGTGATCGAGTTGACGACGACCAGCATGTAGACGGAGCCCCATGCAGCCGTCAGAAGGGCGGCGCTGCGCCAGCCGGGAGCGAGCGGCGTCACGAACCCCATTCCCGCCGAGAGCGGGAGCACCAGCAGGGCCACCCTCGCGGCCCCCCAGCGCCGGGCGGTCGAGGGCAGCAGGGCGGTGGCGACCAGGCCGCCGACCGCCCAGGCGGCGAAGAGCACGCCGAGTCGCGGGTCGCCCTGGCGGACCCCGAGCTCGACGTCCGCCCACACGACCCACTGACCGACGAACGCACCGCCCGCCACCGACTGGCAGGTACCGATGATGGTCATGGTGCGGACGCCGGGATGCCGCCAGAGGAACCCCAGACCCTGTGCGGCCTCGCTGCGGACCCAGCCCAGCGAGACCGGCGGCAGGTCGTCGCGCTGCTGCGAGAGGGGTTTGACGATCGAGCGGACCAGCAGCGCCGAACCCACGTAGGTCAGTGCGTCCAGCGCGATCAGGTTGCTGGGGGTGAGCCAGACCAGCAGGGCACCGGCCGCCGCCGGAGCGCCGATCTCGATCAGCGACCCGGCACCCCAGATCGCGCTGTTGGCCGTGGCCACCCGGTCGCGACCGACCAGCGCCGGCAGTGCGCCACCGTTGGCAGCGTCGAACGCGACGAACACGGTCTGGACGGCGAAGGCGGCGGCGAGCACATGCGGCACGGTGAGCACTCCGAGCGCGTCCGCCAGCGGGATGCTGCCAAGGACCAGCGCCCCGACGACGTCGGCGACGACCATCACGCGGCGCCGGTCCCAGCGGTCGGCGAGCGGCCCGGCGACCAGGCCGAACAGCAGGTACGGCAGTGCCTCGAAGGTGACGACCAGTGCGGTGACGAGCGGCGACCCGGTGAACTCGTACGCCAGCACCGGCAGGGCGACGTAGGTGACCGCCGTGCCGGCCAGCGACACCACGCGAGCACCCCAGTAGCGGCGGAAGTCGGCGTCGTCCCGCAGGCGACCGGGGCCGACCACCGGCCGCTCGTCGCCGCTCACGGTGAGCACAGTAGTGGTGCCGGCTGAGGTACCGGCCGGCCTGCGTAACCCCGGATCAGCGGGCCGATCGGGCGCTCAGGCCGACTTGGGCAGGTCCGCCGGTACGCGCCTGCGCCGGCGCTCACGATCCCGGAGCCGGCACGCCGCAGCCACTGTCCGCACCACC
Source organism: Actinomycetales bacterium (assembly GCA_038232615.1). Lineage (GTDB taxonomy): Bacteria > Actinomycetota > Actinomycetes > Actinomycetales > DASROP01 > DASROP01. The sequence continues at coordinate 9,355 of JBBSNO010000006.1, forward strand.
CACGCCTCCTCGAACATCACCTGCTCCCAGGCGAAGCGGAGCACTATCCAGCCCCCCACGACCAGCTCGTCGTAGCGTCGGCAGTCGCGGGCCAGCCCCGACCGCGACCCGTGCCAGGCAAAGCTGTCGGCCTCCAGCACGATCCGGCGGCGCCGGTCGGCGAGGTCGACCCGGACGACGGACCCGCGCCGTCGCAGCCGGACCTGTGGCTCGAACGACGCCAGCCCGGCGTCCAGCAGGCTGCCGCGTAGCGCGGACTCGAACGGGTTCGCCGCGCGACCGTCGGCGGACCCGCCCACACGCAGCACCCGCGCTCGGCCGGGTCCGGTCAGCCGGTCGGCGCGGGCGAGCAGGTCGCGGCGGAGCACCGCCTCACGCCGCAGGGCCGAGTCGGCGACGGCCAACGCCTCGCGGAACGGCATCGTCCGCGCGCAGTCGAGCACCGTGCGCAGCGGGGTCGTCACGGCCCCGCTCACGTCGGCAGGCGCCAGCACCGACCAGTGCGGCTCCACGGCAGCGGGCACGACGCGACGCCGTGCATCGCGGGGCAGCGTCACGTGGGCGATCACCGGGACGCTCACCGCGTCGAGCAAGTGCAGCTGCGCGGCGCTGGCGTGCGAGACCACCCCCCGGAGCGCAGCAGCCGCCTGCAGCGCCGGAGGCGCACCGGGGAGGCCGTACACGCCGCGGGACAGGCGCACCACGTCCCCGCAGCGCACGGCAGCGGCCAGCGGCCGCCGCCCGACGACGCCGACGAGCTGTGCGGAGCCGGCGGCGCCGCCCAGTGCCGCCAACGCAGCGACCACGTCCATGACGTCAGCCTGCCCCGTGCGGCGTCGGCGTGTGAGGAACCGTCCACAGGTGTACCGGGCCGACCTGCCTAACCCCTCCTGGCCCGGCGACAACAGCGCTGGCAGGGAGTTGTGCAGGTCCGCCGGTACGCGCGCGTCAGAACAGCACGGTCGCGAACGTCCCCACGCGCCGGAACCCCGCCCGCTCGTACGCGGCAACGGCCCGCTCGTTGTAGGAGTTGACGTACAGGCTGACGACGTCGACGTCCTTCCGCGTCAGGCTCACCACCGTCGCCATCGCCGGCGCGGCCAGACCCCGACCCCGCAGCTCGGGCGGCACCCAGACGCCCTGCACCTGGGCGACATGGTCGGACACCGCACCCAGCTCGGCCTTGAACACCACCTGCCTCCCGCGCCCGCACGTCTCGATCCGCGCGAACGACCGCCGCGCCGAGACCAGCTCCTCGACCCGGCGCCGGTAGAGCAGGCCGCCGCCCCCCGCGACCGGCGAGTAGCCGACCTCCTCGGTGAACATGTCCACGCACGCCGGGACCAGCACGTCGAGGTCGGCGCCCGTGGTGCGCACCACGTCGGGATCGGGGTCGATCGTCGGGTCGGAGTCGATGATCATCAGCGGCTGGTCGCCACGGACGTCCCGGGCGGGGCCCCAGGCGGACGCCAGCCGGTCCCACAGCCCGAGCACGGCGTCGGCGGGCCCGACCAGGGAGGAGCAGCGACGCCCCTGCCGCCGCGCCCGGACGGCGAAGTGGTCGAGCGCGGTGTCGCTCGCCTCGACCGGGACGAGGTTGGCACCTGCCCAGCAGGCAGAGACCAGCCGCCCGCGCTGGAAGTAGCCCCACACCTCTCCGCCGAGGCGCCGCGGCTCGCACCCGACAGCCGCCACGCGGGCGGCCACGAACACGTTCGCGACGTCATCGCGGCTGCACAGGTCCAGGAGCTCGGCAGCGTCGTCGCCGCCGAGGACGCGAACCGGTGAACGCAGCACCTGCGCATCCTGCCTGCGCGGGACCGCCGGGTCGAACCGGGTCAGCCGACGCTGACGGTCGGTGCCCCGCTCTCGTCGACCTCCATGCCCTCGGCGATCCGCATCGCCTCCTCGATCAGGGTCTCGACGATCTTCGACTCGGGCACGGTCTTGATCACCTCGCCGCGGACGAAGATCTGGCCCTTGCCGTTGCCCGAGGCGACACCGAGGTCGGCCTCGCGCGCCTCCCCCGGGCCGTTGACGACGCACCCCATCACGGCGACGCGCAGCGGCACCTCCATGCCCTCGAGCCCTGCTGTCACCTCGTCGGCCAGCTTGTAGACGTCGACCTGCGCCCGGCCGCACGAGGGGCACGACACGATCTCGAGCTTGCGCGGGCGCAGGTTCAGCGACTGCAGGATCTGGTTGCCGACCTTGACCTCCTCCACCGGGGGCGCCGACAGCGAGACCCGGATCGTGTCGCCGATGCCCTTGCTCAGCAGGGCGCCGAAGGCGGTGGCCGACTTGATCGTGCCCTGGAAGGCCGGCCCCGCCTCGGTGACCCCGAGGTGCAGCGGCCAGTCGCCGGCCTCGGAGAGCAGCTCGTACGCGCGCACCATCACGACGGGGTCGTTGTGCTTGACCGAGATCTTGAAGTCGTGGAAGTCGTGCTCCTCGAACAGCGACGCCTCCCAGACGGCCGACTCCACCAGCGCCTCCGGGGTGGCCTTGCCGTACTTCTGCATCAGCCGCGGGTCGAGCGACCCGGCGTTGACGCCGATGCGGATCGAGATGCCCGCGTCCTTCGCGGCCGCGGCGATCTGCTTGACCTGGTCGTCGAACTTGCGGATGTTCCCGGGGTTGACGCGGACGGCGGCGCACCCCGCGTCGATGGCCGCGAACACGTACTTGGGCTGGAAGTGGATGTCGGCGATCACCGGGATCTGCGACTTGGTCGCGATCGCGGGCAGCGCCTCGGCGTCGTCCTGGCTGGGGCACGCGACGCGAACGATGTCGCAGCCGGACGCCGTCAGCTCGGCGATCTGCTGGAGGGTCGCGTTGATGTCGGTGGTCGGCGTCGTCGTCATCGACTGGACGCTGACGGGCGCGTCGCCCCCCACCTCGACCTTGCCCACCCTGATCTTGCGGGTCGCACGGCGGGGAGCCAACACGGGCGGAGGCGCAGCGGGCATACCCAGGGACACGGGAGTCGACATGACCCCAGTATCCCCTGCCGCCGGAACCCCTGAAACTCAGCCGCGCAGGCTGATCGGCCGGACGATGTCGGCGTAGAGCAGCAGCGCGGACATCCCGATCAGCAGGACAGCGATGCCGTACGTGAGCGGCATCAGCCGGGCGACGTCGATCGGGCCCGGGTCCGCGCGGCCACGCAGGCGGGCCGCCTGCCGACGGGCGCCCTCCCACAGCGCCCCGGCCACGTGGCCACCGTCCAGGGGCATCAACGGGATGAGGTTGAAGACGAACAACGCGATGTTCAGCCCGCCCAGGAGACCGAGCATCGCGCTGGTCCGGTCGGAGTACGTGAACTGGGGCAGCGACGAGATCTCGCCGGCGAGACGCCCCACCCCGACGACGCCGATCGGGCCTTCGGGGTCGCGCTCGGCGTCGCCGAAGGCGGCCTGGGCGACGTCCCCCATCCGCTGGGGCAGGTTCACGACGATGCCGGCGGTGCGCCACACCGCATCGCCCACGACACCGGGCACGTCGGACACGGTCGCGGGAGCCGGCCGGACGACGGGGACGACGCCGAGGAAGCCGACCTCCTCGGTGACGAGCTCGCCGTCCGCACCGGTGACGACCTCGCCGTCGGCGGTCACGGCCACCTCGTTCAGCAGGGGAGTCACCGTCAGGACCATCTCGGCGCCGTCGCGCAGCACCGTGACGTCGACGGAGCGCCCCGCGGAGGCGCGGATGGCCGCACGCAGGCCGTCCCAGCTCGTCACCGCGGCGCCGTCGAACGTGACGACCTCGTCCCCGGGGAGGATGCCGGCCTCGGCGGCCGGCGCGAGCGGGTCGTCGGCGCCGCACTCGGTCTGCCCGGACGAGGTCCGCGACGCCGGGACGACGCACTCGCTGACGGCGTCGATGGTCCGGGTGGTCACGATCTCGTTGGGGTTGCCGAACGACACGACCAGGATCCCCAGCAGCACGAAGCCGATGGCCAGGTTCATCACCGGGCCGCCGAGCATGACGACGATCTTCTTCGGCGCCGAGAGCTTGTAGAAGACGCGGTCCTCGTCGCCGGGTCGGACCTCGGCGGCGGAGAGGCGCCGCGCGTCGTCGGCGAGCGACTGGAATGCCCCGGTGGACGACTCCCGCACCGTGCCCGGGGCGTCTCCGGCGGCGGGCGGGAACATCCCGATCATGCGGATGTAGCCGCCGAGCGGCAGCGCCTTGATGCCGTACTCGGTCTCGCCGATGCGCCGGGACCACACCGTCGGGCCGAAACCGATCATCCACTGCGTGACGCGGACGCCGAACTTCTTCGCGGGCACCATGTGGCCGATCTCGTGCAGCCCGATCGACGCCGCCAGCACGACGACGACGACGAGCACCCCGAGGGCGTACAGCAGTACCTCTTTCACGTCTTCCTGTCTCCTTCTCGGGCCAGGACCTCGTGGGCCCGGCCTCTGGCCCACCGCTCGGCCGCCAGCACGTCCTCCAACCGCAGTTCGGCAGCACCGCCGCCGACCTGGAGCGTGGCGTGGTCGTCGACCACCCTGCTCACAGTGTCCACGATGGCGAGGAAGGGCGTGCGCCCCGCCATGAACTCCCCGACGCACTCCTCGTTCGCGGCGTTGTACACGGCCGGGAACGTGCCCCCCGCCTCCCCCACCTCACGCGCGAGCCTGACGGCGGGGAACGCGTCGTCGTCCAGGGGCTCGAACGTCCATGTCGCGGCCGTCGTCCAGTCGCAACCCGGTGCCGCGCCGGGCACCCGGTCCGGCCAGCCCAGGCCCAGGGCGATCGGGATCGCCATGCTCGGCGGCGAGGCCTGGGCCAGCGTCGACCCGTCGGTGAACTCGACCATCGAGTGGACCACCGACTGGGGGTGGACCACCACCGTGATGCGGTCGAACCCGATGCCGAACAGCAGGTGAGCCTCGATCACCTCCAGCCCCTTGTTGACCAGGGTGGCGGAGTTGACGGTGATCACCGGGCCCATCGCCCACGTGGGGTGCGCCAGCGCCTGGTCGGGCGTGACGTCGGCCAGCTCGGCTCGGGTGCGGCCGCGGAACGGGCCGCCGGAAGCCGTCACGACCAGCCGGGCGACCTCGTGCGCCCGGCCTCCCCGCAGGCACTGCGCCAGCGCGGAGTGCTCGGAGTCGACCGGCACGACCTGCCCGGGAGCCGCCGCGCGAGTGACCAGCGGCCCGCCCACGATGAGCGACTCCTTGTTCGCGAGCGCGAGCGTCGTGCCGGCGGCCAGGGCCGCGAGCGTGGGGCGCAGGCCGATCGAGCCCGTCATCCCGTTGAGGACGACGTCGGCCGGGCGCCCCGCGAGCTCGGTGGCGGCGTCCGGTCCGGCGAGCACCTCGGGCGCGATGCCTACGGCCCGCAGCGCCTCGCGCAGCGGCTGCTCGGCGTCCGGCCTGGCCACCGCGACCGCTTCGACGTCAAGGGCCGCTGCCTGGGCGGCGAGCGCGGTGACGTCAGCACCGCCGGCAGCGACCGCGACGACGCGGAACCGGTCGGGATTCGCCCGGACGACGTCCGTCGCCTGGGTGCCGATCGAGCCGGTGGAGCCCAGCAGGACGACGTCACGCGGCGATGTGCTCACCGTCGACAGTGTCCCTGACCCGCCGCCCGCGCCGGCACACCCGGTGCACGCCCCATACCGCCCCCGCGACGACCAGCACGTCGCCCACGCTGAAGACGTTGGCCAGCGGCATCGGCTACGGCCAGGCGAAGACGTCGCCGAGGAACCACAGGTTCGCGCCGTCGACGACGCGGAGTTCACGAAGTCGCCATGCTCCGGCTCGATGCCCGCGCGGGCCAGCGCGTCGGCGTCGGCCGGGAGCGTGCCGCCGTTGGCGGTGGATGACGAGCACGAGGGACCTCTCAGGCGGGCCGGGCGACGGCCAGGACCGGCCGTGCGGGGACGGAGGCGCTCAGGGGCAGCTCGTGCTCGGCGCAGGTGCAGCTCCAGCTCCGCGCGGGCTACGGGCCGGCCCACGAGGAAGCCCTGCAGCCGGTCGCGGGCCGGCGCGCGCAGGCGGTCCGCGCCGACGGCGGGCGCGCCGCCCTCCGCCACCACGACGAGCCCGAGGTTGCGTCCCAGGTCGGCGGTGCAGCGCACGAGGATCTCGTCGTTGGCCTCGAGTCCGAGGTCGTCACGAAGCTGCGGTCGATCTTGAGCTCGTCGACCGCCAGCTGCTCGAGGTGCGCCAGCGAGGAGCACCCGGTACCGAAGTCGTCGATGGCCAGCAGGCACGCGGGCAGTCTTCGGCGCGAGCGCGTGCGAGACCCGCCGCGGCAGGTCGAGGTCCGACAGGTGCCGCGCCGAGACGTTGACCGCCACCCCGACGTCCGTCCCGACGTCCACGGTCAGTGGCCCCACTTCGAGCCGGCCCCGACCCCGGCGGCGAGCGCAGCAAGTAACCGTTGCCCCACGCAGCGCAACGCCTCGCCCGTCCGGCCCAGCCGGGAACCCGCGAGGTCACCGAGCGCTGCGCCGGACCGCGGGTCACATCGCGATGCCCACGTACTTCGTCTCCAGGTACTCCCCGATGCCCTCCGAGCCGCCCTCACGGCCGAAGCCCGACGCCTTGACGCCGCCGAAGGGCGCGGCCGGGTTGGACACGACGCCCTGGTTGAGCCCGACCATGCCGGTCTCCAGCCGCTCGCTCACCCGCAGCGCGCGCGAGATGTCGGTGGTGAACAGGTACGCGACCAGACCGAACTCGGTGTCGTTCGCCGCGGAGACCGCCTCGTCCTCGTCGGTAAACGTCGTGACCGGCGCGACCGGGCCGAACACCTCCTCGCGCAGGATGCGGGCGTCGGCCGGGACGTCGGACAGCACCGTCGGGGCGTAGAAGTACCCCCGCACGCCCACGCGCTCACCGCCGCAGCGCACGGTCGCACCCTTGCCGACGGCGTCGCCGACGAGGTCGGTGACCTTCTCGAGCGTGGCTGCGTCGACGAGGGGGCCGACGTCCACACCCTCCTCGCTCCCCCGGCCGACCGTCAGCGCGGTCATCCGCTCGGTCAGCCGCGACGTGAACTCCTCCGCGACGTCGGCGTGCACGAGGAACCGGTTCGCTGCCGTGCACGCCTCGCCGACGTTCCGCATCTTCGCCAGCATCGCGCCCTCGACGGCGCGGTCGAGGTCGGCGTCGGCGAAGACGAGGAACGGCGCGTTGCCGCCGAGCTCCATGGAGACGCGCAGCAGCTGCTCCGCGGACTGCTCGACGAGCCGCCGCCCCACCTCGGTGGACCCGGTGAACGACAGCTTGCGCAGCCGGGGGTCCCGGATCAGGGGCTCCATCACCTCGCCCGTGGTCGACGTCGTGACGATGTTCAGGACGCCGCCGGGCAGCCCGGCCTCGGCGAGGACGTCCGCGAGCGCGTGCATCGACAGCGGCGTGGACGACGCCGGCTTGACGACCATCGTGCAGCCGGCCGCCACGGCGGGGCCGATCTTGCGGGTGCCCATCGCCATCGGGAAGTTCCAGGGCGTGATGAACAGGCACGGGCCGACCGGCTGGCGCATCGTCAGCAGCCGGGTGGCGCCGTTCGGCGCCGTCGACCACCGCCCGGCGACGCGCACCGCCTCCTCGGAGAACCACCGGAAGAACTCAGCCGCGTACGTGATCTCGGCCCTCGACTCGGCGACGGTCTTGCCCATCTCGAGCGTCATCAGCAGGGCGAGATCGTCGATCCGCTCGGTGATGAGCTCGAAGGCCCGGCGTAGCACCTCGCCCCGGTCGCGGGGCGGCGTCGCGGCCCAGTCCGTCTGCGCTGCGACGGCGGCGTCGAGCGCTGCACGACCGTCGTCCGCGCTCGCGTCGGCGACCGACGCGATCACCTCCCCGGTGGAGGGGTCCTCGACGTCGAGGGCGCCCCCGCCGGTCGCGGCACGCCGCGAGCCGCCGATCAGGAGCCCGGTCTCGACCCGGCCGACCACCTCCGCCTCTCTGCCCGTCAGCGCACCCATCACCACTCCTCGTCATCCGGCGTCGTCCATCGGACTTCGTCCCCGGCCATCCAACCTCCTGCCGACGGCGTCGGCATCCGGGGCCAACTGGTCACGGAATTCGTCGTACCATGCTGACCGCGCCCTCGGTCTGCTCCTATCCTGGCGCCATGACGGACACGATCGAGACCACGAGCGGCTTCTTGGCGCTGGATCCGTCGGCCGGCCGCCGGCTGGTCACCGAGGTGCCCGGCCCCCGATCGCGCGCGCTGACGGCCCGCCGGCAGCGGACCGTCGCGGCCGGGGTCGGCACCACCCTGCCGGTGTTCGTCGAGCGAGGGCTCGGCGCACTGCTGCTGGACGTCGACGGCAACCAGCTCATCGACCTCGGGTCCGGGATCGCGGTCGCCGGGGTGGGTCACGCGGCGCCGCGCGTCGTGGACGCCGTCACCCGACAGGTCGCCGACTTCGCGCACACCTGCTTCATGGTCACCCCCTACGAGGAGTACGTCGCGGTCTGCGAAGCGCTGGCGCGACTGACGCCAGGCACGCACGAGAAGCGCTCGGCGCTGTTCAGCTCGGGCGCGGAGGCGGTGGAGAACGCCGTCAAGGTGGCCAGGGTCGCCACCGGTCGGGACGCCGTCGTCGTCCTGGACCACGCCTACCACGGGCGCACGAACCTCACGATGGCGATGACGGCCAAGGCGATGCCGTACAAGCACGGGTTCGGGCCGTTCGCCGGCGAGGTCTACCGCGTGCCGACGTCGTACCCCTTCCGCGAGCCCGTCCCGATCAGCGGTGAGCAGACCGCGGCACGGGCCACGCGCCTGGTCGAGAAGCAGGTGGGCGCCGACCAGGTCGCCTGCCTGGTCGTGGAGCCGATCCAGGGAGAGGGCGGCTTCGTCGTGCCTGCACCGGGCTTCCTGCCGGCCCTGGCCCGGTGGTGCGCCGAGCACGGCGTCCTGCTCGTGGCCGACGATATCCAGACCGGCTTCGCCCGTACCGGTGCGATGTTCGCGTGCGACCACGAGGGCGTCGTGCCCGACCTGGTCACGACGGCCAAGGGCATCGCCGGAGGTCTCCCCCTGGCAGCGCTGACCGGTCGGGCCGAGGTGATGGACGCCGTCCACGTGGGCGGTCTCGGGGGCACCTACGGCGGCAACCCGGTCGCCTGCGCCGCGGCGCTCGCGGCGATCGAGACCTACGAACGCGACGACCTCGTGGGGGCGGCGCGGCGCATCGAGGGCCGGATGCTGCCGCGGCTGGCCGCGTTGGCGGCGCGCCACGGCGCGGTCGGCGACGTGCGGGGCCGGGGCTCCATGCTCGCGGTCGAGCTCGTGCAGACCGGCACCGTCGAGCCCGATGCGGCCCTGGCCGCCGCCGTGGCCGCCCGGTGCCACGCCGACGGGGTCGTCGTGCTCACGTGCGGCACCGACGGCAACGTCCTGCGGTTCCTGCCGCCGCTGGTGATCGGCGACGCGCTGCTGGACGACGCCCTCGACGTGCTCGATGCGGCCTTCGCGGCGCTGGCTCCCTGAGCGGCACTGGGTTGCTGACGGCGCTGGGTTCCGGACGGGTGGCGCCGGCTCTCAGACACGCGGGCCCAGCCCCCACCGCCGGGCGAAGTCCTCGACCGACAGCGTCAGCAGGTCCGCTCGCGCCTGCGCCAGGAGGCCCGGGGCGGCGTGGGCGTCACCTGCCGCCGTCCGAGTAGCGCGCTGCGTCACCCGTGGCCCCCGGCACAGCCCGCACGCTACCCCGGACGCCGGGCCAGGATGGGGGCATGTCGACGCGACTGAGGGCCATGACCGCTGCCGAGATCGAGGTCTGGACCGTCCACCAGCACGAGGGCTACGTGCAGCAGATGGTGGGGCTCGGGGGGATCGAGCCTTCGGCGGCACGCTCCAAGGCGGTTGCCGACCGTGCCCGCCTGCTCCCCGACGGTTTCGCCACCGGTGGTCACCGCTTCTGGGTCGCCGAGGTGGGTCCGGTGCAGGTCGGCGCCGTCTGGCTCGCGGCCGTCGGCGCGTCCGGGTGGGTCTACGACATCGAGGTGGACGAGGCCGTTCGGGGTCGGGGGCACGGGCGCGCCATGATGCTGGCGGTGGAGGCAGCGTCCCGCGAGATGGGCCTGGAACAGCTGGCACTCAACGTCTTCGCGGGCAACACCGCCGCGATCGGCCTCTACGAGTCCCTCGGCTACACCGTGACGGAGCGGCGCCTCTCGGGGCAGAACATGGCGAAGGCGCTGTAGGCCGTGGTCCAGACCGTCGAGCTGCTCCCAGACGACGCCACCGATTCCGTCGTCCGCGCCCAGTGGGACGCCCTGGCCGCCGCCGGGATGCCGAGCCAGGCGCGGCACCCCGGTGCCACGAACCGGCCGCACGTCACCCTGGGGGTCTGGTCGGCGGTCCCGGCGTCCACCGAGCCCGCCCTGGTCGCAGCGGTCGCTGCCCTGCCGGTTCCCCTGCGCCTGGGCGGTCTGGTGGTCTTCGGCGGCCGACGCAGCGTGCTGGCCCGCCTCGTCGTGCCGACCGCCGAGCTGCTGGGCCTGCACGCGGACGTGGCCGCCGCGCTCGACGGCTGCCCGGACCCCGGTGCGCTGCTGGCACCCGGCCGCTGGACGCCCCACGTGACGCTCGCACGTGGGCTGCGCGAGGAGCAGCTCTGCGCCGCGGTGGCGGTGTGCGCGGGCGAGGAGGTCGACGGGTTGGCGGTGGCCGCACGGCGCTTCGACGGCGACACCCGGGACGACTGGCCGCTCTGAGCAGATGCGATCCCAGCAGATCGGTTCTCTCTGACGCGAGAGCGTCTGGTTACTCGTCGACGCCGCCCAGCTCCTGCGCCTCGTCGTACCCGCCCGTGACGGTCACCACCTCCGTGTCCGGCGCGTAACGCGGGTCGAGGCGGACGAGGTCCCACTCGTTGATCCAGGCGCGCACGTACTGGCGCATGCGCGTCGCCCCGAGCCGCTCCAGCCCCACGACGTCCGGCGGCTCCCAGTCGTACGCCGCACCGTGCAGGCGCCGCAGGGTCCGGTAGGCCCGGTCCAGCTCGCCGTCGTCGGGCGGTACCAGCGAGCGCAGGTCGACCTCGATGTGCCGTATGCCAGCCTGCGCCAAGGCCGCCATCTCGGCGTACTCGTCCGTCTGCTTGTCGCGCAGCCTCCCCGGGACCGTCTCGCGGTCACCCTTGCCGGACAGCACTGCTTCCTCGAAGTCGTCGGTCATTGCCATTACGGCGACGAGCGGCTCGCCGGGCTCACCGGCGTCGCCGTCGAGCCATCGCGCCAGCTCGGCGTAGGACCGTCCCCGCTGCAGCGTCGTGTAGCGGCCGATCAGCTCGACCTCGTCGAACAGCACGACCCATCCGGCGTGGCCCCCGGCCCGCAGGAGCCGCGGCAGGAACCTCAGTCGCTGGCGGGCGAGCTCGCGAGCCCGGACCGGCGTGAACGTGAACGTCCTGCCCTCGCCGACGGCCTTGAGCTGGCGCCGCAGGTCGGGCATCGGCATGGGGTCACCGGACCAGAAGCGCACGATCGCGTCGACGAACTCCTCGTCGATCCCCGGCGCGTCGCTGCCGAGCCGCTGGTACAGCAGCAGGGTGGCCTCGAACCGCTCGTCCAGGTCGCCGCCCGGGCCGCGTAGCCACCGAAGCAGCTCTGCGTAGGGAGCACTGTCCGGATCGAGGGACGAAGCAGCCTCGGCGACGGCACCTCGCACACCACCGGGCGCCACCGCCGACTCCACTGCGGCCCGGAAGACCTTGGCCGGGTCGTGCAGCGGCGTCTCCTTGCTGACGACGACCCGGCTGACCACGAAGCCGGCCTCGACGGCCAGGTGGCCCAGGTGGGTCAGCAGGTGGCTCTTGCCCTCCCCGAAACCGGCTCCGACCAGCATCGACGCGCGACCACTGCGGCCGTTCGACCCGGACTCGGCGACGTCCAGCAGCGCGGCGAAGTGCTCCTCGATGTCGGACTGCCCCGAGCCGAGCACGGTGACGGCGGCAGCGTTGGGCACGCCGCTGCGCAGCGCCTCGACGGCCCGTCGGCAGGTCAGCCGGTCGTGGTCCCACGACTCCTGCTGGCTCCGCTTGCTCATGACTCCTCCTGCGTCGTCGCCCTGAGCATCGCCCTGGGCCGTCTGGTTCGCTCGCTCATCTGACGGCCTCCAGGCGGACCTCGAGCCGGACCAGGGACGCGAACGGGTTGGGCCGGCGGCGGTCGCGCACCTCATCGGCCACGCGCAGGTGCAATGCCGTGTAGGCCGGCAGACCGCGGGCCTCGTCGCTGACCAGCTCGGGCGGCACCACGGCGACGACGAGCGTGCCCCCCAGGTCGTCGGTTCCGTCGACCATCTGGCGCAGCAGCTCGTAGGTGTCGAGCACGGCCGCCTTCGTGTAGTAGGTGCCGGCGCGCTCGGCGAGCGGCGGACGGCGCGACTCGGCCAGCCGCGTCAGGTCCAGGAGCAGCACCAGGCCGCCTCGCCCGGCGCGCAGCAGCAGGCGCCCCACCGACTCCAGCATCACCCGTGCGTTGTGGCGCCCGATCCGGGAGTAGATGGTCGCAGCCCGCAGGTCACGCAGGCCGACCCGCTCGCCGTGGAGCCAGTCGAGCACGACCTGGACCTCGTAGGGGCTCACATCGGCACTGCCCAGGTGCGCCTGGGCCAGGCGCAGCAGCGCGCGGCGCAGCTCCCGGGGCAGGGTCGCGTCGTCCAGCAGCACGCGCTCGAGCTGCCGCCGCACGCTGCGGTAGAGCTCGCGGGCGTCGACGTCGTGGTCGGTGGCCACGTCGGCGACGGTCAGGGAGCTGCCGAGGGCGGGAAAGGAGATCTCGTCGTAGGCGGTGCGGACGACGGCGGCCGCGATCTGCTCCCACTCCACCTGGCGCGACACCGCGAAGAACACCTGGTCGACCATGTGCACCTTCGTCGTCTCCGCGCCGACGCGGACCAGGGAGCAACCACCGGCGTCGGCGGCCGTCGCCAGCGACGCGGCGAGCCGTTCGAGGACCTGGTCGTCACCAGCCACGGCGACCTTGACCGAGCCGCCGCCCGACGGCACGTACTCCGCGAGGTACTCGCGGCCGAGGAAGTCCGCGTACTCGTCGGCGTTCATCGACCCGCCGCCGAGCACATGGCCCGACCCGTGCTCGTCGGACGCCGACATCACCGGCGCGGCCCGAACGAGATGCCCCAGTACAGCTGCTGCTGACCGGTCTGGGCCACGGTCGTCAGCGTCCCGGCTCCCTTGGTACCCGTGCTCGCGTGCCACTTCAGGAACAGACCCGCCTTGGTCGTCGCGACCCCGGACTGGTCGAGCAGGTACAGGTCACGGGCGAACTCCGGGCGGGTGTACTCCCTGGCCTGGCCCGGCAGCAGTGTCAGCACACCCCACAGCCCCACGAGCCTGACCACGGCACCCTCGCGCTTGCCCTCACGGCCACGCACGAGGTCGTATGCCTCGACCAGGCTCTCCAGGAACGGCTCGGCCCTGAACCGGGGTGGCCGGGACTGCGCCGCTGCCAGCAGCTCGACGAGCACCGAGGGTCGCAGCCGCTTCTCGCGGCGCCGGTTGACCTCGACAGCCGCATCGCCGGGGAGCAGCTTGATCAACGACGGGTAGCACAGGATCCGCTCGTCGGCCTCGAACATCGCGACCTCCCGCTCGGCCGCGAGCGCCAGCAGCTCCTTGGTGTAGGAACCGGACGACAGATAGTCCTGCTCGTCGAGCTCGAAGGACGCGGCCGCGCGCTCCGTCGTCCCGACCAGCTCTCGTGCGAGCGTCGAGGCGTTCTCCAGGGCGCGGCGCAGCTCGCGCACCTGGCCACCTGCCGCGCCGGTCTTCGCCTTTTTCAGCTCGCGGGTGAGGGCGGCGGTCGCCTTGAGGGTCGACTCCACCTGCTCCCCGGTCTCGGCAAGAGCCGACTCCAACGCGTCGTTCACAGCCACAGCTTCCGACCCCTCCGCAGACGCAACCTTCGATGGCGCCAGAGGCTACCGGGAGCCGGCGACGATGGTGTCGAGCGCGTCAGCGGTCTCGCTGCGCGCGCCCTGCGCGACCGCGATGCCCTCGCTCATCAACAGGTCCTGTGTCTTCCACAGGTCGAGGTTCAGGGCCCGACCTGCTTCCCGGAGCGTCAACCTGCCCTGCTGGTACGCCTCCAGCACCTCCTGGCGAGCTCACGCAGAGCCAGGTCGACGAGCTGCCGGATGGCGGTCGACCTGTCCTCCATCCGGTCTCGGGCGAAGGCGTCGATGCGCGACAACAGCTCCCGGTCCAGAGTGGTGTTGACCCGGACGGTCTCGGTCATGTGAGCTTCAGGCCCAGATTGCGTGCGCGTCGGCCGAGCGCGAGGTCGTTGGTGACAAGGGTGCCCACCTGTCGAGCGGCGTCCAGGACGACCGCGTCCACGTTGTCGAAGCCGTCGGTCGTCCCCAGGACGTCGCGCGCATGCTAGCCCACGCCGTGTGCTGCCGGCGTCCGCTCCTCGCAGCCCCACGGCGAGCCGTACTCGCCGGCGAGCAGGTCCAGGAAGGGCACCGCGTCGAAGGCCTCCGGACCCTTGACACCAGTGCCCGACCAGGTGCCGTCCGCCAGCAGCTCCAGGGCCACGACCGGGTTGACCGCCGTCTGCCACACCACGCACTGGGCGCCGTACTCGGCCATCGACCACGCGTTGTCGACGACGTGGTGCAGGTACACCTCGCGCGGGGCGCCGTCCTTGCCGGTACCCGTCACCCACAGCCCCGCGCAGGTGCTGCCGTGCATGGCGTCGCCGAGGGTCGCGGGGTCCGGCAGGCACGCCGCGACGAGGTCGCGCGGGGAGACCTGGACGCGGCCGGACGACGAGGGCACGCTCACCGGGTCCGTGCGGTCCAGACCCAGCTTGTGCAGGGTGCGCAGGACGTCGATGAACTCCTCCCCCAGCCCGTACTTGAACGTCACCCGCTTCGCGTCCACCCAGCGGGGCATCAGGAGCACCTCCTCGTGCTCGACGTTGACGCACTCCACCGGGCCGATGCCACGGGGGAAGTCGAACACCTCGGGCTCGCTGAACGGCGGCGTCGTGAACCAGCCGCGGCCCGCCTCCCACACCACCGGCGGGTTGAGGCACTCCTCGATCGTCGTCCAGATGGAGAACGACGGCGCGAAGTCGTGCCCGTCCACGGTCAGGTTCGCGCCGTCGCGCACGCCGAGCTCGTCGATCGCGGAGAACAGGTGGTCGGCGGCGTACCGGGCGAAGACGTCGGAGAGCCCGGGCTCGACCCCGATCCCCACCAGCGCAAGGCGTCCGGCGCTGGACCACTCCGGCTCGGCCGCGAACTGCTCGTCGCCGAGCCTGACACCGGTCAGCTCGTGCGGCCGCTGCGGGTGCGGGTGGGACAGCGACATGGCCATGTCGAGGTAGTCGGCGCCCGCAGCCAGGGCACCGGCGAAGACCGGCATGACGAACCGCGGGTCGACGGCGTTCATCACGTGCGTGACGCGGTGCTCGCGCGCGAGGGCCTCGACCGAGGCGGCGTCGCCGGCGTCGACCTTCGCCGCCAGCAGCCGCGTCTCACCGGGGCGCCGGGCGCTCGCTGCGGCCACCGTGCGCTCGGCGCGGCTCAGGTCGTAGTCGGCCACGACCAGGGCCTCGAAGAAGCTCCGGCGGACGGCGATACGCGCGAATGCGTCACCGACACCGCCCGAGCCCACCAGCAGGATGCGCACGTCTACTCCTTCTCCTCGACCGTGTACCGGCCCGCCAGCAGGGGCAGGTCAGGGTCGTACGGCGGGCCGCCCGCCGCGTCTACGCGGCGGCGGGCGATCGCGGACAGGGCCTCGAGCACGACGCGGTTCGCCAGGGCCGCGGTGATGTCGGCATGGTCGTAGGGCGGGGAAACCTCGACGACGTCGACGCCGACGACGGGCAGCTCCAACCCGATGCGGCGGACGGCGTCCAGAAGCTCGCGCGCCGATAGGCCGCCGGGCTCGGGGGTCCCGGTGCCGGGGGCGTGGGCGGGGTCGCACACGTCGATGTCGACGGACAGGAACACCCCGTCGCAGTCGTCGGTCGCGATCGCGAACGCCTCGTCGAGGCACGAGGCCAGGCCTCGTCGTCCGATCTCGGTCATCTCGAACGAGCGCATGCGCTGCGCCGCCATCCAGTCCAGGGTCGGTGGACCGGGCCAGTACCCGCGCAGACCCACCTGGAGGAACCGGTCACCTCGCAGGGCACCCGACTCGATCAGCCGCCGCATCGGCTGGCCGTGGCCCCACAAGGTGCCGAACTCGATGTCACCGGTGTCGGCGTGCGCGTCGAAGTGGATCATCGAGACCCGCCCGTGCCCGATCGCGTCGGCCACGCCCGAGGCATCGGCGTAGGTGACGGAGTGGTCACCTCCCAGGACGAGCGGGATCGCCCTGCTGTCGGCGACGGTGGCGACCGCCGATCGCAGCGCCCCCAACGCCCTCTCGATGTCTCCCGGTGTCATTTCGACGTCGCCGGCGTCGAGCACCCGCAGATCGGCGAGACCGTCGGAGCGCAGCGCGAGGCTCGGCCGTGACCCGTCGTGGCCGAGGTAGTCGGTCGATCGGATCGCCTGGGGTCCGAAGCGTGTGCCGGGCCGGTACGACGTGCCGCCGTCGAAGGGCGCGCCCAGGACGACGACGTCCGCCCCGGCGAACGAGACCGGGTCGTCGAGGTCGCACCGGTCGACCCCGAGGAAGGTGATGTCCGGGCCGAACTGGCTGCCGTAGCGGGTCATGCGGCTCCCTCCAGCGTCCTGCGACGTCGGGCCGCGACGAGCTGACCGGTCAGCACGATCAGCAGCGCGATGATGAACATGGCCGAACCGACCACGTTGGCCTGCGCCGGGATGCCCCGGGTGGCGGCGACGAACACGAACTTCGGGAACGTGTCGGTGTTGCCCGAGTTGAAGTTCGTGATGATGAAGTCGTCGAAGCTGAGCGAGAAGGCGAGCAGGGCGGCGGCGGCGATCCCCGGGACGAGCAAGGGGAACGTGACACGCCAGAACGCCTGGAGCTCGCTGGCGTACAGGTCGGCGGCCGCCTCCTCCAGCTTCGGGTCCAGCGATGCCACACGCGCCTTGACCGTGACGACCACGAAGCTGATGCAGAACATGGTGTGCGCCAGCACGACCGTGATGAAGCCGGGGTTGACGCGCAGGTTGAGGAACTGCGCCAGCAGCGCCGCTCCCAGGACGACCTCGGGAGTGGCCATCGGCAGGAACAGCAGCAGGTTCGCCGACGACCGGAACCTGAACCGGTAGCGCACCAGGGCGATGGCGATGAGGGTGCCGAGCGTGGTGGCGACGACGGTGGCGATCACACCGATCTGCAGGCTGTTGACCACCGACGCGCACACGGCCGGTGCGCCGCACGGGTTGGCCCAGTTGTCGAGCGTGAACCCCTGCCAGGTCAGGTTCGTCCGTCCGGCGTCGTTGAAGGAGAAGGCGAACGTGTACGCGATAGGGATGAGCAGGAAGGCGAACGCGAGGGCGGCGTACACCGGTAGGAGGAGGTCCCCGAGCGAGAAGCGCGACGTCGAGCCGAGCAGCCCTCTCACAGCAGCTCCTCCGTGCCGGACCGCCGCACGTAGAAGCCGACGAGTACCAGGATCGCCACCATCAGCAGGAACGACAGGGACGCCGCGGTCGGGTAGTCGACGACGCGGAAGAACTGTGCGTCGATCACGTTGCCGATCATGGCCGTCGAGGGAGAGCCCAGCAGGGCTGCGTTGACGTAGTCACCGGCGGCGGGGATGAACGTCAGCAGGGTGCCGGCCACGACCCCGGGCAGCGACAGCGGCAGCGTGACGCGGCGGAACGTGGCGACGGGGCCGGCGTACAGGTCTCCGCCGGCCTCCAGCAGCCGGGTGTCGAGCCGCTCCAGGCTGGCGTAGATGGGCAGGGTCATGAACGGGAGGAAGTTGTAGGTGATGCCGGCGACGACCGCGACGGCGGTGGCGGTGAGGCGGGCGTCGTCCGGCAGCAGCTGCAGCGTCTTGAGGAGGCGGACGACGAGGCTCTCGTCCGCCAGGATCTGCTTCCAGGCGATCGTGCGCAGGATGAAGCTCGTGAAGAAGGGAGCGATCACCATCACCAGCAGCAGACCGGCCAGGAGCTTGCGGGTGCGGCACCTGACCGCGATCACGTACGCGAGCGGGTACCCGATCAGCAGGGCGAGCACGGTGGCGACCAGCGCGTACCCGAACGACCGCAGGAACTGCGGGTAGAACTCACGGACGGCCTCGGTGTAGTTCGCGACGCGCAGGGCCGGCTGGTACTGCCCGACGTCGCCACCGGGCACCGGCACGTACAGCGACGTGACCAGGAGCGACACCACGGGGAGCACGAAGAACAGCAGCAGGTACAGCAGGCCCGGCAGGAGCAACAGGTAGCCGATCCGGCCGCGCCGGCGTTCCAGGGTCTTCTCGGCGCCCGGTTCCGCCGTGTGGGCGACGGCGGCGAACGTCATGTCGCGGCGGCGAGCTCGACGCCGGCCGTGGTTTCCTGCTCCCCGTCCAGCCCGAAGGTGTGCCGTGTGCTCCAGGCCAGCGAGACGCTGTCCCCGGGCCGCACCGGCACCGACGCGTCCAGGTTCTGGGCGAAGACCCCGAGCGTGCCGAGGCCGGGCACGTCGACGAGGTACTGGGTGCTCACGCCGGAGAAGGAGACGTCGCGAACGGTTCCCGGGCCGACCAGGTTCGCGTCGTGCGGCAGCTCCTCGTCGCCCGTGACGAGGTGCACCTTCTCGGGGCGGACGCCGACGACGACGCTGCCGTCGGTGCTGACGGCACGGGCGGCTGGTACCACCACCCGGCGACCACCGATGTCGACGCCGAGGTCTGCGCCCACCTGCTCCACCACGCGACCGGGCATCAGGTTCGACTGGCCGAGGAAGTTCGCGACGAACGCGGTGCGGGGCAGGTCGTAGAGCTGGGCCGGCGGGCCTAGCTGCTCGATGCGCCCAACGTTCATCACGGCCACCGTGTCGGCCATCGTCATGGCCTCCTCCTGGTCGTGGGTGACGTGCACGAAGGTGATCCCGACCTCGGTCTGGATCCCCTTGAGCTCGACCTGCATCTGCCGTCGCAGCTTGAGGTCGAGCGCACCGAGCGGCTCGTCCAGCAGCAGGACCGCCGGGGAGTTGACGACGGCCCTGGCCAGCGCCACCCGCTGCTGCTGACCCCCCGAGAGCTGGGAGGGCTTGCGACCGGAGAGGTGGCGCAGCTCGACGAGGTCGAGGGCCTCGGCCGCGCGCTCGGCCGCGGCGCCGCGCCCCCGCCGGCGCAACCCGAACCCCCCCTTCTACCGGCCGGCGAGGGGCGGGCCCAGGGCGGACGCCAGG
>JBBSNO010000007.1:0-28535 GCA_038232615.1 Actinomycetales bacterium
GCTCACGTCTCCTCCGTCGCCGTGAGCGGGGCACTGTGCCCTCTGGCTCGCTCGCTGCGCTCGCTCACGTCTCCTCCGTCGCCGTGAGCGGGGCACTGTGCCCTCTGGCTCGCTCGCTGCGCTCGCTCACGTCTGCGGCTCCCTGCTCCGGCGCGTCCCGCGTCGTCGCGGGTTGGCGGCAGTCTGCCCAGGGTGCGGCGCGCGAGGCAAGGTGACCCATCTCACGTGCGGGTCGTCTCCACGCGACGAGGACCGGACCGCGCCGGTTCCTTGGTCGCTGCAGGAACTGACTGCTCGCGAGGGCGCGGCGTCAGACGGTGGTCACCCAGCCGCGCAGTGCGGCCACGGCGTCACGCGCCGTCTCGAGCTGCTCGGCGACGCGGACCGGGGCGGTGCCTCCGACCCCGTCACGGGACGCCAGCGAACCCTCGACCGTGAGCACCCCGCGGACGGCGGGCGTGAGGTGCGGCGAGATCGCCGCCAGGTCGTCGTCGGAGAGGTCCCAGAGCTCGATGCCTCGCTCCTCGCAGGCACGCACGCAGGCCCCGGTGACCTCGTGGGCGTCGCGGAAGGGGACTCCGGCACGCACGAGCCACTCCGCGACGTCGGTGGCGAGGGCGAACCCCAGCGGAGCCAGCTCGGCCATCCGCTCGGTGCGGAACTCGCAGGTGGCCACCATCCCCGCGACCGCGGGCAGCAGGACCTCCAGGGTGTCGACCGCGTCGAACACCGGCTCCTTGTCCTCCTGCAGGTCACGGTTGTACGCCAGCGGGAGCCCCTTGAGCGTCGTGAGGAGCCCGGTGAGGTCCCCGACCAGCCGGCCGGCCTTGCCGCGCGCCAGCTCGGCGACGTCGGGGTTCTTCTTCTGCGGCATGATGCTCGACCCGGTGGAGTAGGCGTCGTCGAGGACGACGAACGCGAACTCCCGGGTCGCCCAGATCACGATCTCCTCCGCCAGGCGCGAGACGTCGACCCCGATCATCGCCGTGACGAACGCGAGCTCGGCCACGACGTCGCGCGCCGCGGTCCCGTCGATGGAGTTCTCGACCGGCCGGTCGAAGCCCAGCTCGGCAGCGACGGCGGTGGGGTCGAGTCCCAGCGAGGAACCTGCCAGCGCGCCGGAGCCGTACGGGGAGACGGCGGCCCTGACGTCCCAGTCCCGCAACCGGTCGACGTCGCGCAGCAGCGGCCACACGTGGGCCAGGAGGTGGTGGGCCAGCAGCACCGGCTGCGCGTGCTGCAGGTGCGTGCGCCCGGGCATCGGCGCCACGGGGTGTGCCGCAGCCTGCCCGACCAGGGCGTCCGCGACGTCGAGCACCAGGCCGGCGACGACACGGCCGTGCTCGCGCAGGTACATCCGCACCAGCGTCGCCACCTGGTCGTTGCGGGAGCGACCGGCGCGCAGCCGTCCACCCAGCTCGTCGCCGGCACGCTCGAGAAGGCCGCGCTCGAGGGCCGTGTGCACGTCCTCGTCACCGGGCCCAGGCGCGAAGGCACCGGAGGCGACGTCGGCGTCGAGCCGGTCGAGGGCGTCGAGCATGCGGGTCAGCGCGTCGTCCTCCAGCAGGCCGGCCGCGTGCAGGACGCGCGCGTGGGCGCGGGAACCGGCGATGTCGTATCGGGCGAGCCGCCAGTCGAAGTGGGTGCTTCGGGACAGCTCGGCGAGGGCGTCGGCGGGGGCGCCGGTGAAGCGTGCGCCCCACAGGGCGAGCCGCTCGCCGTCCCCCGCACGCCGTTGAGACGCGGGCCCCTCAACCACGGGCGACCCGCTCGTCGCGGGCCGCGGCCATCTTCGACGGCAGGCCCCAGATGTCGACGAAGCCCTTGGCCAGGGACTGGTCGAACTGGTCGCCGCTGTCGTAGGTGGCCATCGCGTACTCGTACAGGCTCGAGTCGCTGCGCCGACCGCTGACGACCGCCCGGCCACCGTGCAGGGTCATCCGGACGTCACCGCTGACGTGCTCCTGGCTCTCGGCGACGAACGTGTCGAGGGCACGCTTGAGCGGGGAGAACCACAGACCGTCGTAGACGAGCTCGCTCCAGCGCTGCTGCACGCCGCGCTTGAAGCGGGCCAGCTCGCGCTCGAGGGTGACGTTCTCCAGCTCGGTGTGGGCGGTGATGAGGGCGATCGCCCCCGGGGCCTCGTACACCTCGCGGCTCTTGATGCCGACGAGCCGGTCCTCGACGATGTCGAGACGTCCGACGCCCTGGGCGCCGGCGCGGGCGTTGAGCTGCTCGATCGCCTCGAGGACGGTGACCTTCTCACCGTCCAGTGCGACGGGGACGCCGCCCTCGAAGGTGACGACGACCTCGTCGGCGTCCCGCTGGACCGAAGGGTCGGCGGTGTAGGCGTAGACCTCCTCGGTGGGCGCGTTCCAGATGTCCTCGAGGAAGCCCGTCTCGACGGCACGACCCCACACGTTCTGGTCGATGGAGAACGGGTTCTTCTTCGTGGTCTCGATCGGCAGCGCGTGCTGCTCGGCGAACTCGATCGCCTTGTCGCGGGTGAGCGCCAGGTCGCGCACCGGCGCGATGCAGGTGAGGTCCGGGGCCAGCGCCTGGATGCCGACCTCGAAGCGGACCTGGTCGTTGCCCTTTCCGGTGCAGCCGTGGGCGACGACGCTGGCGCCGTGCTCGCGGGCGGCCGCCACGAGGTGGGTCACGATCACCGGGCGCGAGAGCGCGGAGACCAGGGGGTAGTGGTCCATGTAGAGAGCGTTGGCCTGCAGGGCCGGCAGGCAGTACTGCTCCGCGAACTCGTCGCGGGCGTCGGCGACGTAGGCCTCGACGGCGCCACAGGCCAGGGCCCGCTCGCGGATCGTCTCGAGGTCCTCGCCTCCCTGGCCGACGTCGACGGCGACGGCCACGACCTCCGACCCGGTGCGCTCGGCGATCCAGCCGATGGCCACGGAGGTGTCGAGGCCTCCGGAGTAGGCGAGCACGACGCGGTCGCTCACGGTGGTTCTCCTTCTGCTGTGGGGGCTCTGCTGCGAAGTTCTGCGGGGAAGGTGTCGTCTGTCCGTCGTCACTCGTCGGTGCGGCCGGCGGCGAGGCCCAGGAAGCGCTGCGCCAGGGGCGCGCCGCCATCGGGTCGTCGCGAGATCACGAGGACGGTGTCGTCCCCGGCGATGCAGCCGAGCGCCTCGGGCAGCAGCGAGTGGTCGATGGACGAGGCGAGGAACTGCGCGGCACCGGGGGGCGTGCGCAGGACGACGAGGTTGGCCGAGGCCTCCGCGGTGACGAGCAGCTCCTCGCAGAGCCGGGCCAGCCGCGCGTCGTGTACCTCGGCCCCGACCGCCCCGCGGGGTGTGCGGTCTCCGCCCTCCCCGGGGACGGCGTAGACCAGGCCCACCCCCGCGTCGCGCACCTTGACGGCGCCGAGCTCGACGAGGTCGCGCGAGAGGGTGGCTTGGGTGACGGCGACCCCGTCGTCCGCGAGCAGGGCACCGAGCTCGGTCTGCGACCGCACCGGCACCCGGCCGACGATCTAGCGGATGCGGGCATGACGGGACGTCTTCGTCGCGGGTCTCCGGGCATCGACGGCACCGGCGCCGGCGGTCACGACCGCTCCAGGAGCCACGCGAGCAACGCCTTCTGTGCGTGCAGGCGGTTCTCGGCCTCGTCCCAGACCGCGGAGTGCGGACCGTCGATGACCGACGCCGCGATCTCCTTGCCGCGGTAGGCCGGCAGGCAGTGCAGCACCGTGACGTCGGTCGCGGCGCGGGCGACCGCGGCCTCGTCGAGGGCGAACGGGGTGAAGGGGCTGGCACCGCCGGAACGCGCCTCGCTCTCGCTCTCCGCGCCCATCGAGACCCACGTGTCGGTGGCCAGGACGTCGGCGCCCTCGGCCGCGGCGACGGGGTCGTGCATGACCGTGACGGACCCGCCGGTCTGCGCCGCCACGCGCTGGGCGTCGGCGACGACGGCCGGGTCCGGATCGCGCCCGTCGGGCGTGCCGATACGGACGTGCAGACCCGCCGTGGCACCGCCGAGGGCGTAGGAGTGGGCCATGTTGTTCGCCCCGTCGCCCAGGTACGCCAGCGTCTGGCCGGGCAGGGCCTCGACACCGCCCCGCCGCTGCGCCACGGTCTGCAGGTCGGCCAGGACCTGGCAGGGGTGGAAGAGGTCGGTCAGCGCGTTGACCACGGGCACGGCGCTGACCGACGCCATCGCCTCGATGCGGTCCTGCCCGAAGGTGCGCCAGACGATCGCTGCCACCTGGCGGTCGAGGACGCGTGTGGTGTCCTCGATCGGCTCACCCCGCCCGAGCTGGCTGGACGCCGCGTCGATCACCAGCGGGTAGCCGCCCATCTCGGCGATGCCGACGCTGAACGAGATGCGGGTGCGGGTCGACGGCTTGTCGAAGACGACGGCGACCGCGCGAGGACCCTCGAGCGGACGCAGCCGGAAGCGGTCGGCCCGGGCGCGCACCGCCAGGTCGAGGACCTCGGCCTGCTCGGCCGGGGTCAGGTCGTCGTCGCGCAGGAAGTGCCTGGTCATGCCGACCTCCCGGAGCCGGGTCCGTTGCGTACCGTGTCGAGGACACCGGGCAGCGCGTCGGTGAAGTCCCGCGCCTGTGCGGCGGTCAGGACGAGCGGCGGGGCCAGCCGGACGGCGTCCGGCGCGACGGCGTTGGCTATGAAGCCCGCCTCGAGCGCGGCGACCGTGACCTCGGCCGCCACAGGTTCGGTGAGCTCGACCGCGAGGAGCATCCCGACGCCGCGCACTCCGGCGACGAGCGGGTGTCCGGCTGCCAGCACGCCCTTGCGGAGCAGCGCCCCCACCGCCGAGGCTGCGTCGAGCAAGCCGTCGCGCTCCACCGCGTGCAAGGTGGCGAGGCCGGCTGCCGCGGCCACCGGGTTGCCACCGAACGTGGTCCCATGCGAACCGCCGCCGAGCAGGGAGGCGGCCCGCTCCCCCAACGCCACGGCCGCTCCGACGGGGATACCGCCACCGAGTCCCTTGGCGAGGGTGACGACGTCCGGCAGCGCGCCGCCGAGGCCGAGACCCGGCAGCTGGTGGGCGAACCAGGCGCCGGTACGGCCGATGCCGGTCTGAACCTCGTCGAGGACCATCAGCGCGCCGGCGTCCGCGGTGATGCGGCGCGCTGCGGCGAGGTAGCCGTCGGGGGCGGCGCGCACGCCGGCCTCTCCCTGGACCGGCTCGACGACGAACGCGGCGACGTCGTCCCCCATCACGGCCTCCAGCGCCGCGACGTCACCGAAGGGCACGTGCTGGACATCCGGCACCAGGGGCTCGAAGGGCTCGCGGATCGCCGGCTTGTGGGTCAGGGACAGCGCACCCATCGTGCGTCCATGGAAGCCGCCCTCGGCTGCGACGACCCGCGGGCGGCCCGTGCAGCGTGCCATCTTGAAGGCGGCCTCGTTGGCCTCGGCGCCGGAGTTGCAGAAGAAGACGCGCGAGCCCTGCGGGCCGTGCAGCAGCTCGACGAGCTGCTCGGCGAGCGACACCTGCCCGGGCGTAGCGAAGAAGTTCGAGACGTGGCCCATCGTCGTCAGCTGCGACGTCACCGCGTCCACCAGCAGTGGATGGGCGTGTCCAAGCAGGTTGGTGGCGATCCCGGCGAGCAGGTCGAGGTAGCGGCGCCCGTCGGCGTCCCAGACGTAGCAGCCCTCGCCACGGACCAGCACGCGCTGCGGGGAGCCGTAGGTACCCATCACGGCCCCCGCGTAGCGGTCGAGCCACGCAGCCTGGGTGAGGTCGGCGGCGCCCATCACGGCACCACCATGGTCCCGGTGCCCTCGCTGGTGAG
The DNA here is from genome assembly GCA_038232615.1 of Actinomycetales bacterium. GTDB lineage: Bacteria > Actinomycetota > Actinomycetes > Actinomycetales > DASROP01 > DASROP01. The sequence goes on from JBBSNO010000007.1 coordinate 5,774, forward strand.
CATCTCCAGCAGCAGCGCGTGGGGCAGGCGTCCGTCGACGACGGTGGCGCGGCGCACGCCGCCGCGCACGGCCCGCAGGCACGCGGCCATCTTCGGGGCCATCCCGGAGTCGATCTGCGGCAGCACCTCGTCCAGCTCCTCAGTGGTGATCTGTTGGACCAGCGAGGCCCGGTCCGGCCAGTCGCTGTAGAGGCCTTCCACGTCGGTGAGCACGACCAGCTTGATGGCGTCCAGGGCCACCGCGAGAGCGGCGGCAGCGGTGTCGGCGTTGACGTTCAGGACCTGACCGCTCGCCTCGGGCGCCACCGTCGACACCACCGGGATCCGTCCGGCCTCCACGATGTCGCGCACCGCCTCGGGGTTGACCTCGACGACGTCCCCGACGAGCCCGACGTCCACCGGCTCGCCGGCCACGACGGGACGGGTCCGCTCGGCGCGGAAGAGACCGGCGTCCTCACCGGACATGCCGACGGCGTGCGGGCCGTGCTCGTTGATCAGGCCGACCAGCTCGCGCCCCACCTGACCGACCAGGACCATGCGCACGACGTCGACGGACTCGGGGGTGGTCACCCGCAGGCCGGCGCGGAACTCGCTCACGATGCCCAAGCGACCGAGCATGGAGGAGACCTGGGGACCGCCACCGTGGACGACGACCGGCCGGATCCCCACGTACCTCAGGAAGACCATGTCCTCGGCGAAGGCACGCTTGAGCGTCCCGTCGACCATGGCGTTGCCGCCGTACTTGATGACGACGGTCCGGCCGAAGAACTCCTTGAGCCACGGCAGCGCATCGGTCAGGACGGCGGCGCGGCCGGCGTCCCAGCTCGGGTCCTCGGGGCGCATCCGGCGCGAGGTGCCCCACCGGGGCAGCGTGTCGCTCACGACGAGTACGCGCTGTTCTCGTGGACGTAGGCGTGGGTGAGGTCGTTGGTCCACACGGTCGCTCGCTGCTCCCCCGACTTGAGGTCCACCGTCACCGTCACGTCCCTGCTGCTCATGTCGACGGCCTCGGCGGGCTCGCCGCCGGTGCCGTTCCGGCAGACCCACACCCCGTTCAGGGCGACGTCGAGCTCGGTCGGGTCGAACCGCGCGGAGGTCGTACCGACCGCGGCGAGGATGCGGCCCCAGTTCGGGTCCCGGCCGAACACCGCGGTCTTGAAGAGGTTGCTCCGCGCGATCGACCGACCGACCTCGACCGCGTCGTCCTCGCTGGCGCCACCGACGACCTCGATGGCGATGTCGTGCTCGGAGCCTTCCGCGTCGTGCAGCAACTGCTGGGCGAGGTCGTGGCAGAGCTCGGTCACCGCAGCCGTGAGGTCGTCGCCGGTGGGCGTGATTTCGCTGGCACCACTGGCCATCAGGACGACGGTGTCGTTGGTCGACTGGCAGCCGTCGGAGTCGAGCCGGTCGAAGGTGACCCTGGTCGCAGCGCGCAGGGCGGCGTCGCAGGTGGCGGTGTCGGCGACGGCGTCGGTGGTCAGGACCACGAGCATCGTCGCCAGGGAGGGGGCGAGCATCCCGGCGCCCTTGGCCATCCCGCCGACGCTCCAGCCCTCCCTGCGCACGAGGCCCTGCTTGGCGTGGCTGTCGGTGGTCAGGATCGCCTCGGCCGCGTCCTGTCCGCCACCCGTCGACAGAGCAGCAGCGGCGGCGCCGACCCCGGCCAGCAGCGTGGAGCGGTCACTGACCAGGCCGATGAGACCGGTGGAGCAGACGACGACCTCGCCGGCGCCGGCACCGACGAGCTCGCCGACACGCTCGGCTGTGACGTGGGTGGTCTGGAAGCCCTCCGCCCCGGTGTAGCAGTTGGCACCACCGGCGTTCAGGACCACGGCCCGCACACGCTTCCCTTGCACTACCTGGCGGCTCCAGGTCACCGGGTTCGCCACGCAGCGGTTGGAGGTGAACACCGCGGCCACGGCGTCGAGCGGGCCGGTGTTGACGACGAGGGCGACGTCCTTGCCGCGGCTCGCCCTCAAGCCGGCAGGGACGCCCGACGCGGTGAAGCCCTTCGGCCCGGTGACTGTCACGGCTGGCTCGCCCGCTGACGCTCAATCACGGTGCCAGTCCGATGGTGGTGAGACCGGTGGTCTCGGGCAGACCGAGGGCGAGGTTGGCGCACTGGACCGCGGCCCCCGCCGTCCCCTTCGTCAGGTTGTCGACCGCGGCGACGACCACGACCCTGCCGGTGCGCTGGTCGAGCGCGACCTGGAGGTGCACGGTGTTGGCGCCCAGGGTGTCAGCGGTGCGCGGCCAGCGGCCCACGGGCAGCAGGTGCACGAACGGCTCGTCCGTGTACGCCTTCTCCCAGGCTGCGCGCACCTCGTCCGGACCGACGCCGCCGGTGACCTTCGCCGTCGCCGTCGCGAGGATGCCCCGGGCCATCGGCGCGAGGGTCGGTGTGAAGCTGACCCGGACCGGATGTCCTGCGGCGGCGCCGAGGTTCTGCTCGATCGCGGGTGTGGGGCGGTGCGAGCCGCCGACGCCGTAGGGGGACATCGAGCCCATCACCTCGGCGCCGAGCAGGTGCGGCTTCACGGCCTTGCCGGCTCCCGTCGTCCCCGAGGCCGCTACGACGACGATGTCGTCCCCGCTCACGACGCCGGCCTGCAGCCCTGGTGCCAGCGCCAGCGACACGGCAGTCGGGTAGCAACCGGGCACGGCGACACGCCGCGCACCCACGAGGGCGTTCCGCTGCTTGTCGCCCCCGGAGGTGACGAGCTCCGGCAGGCCGTACGGCCAGGACCCGGCGTGGTCGGAGCCGTAGAACTCGGTCCAGGCGTCGGCCTCGGTCAGCCGGTGGTCCGCAGCGACGTCGACCACCACGGCTTCGTCGCCGAGCTCGGCCGCGATCGGGCCGGAAGCGCCGTGGGGCAGCGCGAGGAAGACGATGTCGTGGCCCGCGAGCGTCTGCGCCGAGGTCTGCTCGATCACGCGGTCGGCGAGCGGGAGAAGGTGAGGCTGGTGCTCACCCAGGCGTGAGCCCGCGCTGCTGTGCCCGGTAAGCGCGTCGATCTCGATACCGGGGTGACCGCTCAGCAACCGCAGGAGCTCACCGCCCGCATATCCGCTCGCCCCTGCCACCGCCGCTCTGATCATGACGCATGACCATACACAGCATGGCATGGACATGCACATCTGGCCCGCAACTCGCCTAGGTCACGGTTTGGTCACGGTTCGCGTCGACCGGTCCTTCACCTCCGACGGGCCCCACGACCGGCAGGAAGTCCCGTAGCCGCAGCCGCCGCTGCCCCTGGAACGTCGTCTCCCGCGCAGCCGCGCCGTCGAGGTCGACCAGCGTGCCGTCGAGGTCGAACAGCACGAGCCGGACGGAGTCGCGGGCCGGACGGAGTCGCGGGCCGGACGGAGTCGCGGGCCGTCATCGCTCTCGACCGGTCAGCCGACCGGGTCGTCGTCCCCGTAGGGCCGGATCCGGAGGGTGCGGGCGCCGTCCGGTCGGTCGGCGACCCGCGCACGGAGCGTCTCGACGTCGTCCGCGCCGGCCCGCATGAACCGGCCGGACCATGCGTCGAGGTCGCCGCGGGCGCACGCGACGACGAGCCCCACCACGTCCGCCACGTCACTCCACTCGGTGCGGTCGGCGTGCACGGCCATACCGGCGGTCATCCGCGTCTGCACGACGCCGGGTGCGACTTCGAACGCGCGCAGGCCCCGGTCGTGCCCCGCCTCGTGCAGCGAGCCGCCGAGCCGCACCAGCGCGGTCTTGCTCACGAAGTAGGCGGAGTAGTCGGCCGAGTCCCGGGTGGAGGACCCGGACGCGAGGTCGACGACCCTGCCGCCGCCCCGCTGCACCATGGCGGGGACGACGGCCTGCACGCAGTGGAACGGCCCACGCACGTTGGCCTCGACGACGTCCCACCACTCCTGCGGGTCGGCCTCCCAGACCGGCACCTCGTCGTGCTCGATCACGCCGGCGTTGTTCACCAGCAGGTCGACGGGACCGAGCGACGCCTCGACGGTTCCGACGGCGGCGCGCACCTGCCCCAGGTCGCGGACGTCGGCCGTCACGACTACCGCGCGGGCACCGGACCCCTCGATGGCGTCCGCCGTCTCGCGAAGCCGTGCCTCGTCCCTGCCCAGGACCGCGACGGCCAGCCCGGCTCTCGCCAGTCCCACGGCGATCTCGCGGCCGATACCGCGGGAGGCGCCGGTCACGAGTGCCACCCGGGCAGCCGCCGGGTCCCCCGTGGTCACCGCGCGCCGCGCAGCACGGCCCCGTGGCGGCGCGCCGCCTCCTCGACGGCGGCCTGTCGGACGGCGGCCGTCTCGTCCGCGGTGAGCGTCCGGTCCGGAGCCCGCATCCGCAGGGAGAAGGCCAGGGAGCGCTGGCCCTGTTCGACCTGCCCGCCGGCGTACACGTCGAACAGACGCACCTGCTCCAGCAGCTCGCCGGCCCCCTCGACCAGAGCCCTCTCGACCTCGGCGGCCGGCACCGCGGCGTCGACGACGAGCGCGACGTCCTCCTTCGCGACCGGATAGGTCGACAGGGGCGCGGCGGCAGTCACGTCCGGGGCGTACGCCAGCAGCACGTCGAGGTCGACCTCGAAGGCGCAGGTCCGGGGCGGGAGCTCGAGTGCCAGCAGCGCCGACGGGCTCAGCTCACCCGCGTGGCCGACGAGGGTGCCGTCGGCCAGGCTCAGCCGCGCGCAGCGACCGGGGTGCCAGGGCGCGTGCTCGTCGGCCGAGACCACGAGCGGCACGTGCAGCGTGGCAGCGACCGTCCGCGCGGCGTCGATGGCGTCCCCGTGGTCGACCGCCCGCCCCGGCCCCCACCAGCCGGCCGGCTCCCGCGAGCCCGCCAGCAGCCCGGCCACCCGCATCGGCTGGTCGGGGACCGCCGCGTCGAGACCGCCGAGCTCCTCGGCGTCGGGGCGCCGACCGACCCCCAGGCGTCGAGCCGGCGGTGCCCCGGCTCGGGGTCGCGTCACCAACCCCATCTCGAAGACGGCAACGTCCACAGTTCCCCGGGACACGTTGCGGCGCAGCACCTCCACGAGCGTGGCGAGCAGGCTCGTCCTCAGCTCGGGCTGCTCGTGCGAGAGCGGGTTCGCCAGCTGCAGTGCACGGCGACGGTCATCGTCCGCGCCGAGGCCGAAGGCGTCGTGCACGGACGGCGACACGAACGGGTACGACAGCACCTCGACGAAGCCCGCTCCGGCGAGGGCGCAGGCGACGGACGAACGTCGGCGCTGACCCGGGGTCAGTCCGCGGCCGGACGGTGCCTGCGGCAGCACCGAGGGGATCGCGTCGTACCCCTCGAGCCTCGCCACCTCCTCGACGAGGTCGGCCGCCTGGGTGATGTCCGGTCGCCAGCTCGGCGGCGTCACGGTCAGGACGTCGCTCCCGGTGCCGTGCGAACCGCTGACGTCGCAGCCGATCTCGACCAGCCGGTCGCGCACCGTCCCGGGGTCGTAGGGGACGCCGACGAGCCGCGCCGGTAGGTCGACCGGCAACGACACCGGCAGGGGCGCCGTCCTGCCGTCGAGGTCGGTGACCGCCTGGTCGGCCACGCCTCCACCGTGCTCGACCAGGAACGCCGCCGCGAGGTCGGCCGCCGCGCCGGCGATGTCCGGGTCGACCCCGCGCTCGTACCTCTTGCTCGCCTCGCTGGGCAGCCGGTGCCGCCGTGCCGTGCGTGCGACGGAGATCGGGTCGAAGTGCGCCGCCTCGACCAGCACGTCCCGTGTCGAGGCGCTGACCTCGGTGTGCCGGCCTCCCATCACCCCGGCGAGCCCGATGATCCGGCTGCCGGGGTCGTCGGCCCCGTCGGTGATGAGCAGGTCCTCGGCGTGCAACGAACGGTCGACGCCGTCCAACGTGGTCAGGCGTTCTCCGGGCCGCGCGCGGCGGACGACGATGCCGCCGTCCAGAGCCGCCAGGTCGTAGGCGTGCAGGGGCTGGCCCATCGCCAGCATCACGTAGTTGGTGACGTCGACAGGCAGCGAGATCGGGCGCATCCCGGCCTGCTGGAGGCGTCGCTGCATCCAGAAGGGGGACCGCGCGTTCGCGTCGACGCCGCGGACGACCCGGGCCACGAACCGGTCGCAGCCGGCGACACCCTCGACGGGCGCGTCGTCGTCCACCCGGACCGCGACGCCGTCGGCGGTCGCAGCCGGCACCGCACGGTCTGCCGGGTCGCGGAACGACGCCGTCCGACCCGTCGAGTGCCCGTACTCACGCGCGATCCCCCGGACGCTGAAGCAGTAGCCGCGGTCGGGGGTCACGTTCACCTCGACCGTCTCCTCCGCGATACCGAGCAGCGCGATCGCGTCGTCGCCGGGCTCAGCGCCCACACCGATGTCCGCCAGCACCAGGATGCCACCGTGGTCGTCCCCGATGCCCAGCTCCTTGGTGGAGCAGATCATGCCGTCGGAGAGGTGGCCGTAGGTCTTGCGGGCGCTGATCGCGAACCCGCCCACCAGCACCGCCCCGGGCAGCGACACGACGACCATGTCATCGACGGCGAAGTTCGACGCCCCGCACACGACCTCCTGCGGGTCGGGGTTGCCGACGTCCACCTGGCACCAGCGGATCGTTTTGCCGTTCCTCTGCGGCTCGTCGGTGAACGACAGGACGCGACCGACGACGACGGGACCGCTCACCTCGCCGCCGTGCAGTCCCTCCTCCTCGAGCCCGACCCGCACGAGGGCGGCGGCGACCTGCTCGCCGGTGGCGCCGTCGGTGACGTCGACGAGCTCCGCGAGCCAGCTCAGGGGCACGCGCATCAGACCTGCACCCCGAACTGCGCCGAGAAGCGGACGTCGCCCTCGACCATCTCGCGCATGTCGGCGACACCGCTGCGGAACATGAGCGTGCGCTCGATCCCCATGCCGAAGGCGAAGCCGGAGTAGCGGTCGGGGTCCACGCCGCAGGCGACCAGCACCCGCGGGTTCACCATCCCGCAGCCGCCCCACTCGATCCAGCCCGTGCCACCGCACGTGCGGCACCCGGCGTCGGCGCCCCGGCAGACGAAGCAGCGCAGGTCCATCTCCGCGCTGGGCTCGGTGAACGGGAAGAACGCGGGACGCAGCCGTGTGGTGATCCCCTCGCCGAGAACCGCCTGGGCGAAGTGGTCGAGCGTTCCCTTGAGGTGCGCCATCGTGAGTCCCTCGTCGACGGCGAGCCCCTCGACCTGGTGGAAGACCGGCGTGTGGGTCGCGTCGAGCTCGTCGGTGCGGAACACCTTGCCCGGGCAGATCACGTACACGGGCAGCCCGCGTGCCAGCAGCGTGCGCGCCTGCACCGGTGAGGTGTGGGTGCGCAGGACCAGGCCGGAGCTGGGCGGGTCGACGAAGAACGTGTCCTGCATCTGCCGGGCCGGGTGGTCGGGCGTGAAGTTGAGGGCGTCGAAGTTGAACCACTCCGCCTCGACCTCGGGGCCCTCGGCGACCTCCCACCCCATCGCCGTGAAGATCTCCCCGATCCGTTCCGACAGCAGGCTCAGCGGGTGGCGGGCACCCTGGGCGTGCCGGTCCGCGGGCAGCGTGACGTCGACCGTCTCCTCACGCAGCACCGCTGCGTCACGCTCCGCCTCCAGCACCGCCGTCCGCGCCTCGAGCGCCGAGCGGACTCGCCCCCGGGCGGAACCGACCCGCTTGCCGGCCTCGGCCTTGGCCGCCGGAGGGAGCGCCCCGATCTCACGGTTGGCCAGGGCCAGGGGGCTGCGGTCGCCGGCGTGCTCGAGCCGTGCGGACTTGAGCCCCTCCAGGCAGGTGGCGGCCTCGATAGCGGCCAAGGCCGCGGCGACCGCGGCCTCCACCTCGTCCGGGGACAGGCTGCTCACCTGCACCGGGTCGTAGCTGGAGTTGGGTGCTGACATGGGCGCGAGCCGATGAGGCCCGTCCGGACGGTCGCGAACAGGTTGCCTCGCGGCGGGCGGATGTCAGGTCAGGTAGTCGGGGACGGCGGCCGGCAGGGTGAACCGGAAGCGCGCGCCACCGGACGGCGACCGGCCCACGCTGATCCGCCCGTCGTGCGCCTCCACGAGGCCCCGGACGACGTAGAGCCCGAGCCCGGTGCCCCCGCGGCGGGCGCCGCGCCAGAACTTGGTGAAGACGAGGCCCATGTGCTCCTCGGGGATCCCGTCACCGGAGTCCTCGACTGTGACGACGACGCCGTCGCCGTCCGGGTCCGGACCCAGCTCCAGGCGCACCGGCCCGTCCCCGTGACGGACCGCGTTCTCGACCAGGTTGGCGAGCACCTGCTCGAGCCGGTCGGGGTCGACCCACACCTCCGGCAACGCCTCGTGCACCGCGACGGTGAAGCGGTCCGGCTCGTGGCCGGAGGCGACCAGCCGGTCCACCTGCCGCCTCAGCTGTGTCGCCACGTCCACCGGCTGGCGGCGCACCTCGAGCCGTCCGGCGTCGATGCGCGAGATGTCCAGCAGCTCGGCGATCAGCCGGGTGACGCGGTCGGCGTCGGCCTCGACCGTCTGCAGCATCAACAGCTTCTGGTCGTCGCTGAAGCGGTCCCAGCGACGCAGCAGTGTCGACGTGAAGCCCTTGACCGACGTCAGCGGGGACCTCAGCTCGTGGGCCACCGTCGAGATCAGGCCGGCGTGGTCGTGCTCCGCGCGTCGCCGCGCATCGGTGTCGCGCATCTGCAGGACCACCCGTTCCATCCGCGCCGAACGGCCCGGGCGCACGTAGCGGGCGGTGACCAGCACCTCGCGCCCGCCCGGGAGCACGAGCAGGCGCTCGCGGTGACCGGTCCGGATCGTCAGGCCGGACCACGGGTCGGTGCAGTCCCACCAGCGCCTGCCGGTGGTGTCCTGCAACGGCAGGACCTTCCGCACGTCGTGACCCAGCACGCGCTCGGGCCGCAGGCCGGTGAGCGACTGCGCCGCGACGTTGAACGCCGTCACCCGCGCCGACGCGTCCGCGACCACCAGGGCGTCGGGCAGGTCGTCGATCCAGCCGGCGGGGTCCACGAGCCCCACGCTAGCCGTGGCGTCGCTGGGCGCGGGCCGCCGCGTACAGGCAGACCGTGGCGGCGGTGGCGAGGTTGAGGCTCTCCGCGCGGCCGTGCACCGGGATCCGCACGACGGCGTCCGCCAGCTCTGCCTCCTCGTGCGACAGGCCCTGCGCCTCGTTGCCGAAGACCCACATCAGCGGCGCCACCAGAGGTCCGCTCCCGCACTCGGCGTCGTCGACGAGGTCGTCAAGGTCCACAGGCCCGGCGCCGTCCGCCGCCAGCACCCCGAGCCCGGCCGCGCGGGCTGCGGCGACCAGCGTCCCGAGCGGGGCGCCGGTGACGACGTCGAGATGGAAGAGGCTGCCGGCGCTGGTCCGCACGCACTTGGGGTTGTACACGTCGACCGAGGCGGTGGTCAGGACGACCGCGCCGGCGCCCGCGGCGTCCGCGGCCCTCAGCACCGTTCCGGCGTTGCCGGGGTCCTGGACGCGCGCGAGCGCCGCGACCAGCCGGGGGCGTCCGGCCAGGACGTCGTCCAGCGGACGGTCGAGAAGGTCGCACACCGCGACGAGGCCCTGCGGGGTCACCGTGTCCGCCAGCTCGGCCAGCACCTCCGGTGTGCACAGCCGTACGGGACGACGCTGCGCGCGCAGGCCGTCGACCACGACGGCGTGGCGTTCGGCGGCGTCCGGCGTTACGAACAGCTCACGGACAGCGCCCACGACGACCGCCTCCCGCACCGCCTGGGGGCCCTCGGCCAAGAAGGCGCCGGCACGCTCACGCGCCGAGCGTCCGGCCAGCCGCCGCGCCGCCCTGACCCGCTCACTGCGGGGGTTGGTCAGCACGCCGTCGGACCGGGCGCCTAGGTGGGCCGCGCTCAGGCTGCGGAGCCCTCGCGAGCCGGCAGCGCGTCGAGCGCCTCGTTGGACGTCTTGACCAGGGTCGCGAAGGCGGCCGGCTCGTTCACGGCCAGTTCGGCCAGCATGCGGCGGTCGACCTCGACACCCGCGGCCTTGAGGCCCTGGATGAAACGGTTGTACGTCATGCCGTTGGCGCGGGCGGCGGCGTTGATCCGCTGGATCCACAGGCGGCGGAAGTCACCCTTGCGGGCGCGCCGGTCGCGGTAGGCGTAGACGAGGGAGTGGGTGACCTGCTCCTTCGCTTTGCGGTACAGGCGGGACCGCTGACCGCGGTAGCCGCTCGCGCGCTCCAGGGTCTCCCGACGCTTCTTCTGGGCGTTGACTGCCCTCTTCACGCGTGCCACGTGAGTACTCCTCGGTGTGGGGCGGACGGCGGGCTGCGCCGTCCGGCAGGGTGATCTCGAGTCGATGGTGGTCGTCTCGAGCGCTGTGCTGTTCTTGAGCCCTGTACTGGGCCTACTTGCCGAGGAGCTTCTTGATGCGCTTGGTGTCGGCGGGCGCGACGATCTGGTTGCTCGCGATGCGGCGCTTCTTGCGGCTCGACATCTTCTCGAACAGGTGGCGACCGCCGACCTGCTCACGGACGAGCGTGCCGCTCCCGCTCAGCTTGACGCGCTTCTTGGTGCCGCTGTGCGTCTTCATCTTCGGCATGGCTGCCCTGTCTCCTCGGTGTGTCGGTGAGCGGTTCGCCGCCAAGGCGGCGGATGGTGCGGGTCGTGCTGGTCTGCGTCGTGCTGGTCTGCGTCGTGCTGTGCCTGGACCGCTGGGCTCAGACCTTCTCGGTCTGGGCCTGCGCGGAGTCGTTCGTCTCGGCGTCGGCCGCGTCGATGTCCTGCGCAGGAGCCTCGGCGTCCGCGGCGGCGGACTCCGCATCGGACTCCTCGCGGCGGCGCTTCTTGGCGTCCGAGTCGGCCTTGGCCCTGGACTTCGCCTCGGCCTTGGCCTCGGCCTTCTTCTTGTTCGGCCCGATGACCATCACCATGTTGCGCCCGTCCTGCAGCGGCGAGCTCTCGACGAAGCCGAGGTCGCCGAGGTCGGCGGCGATGCGCTGCAGCAGCCGGTACCCCATCTCGGGGCGGGACTGCTCGCGCCCGCGGAACATGATCATGACCTTGACCTTGTCGCCGGCGCCGAGGAACTTCTCGGCCTGCCCACGCTTGGTCGCGTAGTCGTGCGGGTCGATCTTGAGACGCAACCGGATGGTCTTCAGGACCGTGTTCGCCTGGTTCTTGCGGGCGGCACGCTCCTTCATGTCCGTCTCGTACTTGAACTTGCCGAAGTCCATGAGCTTGCAGACCGGGGGACGGGCCTGCGGGGCGACCTCGACCAGGTCCAGGTCGGCCTCGGCGGCCAGACGGAGTGCGTCCTCGACACGGACGATCCCGACCTGCTCGCCGTTGGGGCCGACCAGTCGAACGTCAGGGACTCGGATCCGGTCGTTGATGCGCGGCTCGCTGATGTGCTGCTCCCTCGTGTGGCGATGTGTATGGCCGCCGCACACGGGAAAGGCCCCGCTGCGAGCGCTCGCGGAGGCCTGGACCGATCCGGTACGCCACGGCTGGGCCGTCGGTGGACGGACCCCGTCGGGGCGACCCCAGGAAGCCCTGGGACGGACCAGAACCCTGCGGCCGGAGGAACGTGGTGCACTGGCCGCACCGGGTGGGAGGTAACTCCGCTTCGTGCACCAGCGCCTGCCCGGGGGCGAACCCCGCAGGTCGGCACTGGTCGGTCTGCGTGCAAGGGTACACCGATGAGCTCGCCGACGCAGAATCCCGGACCGTCCCAGCACCACGGTCCGGGTCCCCGGCTCACCCAGGCGGGCGTCACCAGGGACATCGCCGACGTGGCCGCGGTGGAGATCGTCACGGCTGCGGCGGTCCACCTGATGAGCGCGGCAGCGGTGAAGTGCGGACTGGCCGAGGACGCCCAGCGGGACGGTCACCTCGACCTGGCCGAGGCCAGGGTGCTGATCACCGCCCTGGCGGGCCTGGTCACCGCGGCGGCACCCGAGGTGGGCAGCCAGCACGCGCGAGCCCTGCGAGACGGGCTGCGCACCCTGCAGCTGGCCTTCCGCGAGGCCTCCGTCGTCCCCGACCCCCTCGGGCAGGGGCCCGGAGAGCGGCTCACCGGGCCGGTGACCTGAACGACTCGTCCCTGAGCACGCGAGTCACGGGGTACCTGGGGTGCTGTGCTCCGCCGCGGTCGCCCGGCCGCGCAGGATCCCGGCGATGACGGCCCCGGCCACGCCGACCGGGGCGAAGCCCGCACCGGGCGCCACCGCGTCGATGACGAACCCGGCCCCCGGCGCACCGACTGCGCTGCCGACGGTGAGCGCCGACCCCTGCAGGCCCATCGCCTCACCGCGCGCCCGCTCGGGCACGAGCCGGGCGACCGCCTCGCTGGTCGCGGAGATCACCGGCGCGCACAGGGCACCGGCCGGGACGATCGCGAGGGCCAGCACCCAGGGTGACGTCGCCAGACCCACGGGAGCCGTGAGCAGACCGAGGGCGAGCAGCAGCCAGAGCGGGTGCACCGTGCGGCGCAGGGCGCCGTAGACGAGCGCCCCAGTGATCGAGCCGAGCCCCCAGAACGCGAAGACGACACCGGTGAACCCGACGTCACCGGTCGCTCGCAGGACGGCCACGACACCGACGTCGGTGCCCGCGAGCACGACCGTCGCCCCTGCCGCAGCCAGCAGGACCGCACCGAGGGCCGGCGTCCGCCAGCTGCCACCGAGCTCACCCTCGCCGCCGGGACCAGGTGCCGGCAGCGCCCGCGGGTCCGCGGGACCGCGGGGTTCGAGCGCGGCTCCGCGGGACCGCGGGGTTCGAGCGCGGCGCGCTCCGTCCCCGCTGCCGAGACCGGGGCGAGGGACGCGACGACGTCCGCCCGGTCGACGTCGGCACCGACGCGACGACCGGCGACCTGCTCGCTGCGCGTCGGCGGGTCCAGCCACATCAGGGCGAGCCCGCCGAGCACGCCGGTGAGCCCGACACCGACGAGCGCAGCCGCGGTCGAGACCTGGGTCGCGACGACGACGGCGAGCGCGGGCCCGGCCATGAACGACAGCTCGACGCCGATCGAGTCGATGGAGTAGGCACTGCGCCGCTGAGTGGGCGTTACCAGGACGCCGAGGGACTTGGGACTGGCGGACGACGGTAAACACCGGCAACGCCAGCAGCCCACCGACGACCGCCGCGACGAGCAGCCACCGGTAGGGCAGGAACGGTGCCGACGTCCAGACCGTGGCCTCGGCCAGCACCGACCAGCCCTGCCGCGCCGTACCCGCGACCCAGCGTCTCCACCACGTGCAGCGTCAGCGCCAGCCCGGCGGCCGTGTGCGGGATCCGGGCGACGACCCCGACGAGCAGCAGCGAGCGGATCGCGGGCACCACTAGCAGGTGCCGGTAGGGGGGCCAGGGTCATGGGACGAATACTGTCAGCGCCCGGCTGCGCGGCGTGGGCCTGCGGGTCACCGGACCGCGGGTCGGGACGCTCCAGGTGCTCGGCGAGCACCCGCACTCGGACGCCGAGTCGATCGCTGTGCTCGTGCGCGAGCGACTCGGGGCGGTGTCCACCCAGGCCGTGTACGACGTGCTCCGAGCCCTCACGGTCGCCGGGCTGGTCCGGCGGATCGAGCCCGCCGGATCCCCGGCCCGTTACGAGACACGCACCGGGGACAACCACCACCACGTCGTGTGACGCGGCTGTGGCGTCGTCCAGGACGTCGACTGCGCCAGCGGCGCCGCCCCCTGCCTCGACGCCTCGCAGGACCACGGCTTCGTCCTGGACGAGGCCGAGGTCACCTACTGGGGCCTGTGTCCAGGATGCAACCACCAGCACCGCGCCGACGACCCGCCCGGCGCAGCCAGTCCATCCCGTCCTCCCGGAGGTAGCCGACCATGACCCACACGACCACCAACTCTGGCATCCCGGTGGTCAGCGACGACCAGTCGCTGACCGCGGGCACCCAAGGCCCGATCCTGCTGCACGACCACTACCTGATCGAGAAGATGGCCCAGTTCAACCGGGAGCGCGTGCCGGAGCGGGTGGTCCACGCCAAGGGCGGCGGAGCGTTCGGCGAGCTCGTAGTGACCGAGGACATGAGCCGCTACACGAAGGCGTCGCTGTTCCAGCCCGGCGCGAGGACCGAGATGCTGGCGCGGTTCTCGACGGTGGCCGGGGAGCAGGGCTCCCCCGACACCTGGCGTGACCCGCGCGGTTTCGCGCTGAAGTTCTACACCGACGAGGGCAACTACGACCTGGTCGGCAACAACACGCCGGTCTTCTTCGTGCGGGACCCGATCAAGTTCCAGGACTTCATCCGCTCTCAGAAGCGGATGCCCGACTCGGGCCTGCGCGACCACGACATGCAGTGGGACTTCTGGACGCTCTCGCCAGAGATCGCGCACCAGGTCACGTGGCTGATGGGCGACCGGGGCATCCCCAAGTCGTGGCGGCACATGGACGGTTTCGGTTCGCACACCTACCAGTGGACCAACGCCGACGGCGAGCGCTTCTGGGTCAAGTACCACTTCAAGACCGATCAGGGCATCGACTTCCTCACGCAGGAGAAGGTCGACGAGCTGGCCGGGACGGCGCCCGACCACCACCGGCAGGACCTCTTCGGGTCGATCAAGGGCGGTGACTTCCCGAGCTGGACCCTGTACGTCCAGGTGATGCCCCACGACGAGGCGGAGGACTACCGCTTCAACCCGTTCGACCTGACGAAGGTGTGGTCGCAGCAGGACTACCCGAAGATCAAGGTCGGCACGATGACCCTGAACCGCAACCCGGAGAACTTCTTCGCCCAGATCGAGCAGTCGTCGTTCGAGCCGTCGAACCTCGTGCCGGGCATCGGTGCGAGCCCGGACAAGATGCTGCTGGGCCGCGTGTTCTCCTATGCCGACGCGCACCGGTACCGCATCGGGGCCAACTACGCCCAGCTGCCGGTGAACGCGCCGAGGTCGCCGGTCAGCTCGTACTCCAAGGACGGGTCGATGCGGTACGCGTGGAACTCGCCGTCCACGCCGGTCTATGCGCCCAACAGCTACGACGGGCCGCACGCCGACGCGTCGCGCCAGACCGAGTCCGCGTGGGAGTTCGAGCCCACCATGGTGCGCACCGGGTACGTGCAGCACCCCGAGGACGGCGATTTCGTCCAGGCCGGCACCCTGGTCCGCGAGGTGATGGACGACGCCGCGCGAGCGCGCCTGGCGGGCAACATCGTCGGGCACGCCCTCAACGGCGTGAGCGAGCCGGTGCTGGCACGGGTCTTCGAGTACTGGAAGAGCGTCGACGCCGACCTCGGCAAGAAGGTCGAGGGGGGCGTGCGCGCCGGCCAGGGCCATGTGGCCCCGGCCGCCGGTCCGTCGCCGGTGCCCCCGCGGGACGAGGCCGCCAAGGTCTGACCCACGCACGAGGAGGACCCGCACCCGTCCGGGTGCGGGTCCTTCGTGCGTGCGGGACGACCGAGCGGGCATGATCGGGGATGGCACCGCTGTCGGTGGCCACGTGGGGCACCGGCCGGGAAGAGCCCGCACTCCGGTTCGGTTGCCCTGCGATGTGAGCAACCCGACGGACGCCGGCCGCGTCGCCGCGCTCGTCGGCCTGCTGTTCGGCCTTGCCGGGATGGGCAGCGCCGCCGTCGCGGTGACCCTGCCCGCCATCGCCGCGGACCTCGGCCTGTCCACCGGTGGCGCGTCCTGGATCATCAGCCTGTACGCCCTCATGCTCGCCGTGGCGACCGCCGTCTACGGTCGGGTTGCCGACCTGGCCGGCATCCGGCTGCCGCTCGTCGTCGGCGTGGGCCTCATGACGGGCAGCGCGCTGCTGGGTGCGCTGGCACCGACGTACGAGCTGCTCCTCGCCGCTCGGCTCCTGCAGGGGGCAGGCGCGGCTGCGGTCCCGGTGCTGGGCATGGCCATCGTCAGCGCCCGCTACGACAGCGGGGTCCGCACGACCGCGCTCGGCCAGGTGGCCGGCACCGCCGCGGCCGTGAGCGCGCTCGGCCCACTGGCCGGCGGTCTCGTCGAGGAGGCCTTCAGCTGGCGGGTCGTGGTGGCGCTGCCGGCGCTCGGACTGCTGATCGTCCCGGCCCTGTGGCGGAAGGTACCGACCCAGGGCACTGGCGCGCGGCTCGACTTCATCGGTGCGGTGCTCGTCGCCGGGACAGCTTCCGGGTTGGTGCTGCTCGTCCAGTCGCCGGCCTCCGGCGTCGTCGTCGCGGTCGTGGGCGCGCTGCTGCTCGGCCTCGGTGTGCCGGCGGCCGCGGCCCGGGTACGTCACCGCCCCGAGGGGTTTCTCCCGCTCGCCGTCGTCCGCGAGCCGGTCGTCGTCCGCAGCGCCCTGGCCGCCTCCGCGGTGCCGGCCGCCTGGTTCGCCCTGCTCATCGCCGTCCCGGCCGTCCTGGCCGTGCGCGGCTGGTCGCCGCTGCACATCGGTCTCGCGCTGGTGCCGTCGGCCGTCACCGGCTTCCTCGCGCCGCGGCTCGCGGGGCCGCTGCTGGTGCGGCTCGGACCGGCGCGGTCCCTGGCGACCTCGGGCACGACGGCATCCGTCGCGCTGGGCGTGGCCGCGGCGGGGGCGACGGTCGGCTCCGTCACACTGCTCGTGTCGGCGGTCGTCCTGGTCACCTTGGCCTTCGGTCTCGGGCAGCCCGCGCTGATGGCCGCCGTGGGCGGTGCCGTCCCGGCCGACGTCCGCGGCGTGGCCCTCGGCATCGCGACGCTCGTGTTCCTCGTCGGCGGTGGCGTCGGCTCGGCCGTGGTCGGGGGGCTCGGGGAGCTCTTCGGGCTCGATCGCAGCCTGCTGCTGCTCGCCGCGCTTCCTCTGGCGGGCAGCCTCGCGCTCGTCTCGACCATCCGCGCCGAGCGGTCCCCGGTCTAGTCGACCGCGTGCAGGTAACGCTCTTTCCTGTCATCACCGGTCAGACCGGGCTGGACCCGATTCTCCAGGGTGCGGCCGACTTCGACCTGGAGCTGCTCGAGGGCCGGACGCTCGACGGTCACATCCAAGAGCTCATCCAGCAGCGCCGTCCCCAGCCGGGCCACCGGCTCACCGGACGGGCCCCACGAACGGATCAGGCACGTGTCGAAGCCAGACATTGCGGGCCCCTCTCGCTCTCCACAGAACACCGGGAACCCCCGATGAAAATGTTCATGAAGATCACCCACATATCAAGCATGAGCGTGCAGTGGGGTCCTTGTTCAACTCGGGCGCGGTCGCTGACAGTGCGGTCAGGCGGGGACGACGCGCAGCTCGATCGAGTCGACGTGGTCGGCCACCGCCTGCTCGGCCGCCAGGGCGCGGCCCACCCGGGCGGTCACGTCGGCGAGGGCGACGCGGTCGAGGCCAGGCCGCACGGCCAGGACGACGGCCAGCTCGGCCGAGCGACCGGGTTCGCTGCGAACGTCGACCACGGTGTCGATGCCGGCGACAGCCCGCCGCAGCGCGTCGGCGACGTCGGCCCGACGTGGTGACGGCACCCACGTCTCGCCCTTGGCCAGCGCCCACACCGCCGGTCGAGGCACCACGACGGACGCCGTCCCCGGGTCGATGACGACGAGCTCGCATCCCTCGTCCACCCCCGACAAGGCAGCCCGGCGGGCCTCGACCGGGACCGGCCGGGCGCTCGCGTCCCACGCCGCCAGGGCGGAGGTGGAGGTGAAGGCGGGCAGCGCCCGGCGACCGTCCGGCGCGGTGAGGGTCACCAGGGCCATGTCAGCGCTCTTGTCCCCCACGAGCCCGGTGCCGGACACCGGCTCCGCCTCCCCCAGCACCGCGACCACCGGCACGAGCAGGCGGGCACCAGGCAGGGCAGCCACGACGTCGCAGAGCTCCCCCGCGCCGGCAGCAAGATCAGCCAGCGCCGTCGCCAACGCCGGGTCCGCGGAGCCGTGGTCCCCCTCGAAACCGGTCGGCGCGAGGGTCCGCCCCTGCCACGGGACGCCGACAGAGTCTGACGACGCGGCCTGGGCGGACGCGTTGCCTGGTGCCTCGCCACCGGACGGGGTCCGGTCGGGGACCGTCACGGGCGGCCGGCGACGTCCAGCGCCTCGGGCAGCGTGAAGGCCTGCGCGTACAGCGCCTTCCCGACGATCGCGCCCTCGACCCCGGAGGGGACCAGAGACCTCAGCGCCCGCAGGTCGTCCAGCGATGACACGCCGCCCGACGCGACGACCGGAGCCGCGGTGCGGGAGCAGAACTCGGCGAGCAGTTCGGTGTTCGGCCCGCGCAGGGTGCCGTCCTTGGTCACGTCCGTCAGCACGTACCGGGCACAGCCGTCGCGGTCGAGGCGCTCGAGCGTCTGCCACAGGTCACCGCCCTCGGAGGTCCAGCCGCGCGCGGCCAGGGTGGTGCCGCGCACGTCGAGTCCGACGGCGATCGCCCCACCGTGCTCGGCGATCACCCTCGCCGTCCAGACCGGGTCCTCCAGGGCGGCGGTGCCGAGGTTGACCCGTCGCGCACCGGTGGCCAGGGCCCGCCGCAACGACTCGTCGTCCCGGATGCCGCCGGAGAGCTCCACCGCGACGTCGAGCCGGCCGACGACGTCTGCCAGCAGCCCGACGTTCGAGCCGCGGCCGAAGGCAGCGTCGAGGTCCACCAGGTGAATCCACTCGGCGCCGTCTGCTTGCCACGCCAGCGCCGCCTCCAGCGGGTCACCGTAGCCGGTCTCGGATCCGGCCTCACCCTGCACCAGGCGAACGGCCTGACCGTCGACCACGTCGACGGCGGGCAGCAGCTGCAACCGCTTCGTGACCACGTCGTCGGGCATCAGGATCTCCTCCGGTCGAACACCAGCGTCACCAACAGCGGCCACAGCAGCACGGTCATGGCCAGCGCAGACATGCGCCACCACCACGAGTCGGTCATCAGCCACAGCACCACGTGCAGTGCCAGCAGCACGCAGAGCAGCACGCCGTTCTGGCGACGACGCTGCGCCTCCAGCAGCGAGTTCCCTCGACGACGAGAGGTCAGCCTCGACGTCTTGTGCCGCAGGGATCGCAGCGGCGAGACGAGTCGCTGCCGCCGCGACCGGCGTGCGCGCCCGCGTGACGCCCGAGCGCGGTCCTTCTCCTCCCGCGCCTGCCGCCCGGCCCGACGCTGCGCCCTCTGCTTGCTCACGACCGCAACGACCCGACCCAGTTCTCCAACAAGGTCGAACCGGCGTCCCCCGACTTCTCGGGGTGGAACTGCGTTGCCGCCAGTGGCCCGTTCTCCACTGCCGCAACGAATCGCGACCCGTGCTCCGCCCACGTGACCATCGGCGGCGCGATGCGGCTGCGCGAGGAGGCCCACTCCCAGTGCTGGACGCCGTAGGAGTGCACGAAGTAGAAGCGCTCGCCCTCGATGCCGGCGAACAACCGCGAGCCGTCGGGGACGTCGACCGAGTTCCAGCCCATGTGCGGGACGACGTCGGCCGGCAGCCGCTCGACGGTGCCGGGCCACTGACCCAGGCCCTCGGCGCGGCGCCCGTGCTCCAAGCCGGTCGCGAACATCACCTGGAGACCGACGCAGATGCCGAGCACCGGCAGCCCTCCGGCGAGCCGTCGGTCGATCACCTCGTCGCCGCGCACCGCGCGCAGCCCCTGCACGCACGCCTCGAAGGCACCCACACCCGGGACAACGAGCCCCGCGGCGTCCGCGGCCGCGCTCCGGTCGGCAGTCAGCTCGACCTGCGCGCCGACGCGCTCGAGGGCGCGGACGGCGGAGCGGACGTTCCCGAAGCCGTAGTCGAGCACGACGACGCGGGGCTGGCTGCGACGTCGACCACGGGACACACCGACCAGCCTACGGACGGGCGCGCACCATACGCACCGCAGTCCACACCACGAGGAGCAGCGAACCGACGACGACGACCCAGCTGCCGTTCCCCGCCAGCGCCCGCGGGGACTCCACCGCGGCCAGGACCAGCGCCACGGCGAGCAGCACCACGGTGCTGATGCGGTCCCAGCGCTGGAACTTCGCGGCGCCGCCGAGCGTCGTCCGCGCCGCGGCCACCCGGGGCAGATCCACGCTGCTCACGGCACCCTCGACGCCCGACGGGTCGTCGCCGCCGAGCAGGAGCCGTTCCACCACGTCGGGGACGCGTGCCATCGCCAGGCCCGCCGGCGGTGTCTCCCGGACCGTGCCGCGCTGCCAGCGCTGAGCCCGGACCTGCCCGTCGGCGTGCTGCAGCGCCAGGATGTCGGCGCGCCCGAGCCCGCGCGAGAGCCGCGCCGCGGCCTCGGTGGCGTCGGCACCCGGCACCGGGACGACGGCGCTGCCGGCCTTCTCGAGGGGGACGACGTGCGCGTCCACCCCCACGAGCGCGCACGCGGAGGCGAGCCGGGCGGCGTCCGGCACCGGGACGACGAGGACGGTGCGGGACGACGCCTCCGCCGCCGAGTCCTCGCCCTCGGATCCGCTCAGAGCGCGCCCTTGGTGCTCGGCACGCCGGCCACCCGTGGGTCGTGCGCCACGGCGACGCGCAGGGCCCTCGCGACGGCCTTGAACTGCGTCTCCACCAGGTGGTGCGGGTCGCGGCCGGAGAACACCCGCACGTGCAGGGCGATCGCGGCGTGGTGGGCGAGGGTCTCGAAGACGTGGCGCGTCAACGAGCCCACGTACGCGGCGCTCGAGGGCGAGACGCCGATCAGGGCGTACTGCTGGCCCTCGGGCTCACCGGTGTGCACGCAGTAGGGCCGCCCGGAGACGTCGACGACCGCCTGCACGAGGCACTCGTCCAGCGGCACCGTGGCGTCCCCGAACCGCGCGATACCCGCCTTGTCCCCCAGCGCCGAGCGCAGGGCCTCGCCCAGCACGATGGCGACGTCCTCGACCGTGTGGTGCGCGTCGACGTCCGTGTCACCGCTGGCCTCTACCACGAGGTCGATCAGCGAGTGCTTGGCAAGGCTCGCGAGCATGTGGTCGTAGAACCGGACGCCGGTGCTGATCCGGGAGGTCCCGGTGCCGTCGAGGTCGAGCTCGACCAGGACCTTGGACTCCGACGTGCTGCGCTCGATCCGCGCGGTGCGGCTCATCGTGGGGCTCCTGTGGTCTGGGTGGAGTGGCTGGTCACGTCTGCCAACGCGTCGAGGAAGGCGCTGGTCTCCGCCTGCGTGCCGGCGGTCACCCGCAGATGGTGCCGGATACCGACGTCGCGCACGAGCACCCCTTGGTCCAGCAGTCCCTGCCAGGCGGCCCTCTCGTCGTCCAGACCGCCGAAGAGCACGAAGTTCGCGTCGCTGGCGACCGGGTGCAGGCCGAGCCGAGGAAGCGTCGCGACGATGCGGTCGCGCTGGCCCTTGATGGCCTCCACCGTGGACAGCAGCGTGCCGGCGTGGCCCAGAGCGGCTCGAGCGGCCGCTTGGGTCAGCGACGACAAGTGGTAGGGCAGGCGCACGAGCCGCAGTGCATCGACCACGGCCGGGTCGGCGGCGAGGTAGCCCACACGGGCACCGGCCAGCGCGAACGCCTTGCTCATCGTGCGGGTCACCACCAGGCGCGGCCGGCCGGGCAACGACGACAACGCTGACAGCGCGCCCGGGCGCGCGAACTCGGCGTAGGCCTCGTCGACCACGACCATCCCCCGCGCGGCCTCGTAGGCCGCCGTGACGACGCCGTAGTGTAGCGCCGTTCCCGTGGGGTTGTTGGGAGAGCACAGGAACACGACGTCGGGGTCCACCTCACGCACCTGCGCTGCGACGTGGTCGGCGTCGAGGTCGAAGTCGTCGTCCCGCTGGCCGTCGACCCAGGTGCTGCCGCAGCCGACGGTGATGATCGGGTGCATGGAGTAGGCGGGGGTGAACCCCAGTGCCGTCCGCCCGGGGCCGCCGAACGCCTGCAGCACCTGCTGCAGCACCTCGTTGGAGCCGTTGGCCGCCCACACCTGCTCGGGGCGCAGGTCGTGGCCGAGGTACGCCGCGAGGTCCTCGCGCAGCGCGGTGGCCTCGCGGTCGGGATAGCGGTTCAGGTGCGGCACCTGCCCGGCCAGCGCCTCGATGACGGCACGGACGACGTCGTCGGGCACGTCGTACGAGTTCTCGTTGGTGTTCAGGCGCACCGCGACGTCCAGCTGCGGTGCGCCGTACGGGGTCCTGCCACGCAGGTCGTCCCGCAGCGGGAGCTGGTCCATGCCGTTCACGGAACGCCGGCCGGGCCTGTGGACGAGCCCTGCGCCCACGGGTCCGGCGGAGTACCGTCCAGGGTATGGACCTTGCGGCCTACCTGGGCAGCGTGATCTCCGTCGTCGTGATCGCGCTGGGGGCCATGTACGCGCTGACGCGACAGGTGGGCGACCGGGTCGGCGACCTCCACGTCGTCGTCAACAACCGGTTCGACGACATGAACAACCGGTTCGACGACATGAACAACCGGTTCGACGATGTCAACCGGCGCATCGACGGCATCGACGTCCGACTGGGCGGGGTCGAGTCCCGCCTGGCACGTGTGGAGCTCCGCCTGGACGGCTTCCACGACTCGCTCGCCGACTTCGGGAACCGCCTGTCGCGGCACGAACGGGACCACCCGCAGGCCTGACGCCGTCGTCGTCACGAGAACCGCGCCCGGACAGCCTCGCCGTGCGCCGGCAGGTCCTCCGCGTCCGCGAGCGCCACGACGTGGCCGGCGACCTCGGCCAGGGCGTTCCGGCTGTAGTCGACGACGTGGATGCCCCGCAGGAACGTCTGCACCGACAGGCCGCTGGAGTGGTGGGCGCACCCGCCCGTGGGGAGCACGTGGTTCGAGCCGGCGCAGTAGTCGCCGAGGGACACCGGCGCCCACGGGCCGACGAAGACCGCACCCGCGTTGCGCACCCGGGCGGCGACGGCGGCCGCGTCGCGGGTCTGGACCTCCAGGTGCTCCGCGGCGTACGCGTCGACGACCACCAGACCTGCGTCGACGCCGTCGACCAGCACGATCGCCGA
>JBBSNO010000008.1:0-24273 GCA_038232615.1 Actinomycetales bacterium
CCCACCTGCAGGGAGGGATCGCCCAGCTCCCGTGCCAGCGCGTCACGGACCGCGCCGGAGCGGTCGCCGCCCAGCTGCACCACGAGATCGGTCACCGGAGTCCGTCGCCACGTCCCGCGCACGACTCCACGGGTCGCGGCCAGGGCGGCCGCGACCAGACAGACCTCGTACGCCACCAGGGTCACCCCGTCAGCGTCGCCCTGGGTGAACACCAGTCTGGCCGTCGCCGAGGCGACGAGGATCAGCAGCACGACGGCCGAGACGACTGCCGCCTGCTGCCGCGCCCGCCGCATTGGCCCACGCGCTGCGTCGCGGTGCAGGACGGCAGCAGCGAGCAGCCCTGCGGCCAGACCGATCGTCGCCGGCTCGCTGCCCCACGCCCCCGGGAGAATCGCAACGACGTACGCCGCAGGGACCACCGCCCGGCCGACCCCTCCCACCCGACCGGCGGGGTACGCGAACAGCAGGTGCACCAGCGGTCCACGGTGCACGAAGGTCAGACCCGGGTCCAGGCTCCCGAGGAACCAGGTGATGCCCGTCAGTCCCAGCAGCAGCGCGAGCCGATCACCCGGTACACGCCGACGAATCAGTATGGCGCCGGCGAGGAAGGTCCAGCCGACCGCGACGTCAGGGAGCCAGCCGGCGACGTCGTCCGGACCGAACCCGGCGAGGTCGACGGCCAGCCCGGCGGCCATCGCCGTCCCCCACCCGGCGGCCTCGACGCGGGCGCGTGGCGGCGTCACGACAGGAGCCGGGTGAGGGCCGCGCCGGAGAGGGATCGCTTGTCCAGGAAGCCGCGGGCCGGCGAGCGCGCCAGCCGGTCGCCGTACTCCGCGGCACCCCGGCTGGAGATCAGCAGGACCGTCGGTGGGAACGGCGCGGCCGCGAGTAGCCGGGCGACCTCGAAGCCGTCCAGCCCTGGCAGCTGCACGTCGAGCAGGACCACCTGAGGGTGCAGCCGCTCGACCTCGGACAACGCCTGCGTCCCGTCGTCGGCGTCCCCGACGACCGTGAAGCCCTCTGCCTCCAGGAGCGCCGTCGCGGCAGCACGGAAGGACGCGTGGTCGTCGACGATGAGCACCGTGGGGCGCACGTAGCGAGGCTGGCAGAGCCGCGCGGTCGACACACTGTGGACAGCCACACCCGCATCCGCGCCACGGCACGGGTTGGCACGGATTCCAGGGCGTCGACCGATCCCTAGCGTCGGTAGCACCCGACCCGGAGGTTCCCGTGAAGTCGTTGCGCACCACCGTTCCCGTCCTGATCTCACTCGTCGCCGTGACCCTGGCCGGTCCTGCCGGCTCCGCAGGAGCCACTCCGCCGGGCGAGAACGGCCGGCTGGCCTTCATGTACTCCGACGACGCCGGCAACTGGCAGGTCTGGACCTCGAACCCAGACCTGACCGCGCTCGAGCAGCTCACCGACGGCGACTCGTCCAGTGGCTGGCCGACATGGTCGCCCGACGGCTCCCGGATCGCCTTCGACTCCGACCGGGTCGATCCCGACCGTGGTGACGACGAGCTCCGCAATGACATCTTCACCATGGCGCCCGACGGGGGTTCGCTCGAACAGCTGACCTCGGACGGGTCGAACTTCGACGCCGCCTGGTCCCCCGACGGACGCGAGATCGTGTACGGCTCCGGGATCGCCGGCGACGCCGCCCAGGGCATCTACGTGATGGACGCGAGCGACGGCACCCTCCTACGGCGCCTGACCGACACCGGCAGCGGCGACCTCGACTTCGCGCCCCGGTTCTCGCCGGACGGGAGCCGGGTGGTCTTCACGCGGGTCCGCTTCGGCAGCACGCCGCCGGGCCAGGACTGGCGGGTTGCCGGCGAGACGTCGGCGCTGTTCGTCGTCGACGCCGACGGTTCGGACCTGCGGCGGCTGACCAGCTGGGGCATCCGCGCCGGTGACGCCGACTGGTCCCCCGACGGCACGAGCATCGTCTTCGAGACCAACTTCACCCACCTCGGCAACGGGCCCAGCGTCTACGTCGTCCGCCCGGACGGCTCCGGGCTGGAGAACCTGACCGACGACCACGGGACGACCGGCGTCGGCCGGTTCGAGTCGTTGCGCTTCGAGCACTCCTCCGACCCCGCCTGGTCGCCGGACGGGCAGCAGATCGTCTTCGGCCACGGCCGGCTCGCCGACGGCACGTTCACCGAGGGCCTGATGACGATGGCGCCGGACGGGAGCGGCCGGGCGTACGTCTCGCCCGACGTCGCGGCCGAGCACCAGGCCGACTGGGGCACCGCCCCGCTGCACTGAACCGCCGCTCAGCACTGAGCACGAGTAACCCACCCAGCCCGACATCCAGCAAGGAGACCTCATGAGAACCCGTCGAACCACCGTCCACACCGTGCTCGCCCGGGCCGCCGCCGGCTCCGCCGTCCTGTTGACCCTCGCGGTCCTGGCCCCGACCGCCGAGGCCAAGTCCCCGCACCAGGTCGACCCCGCCCTGATGGTGCCGACCCTCAACCCGGCCTTCGCGCCCTGGAGCTGCTTCGAGACAGGGGTCAAGATCACCTGCCAGGGCAGCTCCGAGCAGACGTACGCCAACGAGCTGTTCGGGCTGAAGTGCGACGGGCAGGACGTCTACGTCAGCGGCACCGGGCGGGAGCGGATGACCCGCTGGCAGACCGCCGAGGGACTCGCCACGAAGACGGTGGTGCACCTGGACTTCCCCGGCGACGCCTTCTCCCTGTCACCGACCGGCGACGGACCCTCGTTGACCATCTCCGGGCACTTCAACCGCCACTACACCTACCTGGTCCCCGGTGATCGGGACTCCCGGGTCCTCACTGAGGTGGGCGCGATCTACCTGGCGAAGTCACCGGGCGGCGGCGGGCTGGTGCTGCACGACACGGGATCCGTGGTGTTCGAGCCCGGCGCCGAGTTCGACGTCATTGCGAGCATGAAGGGCGTCCACGACGTGTACTCCGACCCCACCGTCGTCGACCGCGTGATCTGCGACGCCCTGACCTGATCAGGCACTCGTCCCGGGAGGGGGCCGCCGCATCGTCGGCGTCCCTCTTCCGGACGTGGGTCCACGCGAGCTCAGCTCACCAGCCGCGGTCGGCCAGCCGGTGCGGTTCGGGGATGGCCTCGACGTTGAGCCCGACCATGGCCTCGCCCAGCCCGCGCGAGACCTTCGCGATCACGTCGGGGTCGTCGTAGAACGTGGTGGCCTTGACGATGGCAGCCGCCCGCTCGGCGGGGTTGCCGGCCTTGAAGATGCCCGAGCCCACGAACACGCCCTCGGCGCCGAGCTGCATCATCATCGCCGCGTCGGCGGGGGTGGCGATGCCGCCGGCGGTGAACAGGACGACGGGCAGCCTCCCCTTTTCCGCGATCTCGGCCACCAGGTCGTACGGCGCCTGCAGCTCCTTCGCGGCGACGAACAGCTCGTCCTTGCTCATCGACGACAGCGCGCGGATCTGTCCGCCGATCTTGCGCATGTGCATGGTCGCGTTGGAGACGTCCCCGGTGCCGGCCTCGCCCTTGGAGCGGATCATCGCCGCGCCCTCGGTGATCCTGCGCAGGGCCTCGCCCAGGTTGGTGGCACCGCAGACGAACGGCACGGTGAACGCCCACTTGTCGATGTGGTGCGAGTAGTCGGCCGGGGTCAGCACCTCGGACTCGTCGACGTAGTCGACGCCGAGAGACTGCAGCACCTGCGCCTCGACGAAGTGACCGATCCGCGCCTTGGCCATCACCGGGATGGACACCGCGGAGATGATGCCGTCGACGAGGTCGGGGTCGCTCATCCGGGCGACGCCGCCCTGGGAGCGGATGTCGGCGGGGACGCGCTCGAGCGCCATCACGGCGACCGCCCCGGCGTCCTCGGCGATCTTCGCCTGGTCGGCGGTGACGACGTCCATGATCACGCCGCCCTTGAGCATCTCCGCCATCCCGCGCTTGACGCGGGCGGTGCCGACCGCGGACGGCTGCTCGCCGAAGGCCGCAGGATCTGCGGCGGCGGCGTGCTCGCTGCCGGCCAGGGAGTCGGGACGGGACTGCTCGGGGGTGGACACCGCGGACCTCGCTCGGAAGACGTGACGGCTGCGCGGGGACCCGCGTGCCTCAAGCTCCATGGTAGGCCCGCTCTCAGCCGCGGATCGCCGCCGGAGGGGCGTCGTCCATCTCGAAGGTCGCCAGCCGCCCGGCGCGCCCGGCCAGGCGCGCCCAGCGCACGACCCGCTTGGCGCGGACCCGCTCGGCCTGGCTGACCGCGTCGTTGTGGAACCGCCGGGCGAGCTCGACCCGGTGGCACGAGGCGTCCAGCGCCCGGAGCAGGTCCGCGCCCAGCGGGTCGGCGCGCAGGTCGGCGACCAGGGCGCGGTCGTCCAGCGCCAGCCGCAGGGCCCTGGACAGGTCGCTCTCTGCGCTCTCCCGGTCCTCGACGCTGTCCGCGCCCGGCCAGGGGGCGGTCGGCCCCAAGACACGCTGCCCGTCGAACTCCTCGCCGGCTGCGACCGCCTCGGCCCCGGCCCCGGCCAGCAGCAGGGCGGTCGCCGGGTCGAGCAGGCCGGAGCCCGCCAGCTCCCCCGCGGACGTCGCACGCCGCAGCAGCTGGTTCTCCAGCGCCCCGCGGGCCCCGTCGACGCGGTGGTGCAGCCGGTCCAGCCGGCTCGCGGACGCCGCGAGGTACCAGCTCAGCGCCGCCAGGACGACGACCACGAGCAGCCACGACGACGGGACCTGCCACCCGAAGACCTCGGGCAGCGCCATCGGCGTCCCTCCCGGCAGGCTCACGCGCGCCACCGGCCCAGCAGGCCGCGGGTGCGGGGGTCCTCCTCGACGGTGGACCGGTAGCGACCCCAGCGGGCGGGCGGCACGACGGTCTCGTAGACGGCAAGCACGTCGGCTGCCACGACGGACCAGTCGTAGCGCCGGACGCCGGCCTGCCCGGCGGCCGCGGTGGCCGCGCGACGCGCCGGGTCGTCCAGGCACCGGGTCACCGCATCGGCGAGCGAGTCCGCGTTACCGGCGCGGAACAGCACCCCGAGCCGCCCGTCGTCCAGCACCCGGCGGAAGGCCCCCAGGTCGCTGGCGACGACGCAGGTCCCGGCGCTCATCGCCTCGACCAGCACGATGCCGAAGCTCTCCCCCGCGGTCTGCGGTGCCACGTACGCGTCGACCGAGCGCAGCAGCGACGCCTTCTCCGCGTCGGTGACCGGCCCGAGGAACTCCACGGCGCTCAAGTGCTCACCCAGCAGCGCCTCGGCGTCCTCGCGGTCCCCCCGGCCGGCCACCAGCACGCGCAGCCCCGGGTGGGATGCCCGCAGCCGGGGCAGCGCCCGGCACAGCACCTGCAGGCCCTTGCGCGGCTCGTCGATGCGCCCCAGGAACGCCAGCGTCGGCGCCTGCTCGGTGCCCTGCCACCGCGGCCGCACCGGGGCGTCGGCGAAGACGTCGACGTAGACGCCGTTCGGGATCACCACCGCGTCGCCGCCGAGGTGCTCGACCACGGTGCGGCGCGCGTCCTCGCTGACGGCGATGCGCGCCGAGATCTTCTCCAGGCTCGGACGCACCAGCGGGTACACCGCCTGCATCGCCCGCGAGCGCAGGTTGGCCGTGTGGAACGTGGCGACGATCGGGCCCGTCGCTGCCCACAGGGCCAGGATCGCCAGGCTCGGCGTGATGGGCTCGTGGATGTGCAGGACGTCGAACGACCCCTCGGCCAGCCACCGGCGGGCCCGCGTGGCACTCACCGGGCCGAACGTCACCCGGGCCACCGATCCGTTGTAGGGCACCGGGACCGCGCGACCAGCGGGCTCGACGTAGTCGGGCACCGGGGTGTCGTCGTCCGCCGGCGCGAGCACCGAGACGTCGTGGCCGCCGGCGATGAGGTGCTCGGCCAGGTCGCGGACGTGGAACTGCACCCCGCCCGGGACGTCGAACGAGTAGGGGCAGACGATCCCGACCCTCATCCGGGTGCCTGCGCCGACCCGCTCGCGTCGACCGGGGAACGGCGCGGCTCCAGGTCGGCGACGAAGACGCGCTGCAGCATGTGCCAGTCCTGCGGGTGGGCCGCGATGCCCGCTCCGAGCACGTCCGCACACGCCTGCGTCATCGCGGCCACCCGCTGCGAGCGCCGGGGCAGGTCGGGGACGACGACCTCGGGCGCGAAGTCGACGGCGATGCCCCAGCCGGACGGCGACGCGGCGCTCGGCTCGTAGTAGATGCTCACCGGCACAAGCGCCGCGCCGGTCAGCTCCGCCAGCGCCGCCGGGCCGGCGGCCATCCGAGCGGGCTCGCCGAGGAACGCGACCTCCACGCCCGTGGACGTCAGGTCGCGGTCGGCCAGCAGCGGGACGAAACCGCCGTCGCGCAGGCGCCGGGTCAGGGTCCGGAACACCTCTCCCCCACCGGTCAGCGGCAGGATCTCCATGCCGAGCCGCTCGCGGAACGCCACGAACGCATCGAAGACCTCGGTGGGCTCCAGCCGCTCGGCGACGGTCGTCACCTTCGCCAGCCTCAGCGCGGACCAGGCACCGGCATGGTCCCAGTTGCCCTGGTGCGACAGTGCCATCACGACCCCGCGGCCGGACGCCAGGGCCTCGCGGACCGGCCCGTCACCCACCGGGCGGCAGGTGCCGGCGATCCTGTCCGCTGACCACGACGGCATCCGGAACGCGTCGCACCAGTAGCGCAGGTACGAACGCATCCCCTCGCGCGACAGTGCTCTCAGCGTCTGCTGGTCGGCATCCGGCCGGGCCCGGCGAAGGTTCGCCTCGAGCCGTCGCACGCCCTTGCCGCGCCGGCGCCAGGCGACGTCGGCCAGCGCCTCGAAGAGCCGGTAGGCCAGCCGCTCGGGCAGCACGCGGACCAGGCGCCAGCCGCCGAGGTACGCCAGCACCGACGTGCGGTGCCGCAGCGCGACCGACCGCGTGCCCAGCGCACGCACGGCCGCCGGGACCTGCAGGGCATCCTTGATCACCACCCATCCCCTCCGCGGGGATCAAGGACTCCGTGCACGTCCCCGCGGGGATCAAGGACTCCGTGCAGGGTCACGAGCGGGCCAGGGCCTGGCTGCGCACGGCGAGCATCCGCTGGACGACGGTGACGGCGCTGGCGAGGGCGAGCAGCACGAGCACGACCGTCAGCAGCACCCGGGGCAGCCCGAGCCCGACCAGACCCGTGGCCACCAGCACGGCGACGAGCCGCTCGGCCCGCTCGGCGATGCCGACGTCCGCCGTCATGCCCAGACCCTCGGCACGGGCCTTCGCGTAGGACACGACGCCGCCGAGCACGAGACAGGCCAGCGCGAGGACGGCGGTGGCCCGGTGGTCCCCCCCGCCGCTGAACCACAGCACCAGCCCGCCAAACACGGCCGCGTCGGCGACCCGGTCGAGCGTGGAGTCGAGGTAGGCGCCCCACGGCCCGGACCGCTGCGAGGCGCGCGCCATGATCCCGTCAAGGGCGTCGGAGAAGACGAAGACGGAGATGACGAGCGTCCCGGCGAGCAGGTGACCGGTCGGGTAGAGCAGCAGGGCGGCACCGGACACCCCGAGCGTGCCGACGACCGTGACGACGTCCGGGCTGACCCCCAGGCGGAGCAGACCGGCGGCCACCGGGCCGAGCAGCCGGGTGAGCAGGGCGCGCGCGTATCGGTTGAGCATCGGCGGGGAGCCTATCCAGTGGAGGATGGTGCTCCGGCCGCGTCGGGCGGTCCGGGGCGCTCTCGAACGACAGGCGGCGACATGGGTGGGCTGGAACGCGCGAGCGTGCGCAACGTCGTCCTCGTCGGGCACCCCGGCGCCGGCAAGACCACCCTCGCCGAGGCCGTGCTGGCCCGGACGGGGTCGGTGACCAGGGCCGGCCGCGTCGAAAACGGCACCACGGTGACCGACCACGAGGCGATCGAGCACCGCCTGGGCCACTCGGTGTCGCTCGCCGTGGCCGACGCGGTGGTGGCGGACGACGCCCTCGTCGCCGGCACCGCCGCCTCCCCGGTCCGGATCACCCTGGTCGACACCCCGGGACACCCGGACTTCGTCGGTGAGCTGCGGGCAGGCCTGCGCGCGGCAGACGCCGCCCTCTTCGTCGTATCCGCCGTCGACGGCGTCTCCGCCGCCACCCGCCTGGTGTGGGAGGAGTGCGCCGCGGTCGGCATGCCCCGTGCGGTCGTCGTCACGCACGTCGACCAGCCGCGAGGCGACTTCGAGGTCGTCGTCGAGATCTGCCAGCGGTTGTTCGGGACGGGCCTGCAGGCCCTCTACCTCCCCCTGCTGGCGGACGACGAGTCCCCGGCCGGTCTGATCGGCTTGCTGACCGGCACCCTCTACGACGCCAGCGACGGCACCCGCACGGCGCGCCCCGCCGAGACGCAGCACCTCGAGGTCGTCGAGGCCAGGCGGAACGCGCTCGTCGAGGGGATCATCGCCGAGTCCGAGGACGAGACCCTGCTCGACCGCTATCTCGACGGCGACGAGATCGAGGAGGCCACCCTGATCGCCGACCTGGAGACGGCGGTCGTCCGCGGCTCCTTCCACCCGGTGCTGCCGGTCGTGCCGACGTCCGGGCTGGGCGTCCCCGAGCTCCTCGAGCTGGTGGTCCGCGGCTTCCCGTCCCCCGCCGAGCACCCGCTGCCCCCGGTGTGGACGCCCCAGGGCCAACCCCGCGAGGCGATGACCTGCGACCCCGCCGGGCCCCTCGTCGCCGAGGTCGTGCGGACGACGACCGACCAGTACGTGGGCCGCGTCAGCCTCGTGCGGGTGTTCTCCGGAACGCTGCTGCCCGACTCCCCGGTGCACGTCAGCGGGCACCTCGGCGACCGGCCGGCCGGGCACCCGGACTGGCACCCCCACCACGACGTCGACGCACGGGTGGGGTCCCTCTCGCGGCTGCAGGGGGCCAGCGGGCCGACCGTGCCGCGGGCGGTGGCCGGGGACATCGTGGCGGCGTCCCGGCTCTCTGCGGCCGAGACCGGGGACACCCTGTCGGACCCGGCCGACCCCGCCCTGCTGGAGCCGTGGGTGCTTCCCGAGCCGCTGCTGCCCACCGCCGTCGCGCCGCGTGCCGCCAGCCAGGAGGCCCACCTCGCGGAGGCCCTGGCGCGGCTGCGGGCCGAAGACCCCACGGTGCGGCTCGAGGTCGACCCGGCCACCGGTCAGGTCGTGCTCTGGACCCTCGGCGAGGCCCACCGGGACACCGCGCTGGAGCGCCTGCGGACCCGCTCGGGCGTCGACATCGTGACCTCACCGGTCAAGGTCGCCGTCCGGGAGACGTTCACCGTCCCCTCCCGCGGACAGGGCCGGCACGTCAAGCAGTCCGGGGGGCACGGTCAGTACGCCGTCGTCGACCTGGAGGTCGAGCCGCTGCCGGAGGGGACCGGCGTCGAGTTCGTCGATGCCGTGACCGGGGGTGCCGTCCCTCGCCGCTACGTGCCCGCCGTGGAGAAGGGCGTGCGGGTCCGGCTCGCCCGCGGCCTTTTGGCCGGCTACCCGGTGGTCGACGTCCGGGTGCGACTCGTCGGGGGCAAGGCCCACGCCGTCGACTCCTCGGAAGCGGCCTTCGCGGCCGCCGCCGCAGCGGCCCTGGAACAGGCGGCCCGCGGCGGTGGCGTCGGGCTGCTCGAGCCCGTGGACGCCGTCACGACGGTCGTGGACGACGAGTTCCTCGGCGCGGTGCTCGCCGACCTCTCCGCGCGGCGCGCTCGCGTGCGAGGCACGGAACCGGTCGGGTCCGGCCGGACGGCGGTGGACGCGGAGGTCCCCGCGTTCGAGCTCACCCGGTACGCCGCCGACCTGCGCGGCCTCGGGCACGGTACCGGCTCGTTCGTACGGGCCTACGCCCACCATTCCCTGGCTCCGCCCCACGTCGCGGCGACGCTGGCCGGGGCGGGCGAACCGCCCTCGGCCGCCGGGGACGTCTCGTAGGCTGCGCCCCATGTCCAGCGGCACCACCGCGCCTCCGACGGGGTCTCCCGGTCGTGGCCCCGGCCCCTCCTCGCGCCCCGGCCCCTCCCCGCGCCCCGGCCCCTCCTCGGGCATCGACCCGTCTCCGCACCGGGTGCGGCTCAGACGACGCGGCCGGGCCTGGCGGGCCGCCCTCGTCTGCCTGCTGACCGTCGGCTACGTGTCGGGCAGCCTCGTCGGCGACGACCACTGGTGGCCGCTCGGGCCGTGGCGGATGTTCTCCACCTCGACGTCGCCGAACGCCGCCGTCACCGTGTCGGCGCTGCAGGTGCAGGTCGCCGGCGACCCGGCGTGGGTCGACACCGGACTCAACCCCCCGAACGTGGGACTGAACCGCGCCGAGGTCGAGGGACGGCAGAACCAGATCCTGGCCGACCCGGCGATGCTCGCCACCCTCGCCGAGGCGCACGCGCGGCTCGACCCCGACGACGAGCCGTGGACCGGCGTCCGCCTCGTCCGGCGGTCGACGGTGCTGGAGAACCGCGTCCCCACCGGGGAGACGCGCGAGCGGGTGGTCGCCGAGTGGACGGCCGACGGGGGCGGCGTGGTGGTCCAGCAGTGAGCCGCGGAGCTGCAGGCACCGACCTGGGCGCACGGGCGGCCGGTGGCGCGGCATGGGTCGCCGGCGTCCCGCAGCGGCTGAACCTCTGGCTCTTCACCGAGGTGCCCCTTGCCAGGATCGGGCTGCTGCGGATCGCGGTCTTCGCCTTCGTGGTCGTCGACGTGCTGAAGCTGCACACCTCGGGCCACTTCCACGGCGCTGCGGACCCGGTCTGGTACGAGCCGCTCGTCGTCGGCGAGCTGCTCGGCATCCCAGCAGCGACGCCCCTGCTCGTCGAGCTGCTGAAGTGGGGCAGCGTCGCCTTCGCGCTGGCCGCGATGAGCGGCAGGTTCCCCCGCACACTGGGGTGGGCCACGGCGATCTGCTGGTCCTGGTACCAGTACGTCGCGTTCGCCTACGGCAAGGTCGACCACGACCGCGCCGACTTCCTCGTGGCCCTGTTCCTGCTGCCGACCGTCGGCCTCGCGCACCTGTCGGACCGTCGTCGCAGCGAGGCCGCCGGCTTCGCCCTGCGCGCGGTGCAGCTGGCCGCGATCGCCACCTACTTCCTCTCCGCGATCGCGAAGATCCGCTTCGGTGGCTGGGACTGGGTGAACTCCGCGACGATGGTGCGTGCCGTCGTCCGCCGTGGCACGCCGCTGTCGGAGTGGATGCTGGACGTCCCTTTCCTCCTGCACGCCGCCCAGTGGGGCCTGTTTTCCGCCGAGCTGGCGTCGCCCCTGATCTTCTTCCTCTCCGAGCGCTGGCGTCGTCGGATGGTGGCGGCCTGGTACCTGTTCCACGTCGCCACGTACGCCGGCATCACCATCGCGTTCTGGCCCCACCTGGTGATGATGCTGGCGTTCCTGCCCCTGGAGCAGTACCGCGACCGTGGCGTCGAGCGCTGGCGGCGATGGCGGGTCTCCCCGGGGGCGAGCCGGAGCAGCCCCGGATGACAACCCTCGCCTGGCGGTGGCGAGCGGGTCCCCATGAGCACACCGACACCGACGACGCTCCGGCGGCGAGATCCGCTCGACGTACGTCGACGCCGACACCACCGCCGGGACGACGGTGCGCGTCGCTTTCGGCATAGGAGGCATCGGCCTGGGGCGCGCCGAGCTCGAAGGGCAGCTCGGGCGCGTGGTCGCGGAGCCGTCGCTGCTCGAGGCGATCGCCGTCACGCACGCCCGGCGGCTGCCGGACGAGCCGCGGTACACCGAGCTGCGCGTGATGCAGCGGGTGTCGCAGCTGTCCGCGGGCGAGGAGGTCTCCCGCGAGAACCGTCTGCTGGCCAGTGGGCCGTCGAGGACCCGCAGGCCCTGCGGTGAGGTCGTTCCTGGCGCCGGCGCTGCCGCCCGCGCCTCGCGATGTTGCGACTGGTCGTCTACGGCTTCGCGATCGTGCACACCCAGCGCATCGCCAACGACCCCATCGGCCACGCCGACGTCCCCGCCTCGCTCTACACGCCGACCCTGCTGCGCGAGCGGCTGAACCTGCCTCCTGCCGGGCCGCTCTACCTGCACGTGCTCCAGGCGGTGCTCGTGCTCAGTGCGCTCGTCGCGGCCACCGGGCGACTCCCCCGGCTGGCCGGCTGGGTGTGCTTCCTGGCCGTCCTGGACTGGCAGACCAACAACTTCTGCCTACGGCAAGTTCGACCACGACAGCTTCGCCCTCGTCGTGGCGCTCGCGGTGCTGCCGACGGCCGGGCGCGCGTCGTGGCGGCGGTGGCGGATGCAGGACGGCGACGAGCGGGTCGGCTGGGCGCTGCGCGCCGTGCAGCTCGCCGTCGTCGCCAGCTACTTCCTGGCCGCGCTGGCCAAGTTCCGGTTCGGTGGCCTGCTGTGGGCCAACGGCGCCACGTTCTCGTGGGCCTTCTCGCGCCGCGGAAGCGACCTGGCACTGGAGCTCGCGGCAGTGCCGGGCGTGCTGGTCGTGGGCCAGTGGACGGTGCTGCTGGCCGAGCTCACCTCGCCCGTGATGCTGTGGCTGCGCGGGCGCTTGATCTGGTTCGCGGTGGCGTTCTGGGGCTCGTTCCGCCTGCTGACCTACCTGGCCATCGGCATCCACTTCATGGCGCTCGCGGTGTGCCTGGTCGCGTTCGTGCCCGCTGAGCGCGCGGGCTCGTTGGTGCTGGCCGCCCGGCGTTGCCTCTCAGGCGTCGGGCCAGGCCTCGGCGACCCGGCGACGGGTGTCACCCAGCAGCTGCGGCAGGGCCTTCGTACGGCCGATGATCGGCAAGAAGTTCGAGTCGCCGCCCCAGCGCGGGACGACGTGCTGGTGCAGGTGCGCCGCGATCCCGGCCCCGGCGACGGCGCCCTGGTTCATCCCGAGGTTGAAGCCGTGCGGCGCCGAGACCTCTGACAGCACCCGCATCGCCGTCTGCGTCATGGCGGCGACCTCGGTCGTCTCGGCCGCCGTCAGGTCGGGGTAGGCAGCCACGTGGCGATAGGGGCACACCATCAGGTGCCCTGGGTTGTAGGGATACAGGTTGAGCACCGCGAAGCACTCGGCCCCGCGGCCCACCACGAGCAGGCGCTCGTCGTCGTCCGACCCCTGGTCCCGCGGGAGCACCCGGCAGAACGGGCAACCCTGGCCGACCACGTCGTCCGTCGGCTTGTCCTCGCCCTCGAGGTAGACCATCCGGTGCGGCGTCCACAGCCGCTCGAAACCGTCGGGCTCGCCCGGGTGGCCACCGGGCGCCTCGACCTGCACGTCGTTCATGGCTCCATCATGGTCGCGCTCAGGATCGACGGGGACACCCGCCGCTCCCGCCGACGTGCACGGCGGACGCCTGCACGGCGCCGAGGTGCTCATCACGCCAGGAGGTCGACGCGTGACCGGGCGAGCCGTCTGGGTGGGCGAGCCGTCTGGTGGGCAAGGCGGAGTGGCGCGTCGGTAGCGTGCCGGAGATGAGCACCGTGGGACTGGTCGGAGTCGGGTCGATGGGCAGCGCGCTGGGCGCGGGGTGGGTCGAGGGCGGGCACCGCGTGGTGATGACCCCGTCCGGCCGCAGCGACCGGACGCGGGCGCTGGCCTCGGGTGCAGGCCTCTTGGAGCTCATGACGCTGGACGACGTCATCGCGGTGGCGGACGTCGTCGTCTCCGTCGTCCCCCCGGCAGCAGCCACCGCCGTCGCCGCCGCGGTGGCTCAGGCGGCTCGGCAGAGCGCTTCCCATCCCTTGGTGCTTGACCTCAACGCCGTCTCACCGGGGCGCGTCCGTGAGGTGGCGGCCCTGCTCGCGGACGCCGGGTGCGACCTCGTCGACGGCTCCATCTCGGGCGGTCCACCCGGTGGGGGCGACGACCCGACCCGCGTGTACCTGAGCGGCACGAGGGCCGGCGAGGTGCTCGCGCTGACCAACCCCCGGGTGGACGCGGTCGTGCTGGACGGCGTGCTCGGCACCGCCTCGGCGCTGAAGATGTGCACTGCGTCGCTGTACAAGGGCACCAAAGCCCTGGTGATGCACGCCCTGGTGGTCGCGGAGGCGCACGGCGTCACCGACGCCTTCCTGGCCGACACGGCGCGGGCGTGGCCGGACGACGTCCCCGGGTGGCCCCGGGGCGTGGCCGTGGCGTCGTCCAAGGCGTGGCGGTTCGTCGACGAGATGCACGAGATCGCCGCCACGCAGGCCGAGACAGGTCTGCCCGCCGAGCTGTTCGAGGGGATCGCGGCGGCCTACCTCCAGGCGTCCACCAGCCCGCTCGGACAGGCGCAGCCCGAGGACGTGCCCGCCGACGTCACCGCGCGCGACGTCGTCCGTGGCCTCCGTCGCGAGCCGTGACGGCTGCGCCGGTCCCCGGAGACGACACGAAGTCCTTGATCACCGCGTAGGGGGTTCGTGCCGTGCTGTTCAGACCTGGGCGCGGGCGCGGACCGCGTCCACGATCCGGGCGATGGCGTCGTCCACCGGAACGCCGTTGTCCTGGCTGCCGTCGCGGAACCGGAAGCTGACGGCGCCGGCCTCGACGTCGTCGGAGCCTGCGATGAGCTGGAACGGCACCTTCGCCTTCGTGTGGTTGCGGATCTTCTTCTGCATCCGGTCGTCGGAGTCGTCCACCTCGACGCGGATCCCGTTCTCGCGCAGGAGATCCGCGACACCTTGCAGGTACGGCGCGAAGTCACCGGCGACCGGGATGCCCACGACCTGCACCGGGGCGAGCCAGGGCGGGAACGCCCCCGCGTAGTGCTCGAGCAGGACGCCGAAGAATCGCTCGATCGACCCGAACAGCGCACGGTGGATCATGATGGGCCGCTGGCGCGAGCCGTCCGGCCCGGTGAACTCGAGGTCGAAGCGCTCCGGGAGCTGGAAGTCGACCTGGATGGTCGACATCTGCCACGTCCGCCCGATGGCGTCGCGGGCCTGCACGGAGATCTTGGGCCCGTAGAAGGCAGCACCTCCCGGGTCGGGCACGAGGTCGAGGCCGGACGACGACGCCGCCTGCCGCAACGCCTCGGTCGCCTCGGCCCAGTCGGCGACGTCGCCGATGAACTTCGGCGAGTCGTCACGCGTCGAGAGCTCGAGGTAGAAGTCGTCGAGGCCGTAGTCGCGCAGCAGGTTGAGGACGAAGTCGAGCAGGTCCACCAGCTCGCCGGCCATCTGCTCGCGGGTGCAGTAGATGTGCGCGTCGTCCTGCGTCATCCCCCGCACCCTGGTCAGCCCGTGCACCACACCGGACTTCTCGTACCGGTACACCGAGCCGAACTCGAACATGCGCAGCGGCAGCTCGCGGTACGAGCGCCCGCGCGAGCGGAAGATGAGGTTGTGGAAAGGGCAGTTCATCGGCTTGAGGTAGTAGTCCTGGCCCGGTTTCGTGACGACTCCGTCGTCGTTGACGACAGAGTCGACGTGCATCGGCGGGAACATCCCGTCCGCGTACCACTGCAGGTGGCCCGAGACCTCGAAGAGCGCGCCCTTGGTGATGTGCGGGGTGTTGACGAACGAGTACCCGGCGGCCTCGTGCCGGCGCCGTGAGTAGTCCTCCATCTCGCGACGGACGATGCCGCCCTTGGGATGGAAGACCGGCAGCCCGGAGCCGATCTCCTCGGGGAACGAGAAGAGGTCGAGCTCGGCGCCGAGCCGGCGGTGGTCGCGGCGATCGGCCTCGGCGAGCCGCTCCAGGTGCGCCTTCAGCCCGTCCTTCGTCGGCCAGGCGGTGCCGTACACGCGCTGCAGCTGGGGGTTGGCCTCGTTCCCCCGCCAGTACGCGGCGGCGGTGCGCACGAGCTGGTACCCGTTGCCGATCAGCCGCGTGGAGGGCAGGTGCGGGCCGCGGCACAGGTCCTTCCACGCCACCGAGCCGTCTCGGCGCAGATTGTCGTAGATCGTCAGCTCGCCGCCACCGACCTCCACGGCGGCGCCCTCGGCCGCCTCCGCTGCGCGACCCTTGAGGCCGATCAGCTCGAGCTTGTACGGCTCGTCGGCCAGCTCGACCGCGGTGACCTCGTCGCTGACGACACGGCGGCGGAAGGTCTGGCCCTCCTTGACGATGCGCTGCATGACCTTGTCGAGCTGCTTGGTGACCTCGGGCGTGAACGGGTCGGCGACGTCGAAGTCGTAGTAGAAACCGTCCCTGATCGGCGGCCCGATCCCGAGCCGTGCACCGGGCACGACCACCTGCACCGCCTGGGCGAGAACGTGCGCGGCGGAGTGCCGCAGCACGTCGAGACCGTCCGGGGAGTCGACGGTGACCGGCTCGACGGCCTCGCCGTCGCTGAGCACGTGGGCGAGGTCGCGCAGCTCGCCGTCGACCCGGGCCACGACGACGGCGGTGGGTCCGCGCAGGTCGTCGGCGAACAGGTCCCCGGCGGTCGTGCCCTGGTCGACCGTCCGCTGGCTGCCGGCGACGGACACGGTCAGGGCAGGCACGGTAGGGCTCCTCGAGCTGGGGACGGCGCGCGTCGGACGACGGCTCGCCGATGCTATCCGCGCCCCTCGGGGTCTCCGCGACCGCGTTTCGGCCGCGTTGTCGGCCGGGGTCCGCACCCTGGGACCGCCCACACCTTGCCGGACGGCGAGGGCCCCGGTCCGTGAGCGGACCGGGGCCTTGGTGAGTGGGCGATACTGGGTTCGAACCAGTGACCTCCTCGGTGTGAACGAGGCGCTCTACCACTGAGCCAATCGCCCGCTGCTGACCGGTGGCATCGATCACCGGCACCGTCCTTCGTGCCCGCACCCGCTCAGCGCTGCCAGACCCTACCCGATGGGCGAGTGAGCGTCCCACGCTCGCACCCCGGCGGGCGGCCGCGTGCAACCCGGATCACTCACCCCAGTCCGGGTACCCCGCCGAGGAACGCCGTGACGGTGTCCGGGGTCCACCCGGGGATGCCGAAGAGTCGCAGGGAGACCCACAGCGCGCACGCGACGCAGGCCGTCGTGAA
The DNA here is from genome assembly GCA_038232615.1 of Actinomycetales bacterium. Classification (GTDB taxonomy): domain Bacteria; phylum Actinomycetota; class Actinomycetes; order Actinomycetales; family DASROP01; genus DASROP01. The sequence continues at coordinate 16,847 of JBBSNO010000008.1, forward strand.
GACGCCTCCGAGAGCGCGGATCCAGACCGGCTGGCGCGCCGTCCAGCGCCCCATCTCGCGCACCTTGTCCTTGGCCCAGACCAACAGGTCCTGGGCCCACTCGAACTCACTCGCCAGCACCGCGAGCCCCAGCAGCGCGAGCGGGATGCCGCCCGGGCCCGGCAGCCAGCCGGTCGCGCCGGCCAGCAGGATGAGGAAGACGCCGACGACGCCGACGACGCCGCGGTAGATGCGGTGCTTGCGGGGGTCCGCCCTGATCTTGCGGCGCCACTCCCAACGGTCGTCCCCGGCGTCCAGCAGGAAGGGGGTGTCGCCGTGCCGGCCACCGTCACCCTCCGACCGGGAACCGGTTCGTCGCGTCGAGTCCACGGGCACAGCGTAGGTCGCTCCGACGACCACCGACCCCGCTGACGAGACGTTCGTCGACGTGATCGAGCCCGAATCGTCCGCCCGTGGGGAGAACGTCCTCCGTGTTTGGTCAAGGCTTCGCCAAGTCCTGCGGATCGGCGTTTGGCCAGCCCCCCGACAGGGCACCTCACAGGTGCGACAGCAACCCGGTCGCGACCACGAACCGGAGGTCACCGTGTCCCTCAGCCCGCACGCAGACGTGGACGCCGCTGTCGAGCTGCGTCTCGTGGTCCCCGACGCAGACGCGGTGGCGCTCCCGGTGGACCTGCAGTACAGGCTCAACGACCCCTTCGCCGTCACCGTCGCCTTCAGCGGGGACGACGTCACCGTCGAGTGGGTCTTCGCCCGCGAGCTGCTGCTCACCGGGCTCCAGCACCCCTGCGGCGACGGCGACGTGCACGTGTGGCCGTCTTGGCGCTCTGGCCAGGACCTGGTCCTGATCGCCCTGTCCTCCCCCGACGGCCGCGCCGTCCTGGAGGCCGACGCGACCGACCTTCGCTCGTTCCTCGACGCGACGATCGACCTCGTGCGACCGGGCACCGAGACCGACCACGTGGACCTGGACGCAGCCATCGCCGCGCTGCTGGTCTGACCCCTTAGACCGGGTCGGGGTCCTGCGCGCTGCGGCGGGCGAACAGCTCGACCGCCGCCCGGGACAGCTCACCTCGCGCCAACGGGCGCGAGTCGACGTGCGCCAGCGGCTGGACGTCGCGGGTCGACGACGTCAGCAGCACTTCCTGGGCGTCGTCGAGCACCGCCAACGGCACGCTCCGCTCGACCACCGGCAGTCCCTCGTCGGCTGCCCACTCCAGCAGGAGCTCGCGGGTGATGCCCGCGAGGCATCCGGAGGTCAGCGGCGGCGTCACCAGCTCGCCGTCGACCACGACCACCACGTTCGTCCCGGTGCCCTCGCACAGCTCGTCCCGGCTGTTGCCCAGCAGGGCCTCGCTGCCGCCCCGCTCGTGCGCATATGCGAGCGCGACCACGTTCTCGGCGTACGACGTCGTCTTCAGTCCCGCGGTGGCAGCCCGCTCGTTGCGGGTCCACGGCACGCGGACGGCGCCCACGTCGGTCGGCCAGGGCGCCACCTCCTCTGCGGCCACCACGAGCGTGCCCACCCCCGGCATCCGGTTCGACCCCAGTGGCCCTGGACCGCCGGTCCACGTGATCCGGAGCCGTCCGAAGCCCAGGTGGCGCGCCGAGAGCAGCGCGGCGACCGCACCCCGTACCTGCTCCTCCTCGGGCGCCACCAGTCCCAAGCCGGCGGCCGAGCGCGCCAGGCGGTGCAGGTGCCGGGTGAGTGCGAACGGCACGCCGTCGACGACCTTGCAGGTCTCGAAGACCCCGTCGCCGACGGTGAGACCGTGGTCGAGCGCCGGCACCGTGGCCTGACCGGGCTCATGGACCCGCCCATCGACCCACACCAGCGGCCCCGTCGACATGCTCATGCGCCGATCCTGCCAGGCTGGCGCGCGAGCCCGGGTTGGACTGGCCTACGGCCGCTCGGTTACAGTCTCCGACGCATGCCGAGACCCAGTTCGACCGGGTCGACGCAGCGTGCGGACGTGGCTCAGTTGGTAGAGCATCACCTTGCCAAGGTGAGGGTCGCGGGTTCGAATCCCGTCGTCCGCTCGGAAGGTACGGCCCGGGGCGCAAGCCCCGAACGGTGGAGTGGCCGAGAGGCGAGGCAACGGCCTGCAAAGCCGTCTACACGGGTTCAAATCCCGTCTCCACCTCGGACTCGCTCCCCGGCCGCGGGGTACCGACCAAGCGAGGGCGATTGGCGCAGCGGTAGCGCGCTTCCCTGACACGGAAGAGGTCACTGGTTCGATCCCAGTATCGCCCACCCAGCATCACCGCAGGTCAGCCCCTAGCCTCGCGTCGGCTCGGCCAGCGCGCCGGTCGCGCCCACCAGCGGGATGACCTCGGTGAGCGCAACACCTCGGTCGCGACGGGCCTGTCCTCGATGCGATCACGGACGCAGGTCCACCCGGATGTCGTCGCTGTCGTCCGGCAGGAGAAAGACTGTGGCTTCATTGTCATGCTGCCAACCAGCCGGCAGCAGGAACCATCGTCCACCAGTGTGGACGAGGATCCGTAGGCCCACGTACTGGAAGGCGAACCCCGACTCCGCGTCGTCGAGGGCAGCCACGTCAACACCGGGGCCGCTGAGCTGAAGCCGCTGAGTCGAGTACACGACGGCCTCCGCGCGAGTGGCAAGTGACAGCTCTATTGCCCGGGCCGTCTCGATCCCGTTCCGGTGCGCCACGTTGGCGGTCAACCAGAAGGCCGCTACCAGCGCGAGACCCACGAGGAGAGCACGGCGTGGCCACTTCACCTTCTCGACGAGCTCGAGAAGGGTCCTTTTGAGGCCCGGGTCAGTCCCTGCCATCCACATCGAGTACTCCAACAAGAGAGCACCGGCACCGAGCGCGACTGACGCCACCAGAGGACTCACGACGTCGAAAGGGAACTGCAGCCCGATGGCACCGACGACAAGCAGAAGCATCGCGACAACAGCCAGTCCGCTCCAGACGACCCGCCACCCGCGCGGCTTGGCGTCGCGGAGCAAGACGACTAACACGTGATGCGCGACCAGCGCGAGAATGGCAATCAACCAGATCCTTGCCAGCGGCGCAAAGACCGGGCCCGCGCTGAGTACCACGTAATCCGTCGTCGTGAACTCGAGACTTCCCAGATCCACGCCGAAGTAGCTGAACAGCGCCTGCTCGCGGACGTAGCCGAAGTAGTACAGCACGGCGGATAGGACGCCGGCCGGGATCAGGACCTGACCGGCGAACTCGAACGCGCGACCGACTACTCGGCTGCCATCGTCAACGGTGTTCGTGTCGGTCGACATCTCACGACGAACTGGTGGTCGAGGTCGACGGGGTGCCGGTGTCCGTGGACGACTCGGTCTCCGTCGACGACTCCGTGTCCGTCGACGACTCGGTCCCGGTCGACGGGGTGCCGGTGTCCGTGGATGGCTCGGTCTCCGTCGACGAGACGATTCGGTCGAGCACCGCGGCGGTCTCCAGGCCGATCCGCAGGCAGGTACCCTCCGGGTCCGCAGCGCACAGTGACTCACCCGGGCGATTGTCTGTGATCTCGACGTACCCTTCCGTGGCGAAGCCGGCGTCTGCGATGTCGAACACCTTCACGCAGATGTTGGTCAGCCGGCAGGGAGCTGAGGAGCCGTCCCCCCCGATGAGCGGGCGCAGGATCGTCTCGCAGGGACGGTCCTCCGACAATGGGATCGCCTGAGTATCTCGACAGGCCAGGGCGATCTCCTCCAGCTGTTCCTGGGAGATTCCCACCTCGATGACATCTTCAGCCTGGGCCTGGACGTCTCCGCCCACGGCGAGCGCTGACTCCTGCAGCGGGAGTGTGGTGGCCACCGGGAGCACCTCACCATCATCGTCATCGCCGCCCCCGCACGACGTCGCAGCCAGGAGCATCACAGCCGCGAGCAGCACTCGTCCTCGGTACATGATCAACTCCGGTTCTCGCTCTGCCCCGATGTGCCTTCTGGCTCACCGGGTGGCGCTGGTTGCAGGGTCCGGCCGTGACGACTGACAGCGAGGACCTTGCACAAGGACCTCGGCGCTGCGCAGGTGCTGGTGGGAGTGCCCCGACGTGGTGAGGTGCCAGCCGCATTGAAGACTCGTCGCCCGCCGCGTCGTCGCCCCTCGACTCCGGCGGTCCGGCTTCCGCATGCTCCCAGCCGTGCCAAGGTCCTGGAGATCGAGAGACGGACCGCTCGTGCCTCGTGCAGCCGGCTCTCGATGATGCCGGCGTTGACCGAGGCGTCGGTCGACCGCCGGTCAGCCCGCGAGTGGTTGATGCGACCTTGGTCGGTCCCGGCCACGTCATCGCCCCTGCTCTCCTGAGGAGGCCAACGACGAACGGCATGTCGGCGCGCCGGTCCAGGCTCCTCAATCATGGGGCCGGAAGTGAACAGTACCGCCTTCTCCAGCAGCTGAGGGGGTGCTCCGATCCCGCTGATAGCAGTTGAGACCTGAATCAACGACGAGTCGCGGCCGGCCGTGACGCGCGGGAGTCTCTGTCTACGTCCCCGGCGGCGCGTAACCTGACCACTGGGCCGAATGGGGGACAAATTCCCCCGGTTCCGCCGTCCCGCCTGACAATCCGCACGGCATAGGTCCGTGATCGCGGCTGCTGCGTGTAGACGTAGACGCTCAGCGCGATGTTCACGAGGTCCATCACTTGGAGTTGCTGGTTGGTGAGTTCGGGCTGGAAGGTCTTCACCAGGACGGTGAGCTCCCAGGCTTGCGACGCGTCTACGCCGCAGACCCGCTGGGCAACCGGTTGGAGTTCCTCGAGGCGGTGGCCCGGTAGCCGATCCCTATGTGACACGGGCGGCTCCGCTGGGTGCATCGCCTGGTCCTTCGTCATTGGCCGTTCGTGTTGTGGGACACGGCGAGCACGATCCCCCGAAGCAACGTCCTGAACTGCTGATGGGCGAACGCTATAGGGGATATCCGTGGTCTACCGGACGATGTACGGGCGTGCCGCAGGTCGCAAGTGTCAAGGCCCTGGATTGGTCCGTTTCGGAGCTACCTTCTCGGAACGGAGCACGGTAAGGGCCCATCCGACGATCGTTATCGTGAAGAGCGTGTACCCGATACCCGCGAGGGCACCGGTGCTGTCGATCGCTGCCCCACCCAGATAGGCCAAGGAATGAGCGGCGAAGGGGACGGCCGCTATCGCTCCGATGACGCGAACCCAGCGCGGCGCCCACGTGGATAGTGCGATCATCAGTAGGCCGGGTGCGTAGAGAAGCACCCCGGCGGCGAACGACGCTTCACCCCCGGGCACATCGGTCGGGTTCAGCACTCTTGTTTCGCCGAGGGCGAGCAGCGCGAAACCGGCCGCGGCGAGTCGGTGACCTCTGGCGGCGTGCTCGACGGCGAGCAGTACCGAGGCGAGGATCAGGCCCAGGGCGCTGAGCCCGTACAAGACGCTCTTCGGGTCGTTCTGCTCGACGAAGTTGCCGCCGAACCCGAGCACCGCACCGACGACGAGACCGCCCATGATGATCGCCCGCGTCCCATCGAGGACGAGCGGCTCGGCGGATGCTCGAGCCGTCGATGTTGGAGCCATCACGGCCCCCCTTTCACTGACGGGGCACCGCCTATGGTCGCGATGCCTGGGGCAAGTTGGGGCGACGCTACGGCGACACGTGCTGGGCCGTGAGCCGGCGAGCCTCCGATCTCGTGCCGGGCTAGCCGGCGCCGGCTTGGGGGACAACCCCCACAGAGGGTGGGCTATCGGGCTTTCGAGGGGCTGCGACTTCGGGCGATGATGGCGTCCGTGGAGAGGATCTCCCGCCGCAGTGCGGCCTTGTTGCTGACAACGGCGGTCGCTTCCACTGCTGCGGGGCTCTGGCTGCACGCGGCAAGCGGAAGAGCCGCGCCGGCAGCCTTCCTGCAGTACGCGGCAGTGGCGGTAGGGACCGCGGCGCTGGGGTCCTTCATCCTCTGGCACCGACCGCGCAACCGCTACGGTCTGACCCATCTCGCGATCGGCGTGCTCTTCGGGGCGGTCGTCCTCGCCGCCGGGGTCCTGTCCCGCGCGGGCACGCCGGCGGCGTGGCCGGACTGGACCGAGCAAGTGGCTTTGGTCTTCTCCTGGATCGTGGCGGCCGCGCTGTTGCCGCTGTGGGTGCTCGTGATCGCCGCCTTCCCCGACGGGAACTTTCACCGGAAGGTGGTGAAGCGAGCGACCGTCGCGCTCACGATCGTGATGCCAGTCTTGGCTGTGGTGGCTTACCTGCTGGCTCCGCCGGGCGAGCCGCCTCCGCTGATCCGGGTGGAGCTGCCTGCGGGCTTGCTCGGCCCCCTCGCACCGGCGGGCGATCCGCACCTCCTCTATGAGCTCGCCTCGGTGTGTGCGTCCGCGCTGGGCGCCTTGGCACCGGTGGCGGCCGTGGTGGCACTGGTTGATCGCTTCCGCAGGGCCGGGCCCGTGCTTCGAGCGCAGATCAAGTGGCTGCTGGTGGGCGCGGCGATATCCGTCGCGCTTCAGGCGATCCCCGTGCAGGCAATCGACTCCCAGGCGCTGCGCACCGGTGCAGGTGTCCTCGTCGTGCTGGCCGTTCCGCTCCCCCTGGTGGCCGCGGCGATCGCCATCTTCAAGCACGGACTGTGGGAGATCGACGTCGTCATCTCCAAGGGGCTCGTCTACGCGCTGGCCTCCGGGGTGCTGACGGCGCTGTTCCTGGGGGTCGCGCTCGTCGCCGGCGTCAGTGTGGCAGGACGAGATTCCCAGGTGGTGGCAGCGCTCGGGCTCGCGCTGCTGGTGAGCTTCATGGCCCAGCCCCTGAGGCAGCGCCTGGAGGGACTGGTCGCGCGCGTGCTCTATGGAGACGCGCCGCGCGGGTTGATGGCCCTGGCGCAGCTGGGCGACATGGTCGCCCCCGCACTCGACGCCCGGCATCTGGGGTCCCGGATCGCCGACGCCGCCAGGGGCGCGCTGGGGGCGTCGTGGGCGGGCGTCTGGCTCTACATCGCGGGCGATGGCTCCGGGACGCTCAGGCCCGTGGCCGTGTCGGGAGCCGAACCCGGCCCGTCCGCAGTGCTCCCGCGGTGGGTGCCCACCGCCCTGACCGGTCTGTCCGGTGGAGTGTTGGTTGCCGATCTCCCCGTCGAGGTCGCGGAGTCGCTACGTCCCTTGTTCGCCGACGAACCTGTTCTGGTGGCCCCCCTGACCTCGACCGGTCACCTCATCGGTCTGATCGCGTGCGGCCCTCGACCCAAGGATTCCTTCGGGGACGAGGACGTCGAGCTTCTCGCAGTCGTGGCGCGCGAGTCGGCCCTCGCCCTGTGGAACATCCGCCTCGAGGAAGAGCTCCGGCAACGGCTCGAGCAGATCGAACAACAGGCCGCGGAGCTGCACAGCTCTCGTCAGCGCCTCGTGGCTGCGCAGGACCAAGAGCGCAGGCGCATCGAGCGTGACCTTCATGACGGGGCGCAGCAGCAGCTCGTCGCCTTGGCCGC
>JBBSNO010000009.1:0-24250 GCA_038232615.1 Actinomycetales bacterium
CCCGGCCGGCTTGCGTACCTCGTCGTGGCACGTGGTGCAGGTGAACGAGTAGAACGACCAGTCCGACACGGAGCAGACCACCAGCCGTACCAGCGGCGGGGTCAGTTCGATATCCCCGCAGCACGGGCACGACGCCTTGATCGTGGTCATCCGTCTCACCTCCAGTTTAGCCTTCTGCTCTCAGGAGGTGCTTCGGCCGCTCACGTCGTTTCCTTGAGCGCCGGGTGGGCGCGCTTGCCCGCCCGCCCGGGCCCGAACGGCGCCGGTCCGACGCCCACCGGTGTCACCCGACGTCGACCGCGTCCAGCTCGGCGAACTGCTCGCCCTTGGCCAGCGTGACCGTGTTCCAGCCCTTCTGCAGGCGGACCTCGTGGTCGACCGTCGTCCAGTCGCCCCAGCTCGTGTGCGGGTAGACCACCTCTGCGGCGGAGCGGTCGTTGACCGTGACCGTGTGCGAGGAGCTGACGGGGTACCCGCCGGGGGCGAGCGACCCGTTGCCGAAGCGGACCCCCAGCGTGGTGGGTCCGCTTCGCGAGGGCGTACACCTCCAGGGTCACCGAGCTCGTCGGGAAGTCCATGCCACCGACGCGCCGTCGCCCGAGGCACCCGGGTTCTGTTGCACGCGGGCGTCGGTGACGACGCCGGACTCGGCCTCGTAGCGCACCGCGGCTCCCTCGACGTACGGGCGGTCGTCGACCCAGCTGAGGTCGCGCAGGTACATGGCGCGGTAGGTGTACGTCGGGTCCCAACCGTGGAAGACGATCTTGGTGGAACGGTCCTTCGCGGTCACGATGTCCTGCTCGCCGGGCCCCGCGACCTGGTCGTCCATCAGCTCGGTCGTCATCAGCGGTACGGGGGACTTCGTGTAGGGGCCGAGCAGCTCGGACGCCGTCGCGTAGCTGGCGCCTCCCTCGGCCGTGGGACAGACGAGCGGATCCGTGCCCACGGGTGCGAACGGACCGTCGGGCGATGCGGACGTCGCCACGCCGATGCACTGACGGCCCGATGCCCGGTCACGCGCCGTGTAGTACCGGGCGTACCCGCCGTCGACCGCCGCTACCTCCGGCGCCCACACGCAGTTGTCGGTCGGGCTCCCGGAGCGAAAGCTGCACGGGCCGACCCAGTCGCCGAGCACCGGCGCGGCGTCCGGCACAGGCGTCCACCTCTTCAGGTCGCGCGACTTCTGGTGCTGCACGTTGCTGCCGCCGGAGTTCGTCGTGTAGGCGTGGTAGACGCCATCGACCTCGAGCACGTCGGGGTCGGGGTCGGGGTCGGGGTCGGGGTCGATGGAAGTTGGCGTCGATCACCGGACCGGCGGCGCGGTCGCCGCCCTTGCCTGGCGGAGCGGCGACCGCGCTCATGGGGAAGGCGGTCAGCGGCACGGCCAGGAGGACGGCGACGCCCCGGCCACGCGATGCACGGACGACGGGATTCAGAAAACACCGATATCGTCAACTGTCAACAGTTCAGGCAGAAACGATCAGAAGCGATCGATAGCTGAGTTGTCGTCCGCGACCGGGGCTGGACCGTCCAACGAGTACGCCGCCAGGGCCCGCTCGGCCGAGGCAGCGACCTCACGGGCCAGCTCCGGGGGGTCGACCACCCGGGCCGTGCCGCCGAGCCGCACCATGAGGCGCCGCAGCCACCCGGCCTCGGCGGTACGCAGCCGCACGGTGAGCCCGCCGACGGCGCACTCGGTGACCGACTCGACCGGGTAGTAGTCGGCCACCCAGCGCGCCTGCGGGCCCAGCTCGAGCGTGACGAGCAGGTCGTCGGGGCTGGGCCTGAACAGGTCCGAGTCCAGGTCCCGGCCGACGGCCGGGGGTGGCGGCGTGCCGTCGAGGTCAAGCTCGGCAGCCTCGATGACCCGGTCGAGGCGGAACAGCCGGACGTCGTCCGCGCGGTGGCACCAGCCCTCCAGGTACCAGCGGCCGTCGAGGGACGCCAGGCGCATCGGGTCGACGTCCCGCTCGGTCGTCTCGTCGCGCGCCGCCACGAGGTAGCGAAGGTGCAGGCGGCGGTGGCGCTGGAGGGCACCCCGGCAGGTCGCCAGGACCTCCGGCGCCGCACCGGTCCGCAGGTCCACCTGTACCGACGACGCCGCGGTGCCCGCCTCACCGGCCGCGGAGCTGAGCTTGGCCAGCGCGCCGTCCAGCGCCTCTCGCCCGGCAACGCCACGCACGTCGGCGAGCGTACGTAGACCCACCAGCAGGGCCAGGGCCTCGTCGAGCCCGAGGCGCAGTGGCCGGGCGATCGCGTCGGCGTTGTCGAGGTAGACCTTGCCCGACTCCCAGTCGGCCTCGATCAGGTCGTCGGGCATGTGGCCCGGCGTCCCGCAGACGAACAGCAGCTCGAGGTCCAGGACGAGCTCGTCCTGCGTGATGCCGAACTGCTCGGCCGCTTCCGCCAGCGGCACCCCCTGGCGGTTCAGCAGCCAGGGCACCATCGCAAGCAGGCGGGACAGGCGGTCCGCGGCGCCCTCCGTCCGCGGAGTGCGCTCGGTCGTCTCTGTCGGCTCTGTCGGGTCGGTCGGGTCCGTCGGGTCGGTCACGAGTGCCCCCCGTCGCCGCTCACCGCGTGGGCCGCGAGGGCGCCGCGCAGCCGTTCGACCACGGCGTCGCGGACGTCGTCCGGGCCCTCGACGACGGCGTCCGGGCCGTGACCGGCGATCTGCTCCGCGATCTCGGCGACGTCGTGGAACGTCACCTCGACGACGTCGCCGGTCACCGCCGAGCCTGCCCGCATCCGCAGCCCCTGCCCGGTGCCCGGTGCCAGGCGCACCCGCGCCGTCCTCGGCGGCAGGTTGCTCGCCAGTCCGGAGACGAGCGCGCGGGCGTCCAGGTCCGGCGGCACCGTGAACGACCCAGGGGTGCCCAGGCGCGCGATCCGGCCGCGCACCCGGTCGAGCCGGAAGACGCGGGCGCCGTCGCGGTCGCGGTCGTGGCCGACCAGGTACCAGCGCCCGTGCCAAGACGTGATCACCCACGGCTCGACCCGGCGCACCGCCACCTCGCCGGTGCGGGCGGTGGCGTACGTGAACGAGACCGGCGCGCGGTCACGTGCCGCCGCGTACAGATGCTCGAACGCCGGCTCGCTCGTGCGCACGCGTGGTTCGACGCCCACGAGCGAGCCCTCGTCGGTCTCCACGCCCAGGGCCTTGAGCTTGACCAGCGCCCGCGCCGCGGGGCCGGCCAGGCTCGCCTGCTGCCAGACCCGGGAGGCCAGGCCCAGGACGGCGAGCTCGGCGGCGGTGAAGGAGATCTCGGGCAGCGCGTAGGCATCACGGTCGATGCGGTAGCCGATCTCGTCCTCGAACCAGGCGGAGTCGCTGCCGGTGACCAGCGGGACGCCGAGCTCGCGCAGCTCCTCCTTGTCGCGCTCGAACATGCGGTCGAAGGCCTCCGCCGACTCCCCCGCGGCGTACTGGGGCACGGCGGTGCGGATCTGCTCCTTGCTCAGCCACCGCCGGGTGGACAAGAGGGCGATCACGAGGTTCAGGAGTCGCTCGGTGCGCTGCGCGGTCATTGCCGACGAACGCTACCCGAGTACCGTGCGCAGGCGTGGATCCCCTCGTCCGGTGGCGCGACGGTGTCGTGGAGCAGGTCGGGCGCCGGTGGACCGGGTCGGTGGAGCTGGTCGTCGCGGTGGCAGGCGAGTCGGCGGTGCGCGCGCTGGCACATCCGGCCCTGGTGGGAGAGCCCGTCGTCGGCGACCGCGTGCTGCTGAACACGACCGCGCTGGCCCGGGGGCTGGGCACGGGGGGCTACGCCCTGGTCGTCGCCCTGCCCGACCGGCTGCCGCCGGACCCGCCGCCCGGCGCCGGGCACCTGGTCAAGGCGCGGTACACCCCGTCGCAGGCGATGGTGCTGGGGGCGGACGAGCAGGAGTCGCCGCACCACGCCCTGCTCGCCGACGCCGACGACCTGGGCGGCCTGCCGGTCGTCGTCGTCGACCTGCACTCTGCCCTTCCGGCGGTCCTGGCAGCCCTGCGGTGCGACGCGCCCGCGGCCCGCGTCGGGTACGTGATGACGGACGGCGGTGCGCTGCCCGCCTGGTTCTCCCGCGCCGTGGACGGGCTCCGCACGGCGGGCTGGCTGGCGGGCTGCGTCACCGTGGGGCAGGCCTTCGGCGGCGACCTCGAGGCCGTCTCGCTGCACAGCGGGCTGCTCGCCGCGCGGCTGGTGCTGGAGGCGGACGTCGTGGTCGTGGCGCAGGGTCCCGGCAACCTGGGCAGCGGGACGCGCTGGGGGTTCTCCGGGGTCGCGGCCGGCGAGGCGGTGAACGCCGCGGCCGTCCTGGGGGGACGTCCTGTCGCCGCCCTGCGGGTCTCGCAGGCCGACGAGCGAGCGCGCCACCACGGCGTGTCGCACCACTCGCTGACGGCCTACGGGCGCGTGGCCCTGGCCCCGGCGGACGTCGTCCTGCCCCTGCTCGGCGGTGGCTTGGGGTCGCGGGTGCGCCTCCAGGCCGAAGGGCTGTGCACGCCCGTCGGACGCCACCGGCTCGTGGAGGTGCCCGTCGACGGCCTGCTCGACGCCTTGGCCGGTTCCCCGGTCGCACTCTCGACGATGGGTCGGGGGCTGGACGCCGACGAGGCGGCCTTCGTCGCCTCGGCAGCCGCCGGCCGCCACGCCGCGTCGCTGCTGCGCTAGCGCACGCCCTCGAGGTCGACCACGAAGATCAGCGCCTCGCCGGGTGCGATGGCCGAGCCGGCCCCGCGGTCGCCGTAGGCCAGGGCGGCCGGGATGACGAGCTTTCGCCGTCCGCCCACCCTCATGCCCTCGATCCCGGAGTCCCAGCCGGCGATGACCTGGCCGGCACCGAGACGGAAGTCCAGCGGTGTGCCACGGCCCCACGAGGAGTCGAACTCCTCGCCGGTCGAGAACGCCACCCCGACGTAGTGCGTCGAGACAGTGCTGCCCTTCGTCGCCTCGGTGCCGTCGCCGACCACCTCGTCGGTGATCTGCAGCTCGGTCGGCGGCTCGCCGCCGGGGAAGTCGATCTCGGGCTTGCTGCGCTCGCTCATGCTCGCTCCTTCGGGTGGGGGTCGCGGTCAGCCGGTGGGGGCGGCGGCGTCGAGGATGTCGACCACGAACACCAGGGTGTCGGTGCCGCTGATGCCGCCCTGCGGGTTGCCCTGCTCGCCGTAGCCCTGGGCGGGCGGGACGACGAGGAGAACCTGGCTGCCGACCGGCTGGCCGACGAGACCGGCGTCCCAGCCGGGGATGACGCCGCCGGTGCCGATCGGGAACGTGGCCGGGGACCCGCGGTCCCAGGAAGAGTCGAACTGCTCACCGCCGGGCCACTTGACGCCGGTGTAGTGCACGGTGATCTGCTGCCCGGCCTCGACGACGGGGCCCTCGCCCGTGATCAGCGGCTGGACGACGAGCTCTGTGGGCGCCGGGCCCTCCGGCACCGTGATCGTCGGCTTGCCGTCCTCGGCGAGGGTCACACCGGGCAGGCCGTCCGGGGGCTCCACGGGCGCGCCGGTGGCGCGGTCGAGCACGTCGGAGGCCGCGGTGACGTCGATGATGAACAGCAGCGTGTCGTCCGCCTCGATGCTGGCGTCCGGGACGCCGCCCTGGGGCCCGTAGCCGTCGTCCGGCGCGACGGCTACCAGCACGCGGCTGCCGACGTTGACGCCGTCCAGACCGGTCGCGAACCCCGGGATGACCGTGCCCTCGTCGAGGATGAAGGTGGCCGGCGCGCGGTCGTAGGAGCTGTCGAACTCGGCGGCGTCCCTGCCGTTCACGGCGAGGTACTCGACCGTCACCTTCTGCCCGAGTGCGACGGCGGGGCCGTCGCCCTCGCGCAGGACGGTCCGCTCGGTGGCGGCGACGCCGAACGGCGCCGCGAACTCCACCGTCGGCTTCTCGCCCTCGGCGCCGGCGACCTCGACCGACTCGACGTCGGAGTCGGTGGGGGCGGGAGCGCCCTCGGAGCTGCTGCTGGTGGGGTCGGGGGCGTCGGGGGTGTCCCCGCAGCCGGCGAGCAGCAGGAGGGGTACGACGGACAGGGCGAGCAGGCGGCGCACGATGACCCTTCGAGACATTGGTGGAGGAACGCGAAGACCCTAACCCGCCTGTCTGGACGCAACCTGGGTGCGGGTCTCACATCCCGGCGATGAGCCGCTCGACCCTCTCGTCGACGGCGACGAACGGGTCCTTGCACAGCACCGTGCGCTGCGCCTGGTCGTTGAGCTTGAGGTGCACCCAGTCGACCGTGAAGTCCCGGCGCTTCTCCTGGGCGCGCTTGACGAAGTCACCGCGCAGCTTCGCCCGGGTCGTCTGCGGCGGGATGCTGGTGGCCGCGAACACCTCGATGTCGCTGCTCGCGCGCTCAACGAGTCCCTTGTCGGCGAGCAGGTAGTACAGCCCTCGGCGCCGGGAGATGTCGTGGTAGGCCAGGTCCAGCCGCGCGACGCGAGGGCTCGACAGCGGAAGGTCGTGCTTGGCCTGGTAGCGCTCCACGAGCCGGTGCTTGATGGCCCAGTCGAGCTCGCGGTCCACCAGCGAGAGGTCGCCGTCGCGGACGGCGCGCAGGCCGCGCTCCCACAGGTCGAGCACCCGCTTGATCGTGGGCGTGTGCAGCCCCTCGGCCTCGACGAACGTCTTGGCGCGGCTGAGGTACTCCTCCTGGATGTCGAGCGCGCTGGCCTCGCGGCCGTTGGCGAGCTTGACGAGCCGGCGTCCGGTCAGGTCATGGCTGATCTCGCGGATCGCCCTGATGGGGTTCTCCAGCGTGAGGTCGCGCATGGACGTGCCCGCCTCGACCATGCGCAGCACCAGCTCGGCGGCGCCGACCTTGAGCATGGTGGTGGTCTCGGACATGTTCGAGTCGCCAACGATCACGTGCAGCCGGCGGTACCGCTCGGCGTCCGCGTGGGGCTCGTCGCGGGTGTTGATGATCGGACGCGAACGGGTGGTGGCGCTGGAGACGCCCTCCCAGATGTGGTCGGCGCGCTGGCTCAGGCAGAACACCGCGCCCCGGGGGGTCTGCAGGACCTTGCCGGCTCCGACGAGGACCTGCCGGGTCACCAGGAACGGGATGAGGACGTCGGAGAGCTTGCCGAACTCCCCGTGCCGGGCCACCAGGTAGTTCTCGTGGCAGCCGTAGGAGTTGCCCGCCGAGTCGGTGTTGTTCTTGAAGAGGAACACCTCCCCCTCGATGCCCTCCTCGCCGAGGCGACGTTCGGCGTCGACCATCAGGCCCTCGAGCACCCGCTCCCCCGCCCGGTCGTGGACGACGAGCTCGCGGACGTCGTCGCACTCTGGTGTGGCGTACTCCGGGTGCGACCCGACGTCGAGGTACAGCCGGGCGCCGTTGCGCAGGAAGACGTTGCTCGAGCGGCCCCACGAGACGACCTTGCGGAACAGGTAGCGGGCCACCTCGTCCGCGGAGAGCTTGCGCTGACCCTGGGCAGCGCAGGTGATCCCGTACTCGGTCTCGAGCCCGAAGATCCGCCGGTCCATCGCACTCCCCTGGTCGGTCGCCTTCCTTGCGCTCACCCTACGTCCGCCGGTCGTGGCTCGCGGGAGCCGACGCCGCGCGTCGTGCGCGGCACCTCCGCTGTGGGTTGCCCTCCGGACGGCCAGGTGCGCGTCAGCCGGGCTGGTCGGCCGGCAGGCCCGAGTGGCCCTCGCCGTCCGGGGTGCCCGAGCCGCCACCCGGCTCCTGTACCACCGGGTCGGCGCCCGGGTTCTCGTCGCCGGTGAGCGTGTCGTGCGTACCGGGCCGCCCGTCCTCGGTCGTCGGGACGCCGCTGGTCGGGTCGTCGCTGGCCAGCAGCCGCCCGAGCAGCGAGCCGGAGAGCCGGCGGAAGGCGCGTCGCGGCCGGTTGCGGTCCAGCACGGCGACCTCGAGGGCGTCGGGCCCCAGGTTCCTGGACTCCCCGCCCGCCGGGTCCACGGAGAGGGCGGTGACGGCGAGCCCGAGCGCCTCGGCGAGGGTGAGGCCGGGCCGCCAGGCCTCGGAAAGGCTGGCCGAGACCTGCTCGGCGGCCCCGCCCATCACGACGAAGCCGCGCTCGTCGGCGACCGAGCCGTCGTAGGTCAGGCGGTAGATCTGGTCCCCATCGGCGGTGGTCCCGACCTCCGCGACGACGATCTCGACCTCGACCGGCTTGGACTCGGTCGTGAAGATGGTGCCGAGCTGCTGGGCGTAGGCGTTGGCCAGGCCGCGGGCGGTGACGTCGCTGCGGTCGTAGGAGTAGCCGCGCAGGTCGGCGTAGCGGACGCCGGCCACCCGCAGGTTCTCGAACTCGTTGTACTTGCCGACCGCGGCGAAGGCGATGCGGTCGTAGATCTCGCTGATCTTGTGCAGGGCGCGCGAGGGGTTCTCGGCCGCGAAGGCGATCCCCCCGTCGTAGGCGACGACGACGGTCGACCGGCCGCGCGCGATGCCCTTGCGCGCGTAGTCGGCCTTGTCCTTCATCAGCTGCTCGGGTGAGACGTAGAACGGCATGGTCATCGCTGCTGCCCTCCTTCGCTCGAGGCACCTTCTTGGCTCGCGGCAATGTCTTTGCTCGCCGCACCAGGGTCTGGCTCCACGAGGGGGTTGCCCCCGGGGTTGCCGCGACGCGCGTCCACCACCCCCTGGACGACGTCGGCCAGCTGCTCGTCGCGCCAGCGCTGGTAGCCGCCGTCGGTGACGGTGGCGACGACCGGCCAGATGCGTCGCGTCAGGTCGGGTCCGCCGGTCGCGGAGTCGTCGTCCGCGGCGTCGTACAAGGACTCCAGCGCGACCCGGACGGCCTCGCGGACGTCGTGCGTGGGCCGGTAGAGCTTCTTCAGCGACCCACGGGCGAACAGCGAGCCGGAGCCGACGCTGTGGTGGTCGTGCTCCTCGTAGCGGCCGCCGGTGACGTCGTAGGAGAAGATCCGGCCCTGGCCGCGGTCGAGGTCGTACCCGGCGAAGAGCGGGACGACGGCCAGGCCCTGCATCGCGAGGCCGAGGTTGCCGCGGATCATCGTGGCCAGGCGGTTCGCCTTCCCGTCCAGGGAGAGCAGCGTGCCCTCGATCTTCTCGTAGTGCTCGAGCTCGACCTGGAACAGCCGCACCATCTCCACCGCGATGCCCGCCGTACCCGCGATGCCGACGCAGGAGTACTCGTCGGCCGGGAAGACCTTCTCGATCTCGCGGTTGGCGATGTAGCTGCCCATCGTCGCGCGCCGGTCGCCGGCCATCAGGACGCCGCCGGGGAACGTCAGCGCGACGATCGTCGTGCCGTGCGGCGTCTCGGGCACCGACCCCGCGGGCAGCGTACGGCGACCGGGCAGCAGCTCGGGGCTGTGGCTCCCGAGGAACTCGGTGAAGGACGAGCTGCCGGGGGTGGTGTAGGCCAGCGGCAGCCGGGGTGTCTGGCGGGGGTCGAGGCTCACGGTTCGACCCTACTGAGGGGATCGGACGGCGGCAGCGCCGAGGCCGTGCGAGAACGCGTAGTAGAGGCGGACGCCGACCTGCTCGACGGACAGCGTGATCGCGGGCGCCGTTGCGGGTGCTGTGGCGACGCCACGGTGCGTCTCGACGTACGCCGCGGCGCTGCGCAGTCGCGCCGGGTCGTCGCCGAACAGCCCGAGTCCGCCGTTGCAGGTGAAACAGAGCACCTGTCTGACCCCGTCGGTCTCGTGGTCGTGGTCGACGTGCGGCGTCTGCCCGAGATCGCGGTCGCACACCGGGCACAAGCCCTGCTGCTGCTCGATCATGTGGTCCACGTCCGCGGCGGAGATTCCGTAGCGCCGCAAGAGGTGGTAGTGCCTCGAACCACCATGCAGTCGGGCGCGGGACTCGTTCACGCGATGCTGTTGATGAGTCTTGCAGTAGGCGGTGAGACCGTCGCCCTGGCTACGGTTCCGCCCGAACACCTCGACTGGGCGATAGCACTCACAGTCAGGGCACCACTTCTGTCCAGGGACCGCCGCGCGCCGCGGAACGCGGACTCGTCCCTTCTTGGCAGCTCGTTCCACCTGATACTGGGCGGAACAGTCACGACAGTAGGAGAACCGGCCGTCCCGACTTTGTCCATGTCTAGTGAAGGCTGCGAGGGACTTCGACTCATGACACCGCGAGCATCTCTTGGTGTCCGTTTCCGCCACTATTGGCCTCCTTTCTGCACGTACGACCTCACGAAGCTCTCCGCGTTCGCCTCGAGCGCCTCGTCGATGTCGTCGAGGATCGCGTCGATGTCGTCGTCCTTCGTCTGGCTCGTCGGCGCGGACGGGACGGGGGGCGGAGCCTCCTCCGGCTCGCCGTCGTCCCGCCGGGTGTGACGCTGCTGCTCCTGGCCTGCCACGGGCTCCACCTCTCGTCGAGCGTCGTCGTCCTGGCCCGATTCTAGGTCGCGGCACCGACGACGACGCGGACACCGCGCCATGATGGGGCGATGCTGCTCGCCGAGGTCGCCGCCTGCGTCAAGGTCGTCGCTGCCACCTCATCGCGCACGGCCAAGACACGGCGCGTCGCGACGACACTGGCGGCGGCAGGGCCCCAAGAGCTGCCCCTCGTCGTCCGCTACCTGGTCGGCGAGCTGCCGCAGCGGCGCACCGGCCTGGGTTGGCGCTCCCTGCAGGACCTGCCTGAACCCGCCGACGCTCCGACGCTCACCGTCGCCGACGTCGACACCGCGTTCGCCGCGGCGGAGGCGGAGTCGGGCGCGGGCAGCCAACGGCGCCGCAAGGCGCTGCTGCACGGCCTGCTGACCCGGGCCACGCGGGTCGAGCAGCACCTGGTCGGCGGGCTCGTCAGTGGCGAGCTGCGGCAGGGCGCGCAGCGCGGTGTCCTCGTCGATGCGGTCGCCGCCGCAGCCGAGGTTCCCGTCGCCGAGGTGAGACGCGCGCTGACGCTGAGCGGTGACGTGGTCGAGGTCGCGCTCGCCGCCCTGGCCGGCGGCACGTCCGCGCTGGCAGCGTTCGGACTCCAGATCGGTCGCGCGCTCGCGCCGATGCTGGCGCAGTCCGCACCCGACCTGCGCGCCGCCGTCCAGCGCACCGGCCCGGCCGGCGTGGAGTGGAAGCTGGACGGCATCCGGGTCCAGCTCCACCGCGAAGGCGACGACGTGCGGGTCTTCACGCGCAGCCTGGACGACGTCACCTCGCGCCTGCCGGAGGTGGTCCGCGCGGTGCGGGGCCTGCCCGCGACCGCCCTGGTGCTCGACGGCGAGGTGATCGCCCTGGACGGCGAGGACCTGGCCTCAGCCCGCCCGCTGCCGTTCCAGCGCACGGCCGCCCGGGTGGCCCGTCACGGGACGGATGCGTCCGTCCCCCTGACGACGGTGCTCTTCGATGTGCTGCACGCCGACGGCGACGACCTGGTGGACGCCTCGGCCACCCGCCGCCGCGAGGTGCTGGAGCGCGTCGCCGGGAGCCTCGCGGTGCCCCGCGTGGTGGTCGATCCGGAGGACGAGGCATCGATGGTCCGAGCCGAGGCGTTCGTCGCCGACGCGTTGGCCCGGGGCCACGAGGGCGTCGTCGTGAAGTCCGCGGACGCCGGGTACGCGATGGGGCGGCGCGGTGCCGCGTGGGTGAAGGTCAAGCCGCGTCTGACGCTCGACCTCGTCGTCCTCGCGGTGGAGTGGGGCTCCGGACGGCGCACCGGCAAGCTCTCCAACCTGCACCTCGGTGCGCGGGACCCCGACGGCCGCTTCGGCGAACCGGGCGGCTTCGTGATGCTGGGCAAGACGTTCAAGGGACTCACCGACGCGTTGCTCGAGTGGCAGACCGAGCGCCTGCTCGGGCTGGCGACAGAGCGGGGCACCTGGCGGGTCGACGTCCGGCCCGAGCTCGTCGTCGAGATCGCCTTCGACGGCGTGCAGACCTCACCGCGCTACCCGGCGGGGATGGCGCTGCGCTTCGCCAGGGTCGTGCGCTACCGCGAGGACAAGAGCGCAGGAGAGGCAGACACGATCGCGGACGTCGAGGCCCACCACGTCGGCGGCCCTGCGTCGTGACAGCGGCGCTCGTGCTGCGCCCTCGGCGTCCCGACGACCTGCCCGCCTGCGTCGAGCTGCTCCGTGAGGTCCACGAGCAGGACACGTACCCGGTGAACTGGCCCGACGACGCGACAGGGTGGCTGGACGCCGGCGGATCGTTCGGCGCCTGGGTGGCCGATGTCGGGGCCGTCGTCGGTCACGCCCGCCTGCGGCCTGCGTCGGAACGCCCGTCCGCGCAAGCGTGGTCGAGGGCAGCAGGCGTGCCGGTGGACGCTCTTGGCGTCGTGGCGCAGCTCGTCGTCTCGCCGGGAGCCCGCGGCAGAGGTATCGGTGCAGCGCTGCTCGACACGGTGGTGGCGGCCGCCACGCAGCGAGACCTGACGCCGGTGCTGGAGGTCGTCGCGAAGGACCGCGCGGCCCGCGCCCTGTACGACCGGCTGGGCTGGACGCGGGTGGACACGCTCCAGCAGCAGTGGGGCCCTACCGCCGTCACGGTGCACCTGTACGTCCTGCGTGCGTGACGTGTACCGACGGACCTGCCGAAGTCCCCGGTAGCCGTCCATAACCGGCCGGCGCAGGGGTTGCGCAGGTCCGGCGGTACAGGCTTCGCCGGCTCAGCGCCGTTGCAGGGCGGTGACGAGGTCGCGGGCGCTCTCGCACCGGTCGAGGAGCGCGCCCACGTGCTCGCGGGTCCCACGCAACGGCTCCATCATCGGAACCCGTTGCAACGACGTAAAACCAGGGACGTCGAAGATGACCGAGTCCCAGGACGCGGCACTCACGTGCTCCCCGTACCGCGCCAGGCACTCGCCGCGGAAGTACGCACGGGTGTCCTCCGGCGCCTTCGTCACCGCGCGCTCGACGTCGGCGTCCGAGACCATCCGCTCCACGGCGCCGCGTGCTGCCAGTCGGCGGTACAGGCCCTTCTCGGGCCGGACGTCGGCGTACTGCAGGTCGACGAGCTCCAGTCGTGGGTCGCCCCACTGCAACCCGTCGCGCGACCGGTAGCCCTCCAGCAGCCGCAGCTTGGCCACCCAGTCCACCTCGCGCGAGCACTCCATCGGGTCGCGCTCGAGGCGCGTCAGCAGGCTCTCCCACCGGGTCAGCACGTCCTTGGTCTGCTGGTCGGCGTCCGACCCCTCGCGGTCGGTTACGAAGCGCTCGGCCGCCTCGTACACGCGCCACTGGAGCTGCACGGCCGTCAGCGTCCCGCCGTCGCGCAGCTCGACCTGTTCCTTCAGCGACGGGTCGTAGCTGACCCGGTGCAGCGTCGACACGGGGCGGGCGATCGTCAGGTCCGGCATGACCTTGGCCTCGATCATGTCGAGCACCAGCGCCGTGGACCCCAGCTTGAGGAACGTCGCGACCTCGCACAGGTTCGCGTCACCGATGATCACGTGCAGGCGGCGGTGCCTGTCGGCGCTGGCGTGCGGCTCGTCGCGGGTGTTGACGATCGGCCGCTTCAGCGTCGTCTCGAGCCCGACCTCGACCTCGAAGTAGTCAGCCCGCTGGCTGATCTGGAACCCGGGACTCTCCCCCGCCGGCCCGATGCCCACGCGGCCCGCGCCGGTGAACACCTGCCGCGTCACGAAGAAGGGGATGAGCCCGCGGACGATGTCGGGGAACGGCGTCTCCCGGCGCATCAGGTAGTTCTCGTGCGTGCCGTAGGAGGCACCCTTGTTGTCGACGTTGTTCTTGTACAGGTTCACCGGGTCCAGGCCCGGCGTGGAGGCGATGCGCTGGGTCGCGACGTGCATGACCTGCTCGCCCGCCTTGTCCCACAGCACGGCGTCGAGCGGCGACGTGACCTCGGGGCTGGAGTACTCCGGGTGGGCGTGGTCGACGTACAGCCTGGCGCCGTTGGTGAGCACCACGTTGGCCAGCGTCGGGTCCTCGGTCTCGGCGAGCTCGTCGGTCAGCTGCGAGGAGTCGGCAGCCGAACGGGCAAGCTCCCAGCCGCGCGCGTCACGCAGGGGCGCCTCGTCCTCGTAGTCCCAGCGCGCCCGGGCCTTGAGGTGCCCGAGCGGCGCCGCGTAGGCGTTGACGACCTGGCTGGAGAGCGTCATCGCGTTCGCCGCGGGGTCACCGGGCGAGGAGACCCCGTACTCGGTCTCGATGCCCATCACCCGGCGTACACCCATGCAGCGACCCTACGGTGCGGCCGTCCCGTTCGCTGTGCCGGACAGCCAGGCCTCGACCAGGCCGACAGCCTCCTCGGCGTCCGTCACGGCCAGCTGAGCCTCGCCCGAGGGAACGTCCGACACGTCGTAGTCGGCCTGGCTGCGACGGTCGAACAGGGAACGGAGCAGTCGACCAGCCCGCGGGTCCAGACCGTGCCGCCTCACGGCGATCTGGCCGATGGCCGACACGACCCCCGAGTGCTTCGACCGCGTCTCGCCAAGTGACAGCAGGGCAACCTCGGCGGCGTAGGACGCGGCGTAGTAGGAGCGCGAGACCGCAGCCGCTGCGTAGTTCGAGCCGGCCAGCAGCCGCGCTGCCTCGATCTCCTCCCGGGCTCGCCGCAGCGCGGGATGCGGATCCGTCACCCGGCCACGTAACCGTGTGCGCGGGCTTCGACCAGGACAGGGACCTTCCCCGTGCGCCATAGCGCCTCGCCGAGCGGCAGCGCCGAGATCGTCACGCCGTGCTGTTGCGACAGCTCCCACAGGAGATCGTCCATGCGCCGGAGCTCGTCCCAGGGAGACACGGGGTCACGCAGCACCACCATGAGGTCCAGGTCCGAGTCGGCGTCCTGCTCACCTGTCGCGTGAGACCCGAAGACGACGACCTCGACCAACCGGTCCTCGTAGAGAGCCCGCAGGGCAGCCGCCGCCCTGGCCGGCGTGGCTTGGGACTGGGGGGTTTGAGAGCCGCGCTCTACCGCGGCGAGCGCATCGTCGGCTTCGCCGGCGTCGATGAGATCCAGGGACAGCAACCACGTGACCGCGTGCTTCCTCATCATCCGGCCCTTGAACGCGAACCACTCGTCCTGCAGGTCTGGGAAGTCGAACAGGGTGTCCTTGAAGCGACGGAAGGCCCCCCTCCCCTCGATCGCACTGCGGAGGCGATCCCTCGGGCGCGCGGCTCGGACCCCTTCTACGAACTCGGCCATGTCCGCGTACGCCTCGGACGAGCCGATGGGCTGGATGTTGAGAAGATCTCGCTCCTCGAACTCCTCCACGTCGTCGTCGACGGAGCAGTACTCGACCCGGCCGGTGGCTGGATCGAGCCACCAGGACGACTCGCATGAGTTGTCCTCCAGCGCCGTCGCCAGGTCTTCCAGAGGCATCGCGCTCAGTTCGAGCATCGTCATCACCTTCATCCGCTGGTATCGCAAGCGTACGCACGTCTTGTGCCTGGGAGGCCCGTACGGGACCAGGAGTGCCCGACTAACAGACCCTCATGAGGCACCACTGGTAGTGCAGGTAGGACGTCGTCGGTCTCGGCCAGGCCTCGAAGCGCTCGACCGTGCCGTGCCGTTCCAGCATCCCGCGGAGGCAGACCGGCGAACTCCTCCCGTCGGGCTACGCGCTCCGGCGACAACTCCCGCCCGGCCCGCGACCCGGCCGGCCGGCACGCCTACAGGTACTGCCCGGTGTTGGCGACCGTGTCGATGGAGCGACCCGGCTCGGAGCCGTGCTTGCCCTGGACAATGACCCGCACGTAGACGATGCGCTCACCCTTTTTGCCCGAGATGCGCGCCCAGTCGTCGGGGTTGGTCGTGTTCGGCAGGTCCTCGTTCTCGCGGAACTCGGCCATGCACGCGTCGAGCAGGTGCTCCACGCGGATGCCGCGCTGCCCGGTGGCGAGCAGGTCCTTGATCGCCATCTTCTTGGCGCGGTCCACGATGTTCTGGATCATCGCCCCGGAGTTGAAGTCCTTGAAGTACATGACCTCCTTGTCGCCGCCCGCGTACGTCACCTCGAGGAACTGGTTCTCCTCCGACTCGGAGTACATCCGCTCGACGCTCGCCTGGATCATCGCCTCGACGCACGCCTGCGCCGAGCCGCCGTTGACGGCCAGGTCACCGGCGTGCAGCGGCAGGTCGGCGGTCAGGTACTTGGTGAAGATGTCGCGCGCACCCTCGGCGTCCGGCCGCTGGATCTTGATCTTCACGTCGAGACGGCCGGGCCGAAGGATGGCCGGGTCGATCATGTCCTCGCGGTTGGAGGCGCCGATGACGATGACGTTCTCCAGCCGTTCCACGCCGTCGATCTCGGCGAGCAGCTGCGGGACGATCGTCGTCTCGACGTCCGAGCTGACGCCGGAACCGCGGGTGCGGAACAGCGACTCCATCTCGTCGAAGAAGACGATCACCGGCGTCCCCTGGTCGGCCTTCTCGCGAGCGCGGGCGAAGATCAGCCGGATGTGCCGCTCGGTCTCGCCGACGTACTTGTTGAGCAGCTCCGGGCCCTTGATGTTGAGGAAGTAGCTCTTGGCGGAGGACTCGCCGGTGCGCTCGGCGGCCTGGACGGCGAGTGAGTGGGCCACCGCCTTGGCGATCAGGGTCTTGCCGCACCCGGGAGGCCCGTAGAGCAGGATCCCCTTGGGCGCCTTGAGACCGTGCTCGGCGAAGAGGTCGGGGTGGTTGAAGGGCAGCTCGACGGCGTCCCGGATGGCCTCGATCTGCGAACCCAGGCCACCGATGTCGGTGTACTCGATGTCGGGGACCTCCTCGAGGACGAGCTCCTCGACCTCGGCCCGGGGCACCTTCTCGTAGACGTACCCGGCCCGGGTGTCGAGCGTGAGGGCGTCACCGACCCGCAGGTGGACGTCGGACAGGGAGGCCGCCACCCGGACGACGCGCTCCTCGTCGGCGTGGGCGACGACGAGCGCGCGGCCGTCGTCCAGCAGCTCCTTGAGCGCGACCACCTCGCCGGTGCGCTCGAACGCGCGGGCGGCCACCACGGCGAGGGCCTCGTTCAGCATGACCTCCTGGCCGGCGCCGCGCTCGGCGACGTCGACCGTCGGGCTGACGGTCACCCGCAGCTTGCGGCCGGACTGGCTGATGTCGACGCTGCCGTCGTCGTGCGCCTCCAGGAACGTCGCGTACCCGCTGGGAGGCTGGGCGAGCCGGTCGACCTCGGTCTTGAGGGTGACGATCTGCTCACGCGCGTCCCCGAGCGTGCGGACGAGTCGCTCGTTCTGGCCCGACAGCTGACCCACCTGCTGCTGCAGGGCCACCACGCGCTCCTCGAGGCCACGCAGGCGTCGCGGTGACTCGGCCAGGCGCAGGCGGAGGGCGGCGAGCTCGGCCTGGAGGGAGTCCGCCTGCCGCCGTGCCTGGGCGTCGGATCGGGGGTCGTGCTCGGTCATGCCGCACCTCCGCTGGAAGTCGCGGGTGTCATCGCCGTCGTTTCGACCCTAACCCGGCCGGCCGCTCGCGGTGCGCTGACATGCCCGTCGTCACACGTTCGTCACTCGCGGCGCTCGTCCGGCCCCGTGTCGTCCGGTGCTGTCGTGTCCCTCCCCATCTCGTCGTCCGGTGCCGCGGCGTCGTCCTGCGCACTGCCCGGCCGGCAGGCCGTCACGTCGCGACGCACGCGGCGCACCTTCTTGTCCGAGACCGCACGCTCGCCGAGGTCCTCCGGGGTCCACTGTCCCGCCTCGCCGTCGGCCGACTCCCACGTCTGGGGTGCGTCGCTGCCCTTGGCCGGACGGCGGCGCCGCGGCGGGGCGACCACGCCGTCCGCCATCCGGCGCGCTGTGAGCAGGAAGCCGGTGTGGCCGACCATCCGGTGCTGCGGCCGGACGGCGAGCCCCTCCAAGTGCCAGCCGCGCACCATCGACTCCCACGCGGCAGGCTCGGTGAACTGCCCGTGGGCGCGCAGGTCCTCCGCCGTCCGCGAGAGCTGGGTCGCGGTCGCGACGTAGGCGATCAAGACACCTCCTGGTGCCAGGGCGCCGGCGACCACGTCCAGGCACTCCCACGGCGCGAGCATGTCCAGAACGACACGATCGACAGAGCCCACCGAGGCGTGCTCCGGCAGCGACTCGGCGAGGTCGCCGACGGTCACCGTCCAGGCCGGGTGGGGCCCGCCGAAGAAGGTCTCGACGTTGGCGCGGGCGATGTCGGCGAAGTCGGCGCGGCGCTCGAACGAGTGCAGGTGACCGGCGTCGCCCACCGCCCGCAGCAGGGACATGCTCAGGGCACCGGACCCGACGCCGGCCTCCACGACCCGCGCGCCGGGGAAGACGTCGGCCATCGCTACGACCTGGCCGGCGTCCTTGGGGTAGACCACCGCGGCACCGCGTGGCATCGACAGCACGTAGTCCGGCAGCAGCGGACGCAGCGCCAGGTACGCCACCCCGGCGGTGTTCGTCACCACGGACCCCTCCGGCGCCCCGATCAGCTCGTCGTGGGCGAACGACCCGCGGTGGGTGTGGAACTCACGTCCCGGCTCGAGCGTGATCGTGTGCAGTCGGGCCTTCGGGTCGCTCAGCTGCACCCTGTCCCCGGTGCGGAACGGTCCGCGGCGGTGCTCCGCCCCGGTCGGGGCCTGCGGAGCTGCTTCGAAGGTCATGGCCGGAAGTCTCGCGCGCCGTGAGGCGACCGGTCGAGCCGGGTGGGCCGGGCGTCGGCGTCTGCGGGCCCGTGGTGCGACTGAAGGCCGACGCCGCCAGACGGCGCTGTCTATGGGTCAGCGCCGGGAGCCCGTTCGACGGGTCCCCGTGACGGCGTCCACGACGTCGCTGGCGCGCAGGACGCCGACGACGCGCCGGTCGCCGTCCAGGGCCACGAACTCCTCGCCCGGCAGCCCGGCCAGGGCCTGCAGCAACGCCTCGCCCGAGAGCCGGACGTCGACCACGGCGCGCGGGTCGGTCCGGCGTGCGACGGAGGCCACCGGGACGTGCTCGGCTCGGCCGGCCGGGACGCGCTCGACGGCGGCCGGCTCGACCACGGCCACGGGGGTGGAGTCGGCGGCCAGCAGCACGATGCGCTGCGCACCCGCCTGGCGGGCGGCGTCCAGGGCCTGGGCGAGGGTGAGGTCCGACGGCACGCCGACCGCCGGGACGACGAGCGACGCCGCCACCGCGGCCGGCGCACGGCGCCTGACCCGCGCGGTCCTGATGGCCTGCGTCGCACCGTTCCAGAGCAGCCCGCCGATCAGGGCGGCCCAGACGACCCGGAAGAGGTCGGGGCTCTCGCCGCGCAGGATGGGCGCCACCGCCCAGAGCGCGATCGCGATGGCCGTGACGCGACCGCCCCAGCCCGCGACGATCGTACCGGTGTGCCGGTCGCCGGTGACGCGCCAGACCAGCGCCTCCAGTACCCGGCCGCCGTCCAGCGGTAGCCCGGGGACGGCGTTGAAGAGCGCCACGAAACCGTTCGTCAGCGCGAAGGCCTGCACCACCAGGTACGGCAGACCCTCGAGGCTGGGCAGTGCCAGGACGGCGGGGACGGCCAGCACCAGGTTCGAGACCGGGCCCACCACCGCGACCACGGCGCTGCGACCGGGGCTGGCGGCCTCGCTCTCGAACTGTGTGTGACCGCCCCAGAGGTGCAGCACGATCTGCGTCGCCGGCAGCCCGGTCGCCTTGGCGGTGACCGCGTGCGCGAGCTCGTGGACCAGCACGGAGGCGAACAGCAGCACGGCGAACCCGAACGCGACGGCGTAGGAGCCGACGCCGAGCTCGGGGGCGACCCGTTGCACCGAGGGGGCAAAGAGCAGGGTGACGACGGCCGCGACGACGAACCATGAGCGGGCGATGACGACCGGGACGCCGAGCATCCGCCCGATCTGCCAGCCCGTGGTGTTCACGCCCCCGAGGGTACGTGGCGGGCGGAGCCCCCGGTGCCGCCGCTTCACCGAGCCCGCCGCGCGGCCGGTGCGTTGGCGTCAAGGGTCTGTCGGGGCTCCCGTCTACCCTCGCCGCCATGACGACCCCGACGGCGGACGACGCCCCCGCGGCCGCGCCGGCTCGGCGTCCGGCGCTGTCCCCGTCGCGGGCCGGCGACTTCATGCAGTGCCCGCTGCTGTACCGGTTCCGCGTCGTCGACCGGCTGCCCGAGCCGCCGAGCCCGGCCGCGGTGCGCGGCACCGTCGTCCACGCCGTCCTCGAGCGGCTGTTCGACCTTCCCGCTGCAGGCCGGACCCTGGCCGCCGCCCGGAACCTGCTCGGGCCGGAGTGGGACCGCATCCGGGCGGCCGAGCCCGAGCTCGACATGCTGTTCGGCGACGACGCCGACGGGCTGGCCGCCTGGTTGCAGGACGCGCGCTCGCTGCTCGACCGCTACTTCGAGCTGGAGGACCCGACCCGCCTCGAGCCGGCCGAGCGTGAGCTGTACGTCGAGACCGACCTGGACGACGGGCTGCGACTGCGCGGGTTCGTCGACCGCCTCGACGTCTCCCCCGACGGTGACCTGCGCGTGGTCGACTACAAGACCTCGCGGGCGCCGTCCGAGAAGTTCGAGGCCAAGGCGCTCTTCCAGATGAAGTTCTACGCCCTCGTGCTGTGGCGGACACGGGGCGTGGTCCCGCGGATGCTGCAGCTGGTGTACCTGGGCAGCGGCGAGATCCTGCGCTACTGCCCCGACGCCGAGGAGCTGCTCGCGACCGAGCGCAAGGTCACGGCGCTGTGGCAGGCCATCGCCCGGGCCGCCGAGGCCGGCGACTGGCGTCCCAGGACGTCCCGACTCTGTGACTGGTGCCCGCACAAGGCACTCTGCCCGGCCTGGGGCGGCACCGCTCCGCCGCTGCCCGACGACGCGGTCGGCCGCGCGTCCGGCAGTGAGGCGGGACGCGTGGCGAACCCGGGCCAGGACGAGGGCTGACCCGCCGTCGTCCATGAGGCAGACCCCGAGAAGCAGCTTGGCCGGTCACGGGCGCAAGACGGATCCTTGGCCTGCTTGCCGTCCCAGTACCGGATCGGTCAACGGCGAACTGGCTGGAGATTCCGGTGGCGCGGTCGACGTTGGGTCGCGCGTGTGGATCGCACGAGATCAGCGACGTCGCCCATGCCCACCATCCGATCGCCTCACCGTCCTCAGCGTCGGCGCGGCGTACGCCTTTGGTGGACTCCTGCCCACGCTGTCGGCGGCGGGTAAGCATCTGCACCCCGATGGCCAGTTGCTTGTCGGTAAGTGCATCTGAGAGCAAGCACCCAGGGAGCAGGCACTGGCCCTGCTCGGAGCCGACGTCGAGGACTACGACGATCTGGTCGCCACCCTGGACGCCGTGGCGTCGGCCGGCTGGGTCCCGCTCGAAGGACACGTGAGCGGTTTGCAGGAGTTGGACGCCTACGAGTGGTCGTGGACTGGGTCATTGGCTCGATGGGCAACGGACCACCCTGACCACCCGGACAGCCGGGAGGTGATGGCGACGTCGGTGGCGCACCGGCTGGCCTGGCTCGAGGGATACCGGGGCACTCTCGGATTCCTCACCATGCTGCTCAGGAAGCCCCATGGGTGCGGACGTCGGCGAGCAGGTCCTCAGGGAAGCGGACGGGCACCGGCTCGCTCAGCTTGGCCTTTCGGCGCACAGAGCGGCCCTGCGGCGAACTGGTGGTCGACGTCGGACGGCCAATCACCGTCGAGGAGATCCACGTCCCGGCGACGGTGCCTTCGAACGGGCAAGGTTCGAGCTCGTCAGCCGGCTGCTGGACCGGAGGGGTTACCCCTACCCCCACCATGGGTGCAAGCACGGTGCTGCGGGCGGCGTGCGGAACCCAAGATGGTCGACGGTCGCCGACTGGCGTCACGCAAGGGCTTCGACGCGCGGACGAGAGGGTGGGCGGGATGGGCAACAGGACCGAGGTGGGGCCGCAGGTCACCACCGGACCCGTGGCGCAGGCCCGCGACCTGGTCAAGGTGTACGGCCGTGGTGAGGCGCAGGTCCGGGCGCTGGACGGCGTCAGCATCTCGTTCGTGCGCGGCGAGCTGACCGCGATCATGGGACCGTCGGGATCCGGCAAGTCGACCCTGATGCACTGTCTCGCCGCGCTCGACAGCCCCAGCTCGGGCA
Organism: Actinomycetales bacterium; assembly: GCA_038232615.1. GTDB lineage: Bacteria > Actinomycetota > Actinomycetes > Actinomycetales > DASROP01 > DASROP01. Next base: position 21,892 of record JBBSNO010000009.1, read on the forward strand.
GCGTGGTCGTGGACGGCGTCGAGGTCGCCGGGATGCGCGACCGTGACCTCACGCGGCTGCGTCGCGAGCGGGTCGGCTTCGTGTTCCAGGCCTTCAACCTCGTGCCGACCCTGACTGCGAGCGAGAACATCACGCTGCCGCTGGACATCGCCGGCCGCAAGGTCGACCGGGCGTGGTTCGACACCGTCGTCGACACCGTGGGGCTGCGCAACCGGCTCGGCCACCGCCCGAGCGAGCTCTCCGGCGGACAGCAGCAGCGGGTGGCGTGCGCCCGCGCCCTCGTCACGCGCCCGGCCGTGGTCTTCGCCGACGAGCCCACCGGCAACCTCGACTCCACCGCGAGCGGCGAGGTGCTCGGCTTCCTGCGCCGGTGGGTCGACGACTTCGGCCAGACCGTGGTGATGGTCACCCACGAGCCCAGCGCCGCCGCGTACGCCGACCGCGTCGTGTTCCTCGCCGACGGCGCCGTCGTCGGCGAGCTCCACGACCCCAGCGCGGACACCGTGCTCGCGCAGATGCGGCGCTTCGACCCCGCCCTGCGGAGCTCGTGATGCTGCGCGTGACACTCGCGGCGGTCCGCGGACACTCGCTGCGCTTCGCGCTGACGGTGCTGTCGGTGATGCTCGGCGTCGCGTTCGTGGCCGGCACGTTCGTCCTGACCGACAGCCTGGACCGCACCTTCACCGGCATCTTCGACCAAGCCAACAGCGGCACCGACGTCTACGTCCGGGGCGACGAGGGGGCCTCCGGGCTCGACGGCACCGTGCTGCGGGGCCAGCTCCCCCTCGATCTGGCCGGGACGCTGGCTGTGGTCGTGGGCGTCGAGGCAGCCGACCCCGAGCTCGCCGGCAGCGCCGTGCTCGTCGGGGCGGACGGCACCGCGGTACGCCGTGGCGGCGCACCGACCCTGGCCTTCGCCTGGATCGACGACGACCCCGTCCTGGAGCTGGTCCAGGGCAGCGAGCCGGCCGACCGCACCGAGGTCGCCGTCGAGGAGGGCACCCTCGCGGCCGCCGGTCTGGCCGTCGGCGACGAGACCTCGGTGGTGGTCAGCGGGCAGGTCCTGCCGGTGACCGTCAGCGCCTCGGTCCGCTTCGGTGCACTGGCCGGCAGCACACTCGTCCTGTTCGACAACACCACGGCGCAGGAGCTGTTCGCTCCCGACAGCACCGTGGGGGCGTTCACGGTGCGCGGCGACGGCAGCGTCGACCAGGCGGCGCTGACCGCGTCGGTGGCCGACGTGCTTCCCGCCGGGGCGGAGGCGATCACCGGCGCAGCGAAGACCGCCGAGGACACCGAGATGATCGGCGAGGCACTGGGGTTCATCAGTACGTTCCTGCTCGTCTTCGCCGCGATCAGCCTGGTCGTCGGCGCCTTCATCATCGTCAACACCTTCTCGATGCTCGTCGCCCAGCGGACGCGCGAGATGGCGCTGCTGCGCGCCGTCGGCGCCGGTGCCGCCCAGGTCGTGCGCATGGTCCTGGCCGAGGCGGCCGTCGTGGGGATCCTCGGCGGTGCACTCGGGCTCGGGGTCGGCATCGGCCTGGCCGCCCTGCTCGGTGTGGTCCTGAGCATCTTCGGCCTCGAGGTGTCGGGCGGGCTGCCGGTCCTGCCGCGCACCGTCATCGTGAGCCTCGCCGTCGGTCTCGTGGTCACGCTGGCCGCCGCCGTGGTCCCCGCGCTGCGGGCCGCACGCATCCCGCCGGTCGCGGCGATGCGGGACGACGTCGCGCTGCCCGAGCGGAGCCTGCGGATCCGCGGTGCCGTCGGCGTGGCGATGCTCGTCGCAGGTGCCGCGGGTCTCGTGGTGTCGCTCGCCGCGGACGGGACGGCGAGCGGTCTGGGTGTGGGCGCGTCTGCCCTCGTCCTCTTCCTCGGCACGGCCGCAGCCGCACCGCTGCTGGCACGACCGGTCCTGCGGGTCCTCGGCGCCCCGTTCGCGGTGCTGGCACGACCGCTCGGCGGCATCGCCCGCCAGAACTCCCTGCGAAACCCCCGCCGGACCGCCACGACCGCCAGCGCCCTGATGATCGGTCTCGCCCTCGTCACCGCCGTCTCGGTGCTGTCTGCCTCGACGACCGAGTCCACGTCCGCCCTGGTCGAGGAGCAGCTGGAAGCCGACTTCGTCCTCAACGGCGGCTTCACGGGCTTCCCCGGCGGCATCGCCGAGCAGGTCCGCGAGGTCGAGGGCGTCTCGACGGTCGCGTCGCTGTCCGGCGTCCCGGTGGTGCTGGACGACGTCGCCACGTTCGCCGTCGCGCTCGAGGCCGACGCACTGGAGGAGAACGTCGCCCTCACGGTGCGCGACGGCACGGCCGGGGCCCAGGACGACGGGCAGGCTCTCGTCGCGACGTCGGCA
>JBBSNO010000010.1:0-23398 GCA_038232615.1 Actinomycetales bacterium
CGCAGACGCTCGCCCGCATGCTGAACGTGCCGTTCGCCATCGCGGACGCCACCGCGCTCACCGAGGCGGGCTACGTCGGCGAGGACGTCGAGAACATCCTCCTGAAGCTGATCCAGGCAGCCGACTTCGACGTCAAGAAGGCCGAGACGGGGATCATCTACGTCGATGAGGTCGACAAGATCGCACGGAAGTCCGAGAACCCGTCCATCACCCGTGACGTCTCCGGCGAGGGCGTGCAGCAGGCGCTCCTGAAGATCCTGGAGGGGACCGTCGCGAGCGTCCCACCGCAGGGCGGTCGCAAGCACCCCCACCAGGAGTTCATCCAGATCGACACGACGAACGTGCTGTTCATCGTGGGCGGCGCCTTCGCCGGGCTGGACGAGATGGTCTCCGGTCGCGTCGGCAAGCACGGCATCGGCTTCAGCGCGACCCTGCACGACAAGACCGACGACGTCGACCTGTTCGGTGAGGTGATGCCCGAGGACCTGCTGAAGTTCGGCCTGATCCCCGAGTTCATCGGCCGGCTGCCGGTCATCACCACGGTCTCCCACCTCGACGCCCCGGCCCTGGTCAAGATCCTCACCACGCCGAAGAACGCGCTCATCAAGCAGTACCAGCGGATGTTCGAGATCGACGGCGTCGAGCTGGAGTTCACCGACGATGCCATCGCAGCCGTCGCCGACCAGGCCATCCTGCGCGGCACCGGCGCTCGTGGACTGCGCGCGATCATGGAGGAGGTCCTCCTCCCGGTGATGTTCGACGTCCCGTCCCGGGACGACGTCGCCCGGGTGGTCGTCAACCGCGAGGTCGTCCTGGAGAACGTGAACCCGACCCTGGTGCCGCGCGAGAAGGTCGGGCCCCGCAAGCGCGAGCGCCGCGAGAAGTCCGCCTGACAGTTCTCGGGTGACCTGCACCCAGTCCTCGGTACCGCCCCTAGCTAGGCGAGCTGTACGTCCGTGACGGCGAGGGTGTCCCCGGCGACCAGGTCGAGCTCGGCGATGCGGCCGGCGCCCTTCAGGTCGCCGGCCGCGCCACGCACCAGCTCGAGCTCGGCGGCCGACGCGCTGACGACGGCGCGCAGCACGTCGGTGCGCATCGACACCTTGGCCAGCGACTTGGCCTTGCGGACGCCGGCCAGCGCAGCGCCGACGACGGCGAGCATCCGCGGGTCGCCGGACCCGCCGGCGAGCTCGCGCAAGGGCGTCGCCACGGGCCACGCAGCGCGGTGCACCGACCCGGTCTGCCACCACGACCAGACCTCCTCGGTGGCGAACGGCAGGAAGGGGGCGAAGAGCCGTAGCTGGACGTCGAGCGCGGTGGTCAGCGTCGCGCGTGCCGAGGCTGCGGCGGCGTCGCCCTGGGCGCCGTAGGCGCGGTCCTTGACCAGCTCGAGGTAGTCGTCGCAGAACGTCCAGAAGAACGTCTCCGCCGTCTCCAGCGCCCGGGTGTAGTCGAAGTCGTCGAACGCGGTCGTGGCGGTGTCCACGACGTCCGCGAGGCCGACGAGCAGGGCACGGTCGAGGGGCTCGGTGACCGCGGCGTCGTCCGGGGCGGTGCCGAACGAGAGCACGAACTTGCTGGCGTTGAGCACCTTCGTCGCCAGCCGTCGTCCGACCTTCATCTGCGCCTCGTCGAACGGCGAGTCGGTGCCCGGGCGCGACATCGCGGCGCGCCACCGGACGGCGTCCGACCCGTACCGCTGGATGATCTCCCGCGGCACGACGACGTTGCCCTTGGACTTGCTCATCTTCTTTCGGTCCGGGTCGACCACGAAGCCCGAGATGGCCGCGTGCGACCACGGTGCCGTCCCGTGCTCCAGGTGCGAGCGGACGACGGTGGAGAACAGCCAGGTGCGGATGATGTCGTGCGCCTGCGGGCGCATGTCGCAGGGGAACACGCGGGAGAACAGGTCGGGGTCGGTCTCCCAGCGACCCGCGATCTGAGGCGAGAGGGACGACGTGGCCCAGGTGTCCATCACGTCCGGGTCGCCGGTGAAGCCGCCGGGCGCCCCGCGTTGCTCCTCGGTGTACCCCGGCGGCGCCTGGGCCGACGGGTCGACCGGCAGCGAGTCCTCGCTGGCGGTGATGGGGCTGTCGTGCCGCGGCTCGCCCTCGTCGTCCAGCGGGTACCACACGGGGAACGGGACGCCGAAGAAGCGCTGGCGGCTGATCAGCCAGTCACCGTTGAGGCCCTCGACCCAGTTCGTGAACCGGTGGCGCATGTAGTCGGGCACCCAGGTGATCTCACCACCTCGCGCCACCAGCTCCTTGCGCAGCGCCTCGTCGCGGCCCCCGTTGCGGATGTACCACTGGCGCGTCGAGACGATCTCCAGCGGCTTGGTGCCCCGCTCGTAGAACTTCACCTGGTGCGTCACCGGGCGCGGCTCACCCTCCAGGTCGCCCGACGAGCGCAGGGCCGCGACGATCGCCTCCTTGGCGGAGAACACGGTCTTGCCGGCCAGCTCGTTCCAGACCGACTGCGCCCGCTCGCCCTCGATCCACGCGGGTGTCTCGCGGTGCAGGCGCCCGTCACGCCCGATCACGGTGCGCGTCGGCAGGCGCAGCTCGCGCCACCAGATCACGTCGGTGACGTCGCCGAACGTGCAGATCATCGCGATGCCGGAACCCTTGTCGGGCTCGGCCAGGGGGTGCGCCAGCACGGGCACCTCGACGTCGAAGAGCGGGGAGCGCACGGTGGACCCGAACAGGGGTTGGTAGCGCTCGTCGTCCGGGTGGGCCACCAGCGCCACCACGGCGGGGACGAGCTCGGGCCGTGTCGTCTCGATGTGGACGGGTCCGCCGCCGTCCGTGCGGTGGAAGGCGATGCGGTGGAAGGCAGCCGGCCGCTCACGGTCCTCCAGCTCGGCCTGGGCGATCGCGGTCTGGTCGGTGACGTCCCACAGCGTCGGCGCCTCGTCGAGGTAGGCTTCGCCCCGCGCGAGGTTGCGCAGGAACCCCCGCTGCGCCACGGCGCGGCTGCTGTCGCTGATCGTGGTGTATAGCAGCGACCAGTCCACCGAGAGCCCGACGAGGCGCCACATCTCCTCGAACACGGCCTCGTCCTGGGCGGTCAGATGCTCGCAGAGCTCGATGAAGTTCCCCCGGCTGACCGGCAGCTGCCGCTTCGGGTCGGGCTCGGCGGGCGGCACGAACGCGGTGTCGTAGGGCAGCGAGGGGTCGCACCGGACGCCGAAGTAGTTCTGCACGCGCCGCTCGGTCGGCAGCCCGTTGTCGTCCCACCCCATCGGGTAGAAGACCTCGCGCCCGGCCATCCGCTGGTACCGCGCGACCAGGTCGGTGTGGGTGTAGGAGAAGACGTGCCCGACGTGCAGCGAGCCCGAGACCGTCGGCGGTGGCGTGTCGATCGAGAACACCTCGTCGCGCGTCCTGGTCCGGTCGAAGCGGGAGGTGCCCTGCTCCTGCCAGACCTGCGCCCAGCGCTCCGCGAGCCCGTCCAGGGACGGCTTGTCGGGGATCGTGGGCTGCGCGGGTCGGGCATCGTGGGACATGGGCGCCATCCTCCCAGAGGCGGCGCAGCGATCGCGCGGGAGTATGGGCGGACGACGCACGCAGCCGGACGACGGACAGGAGCAGCGGATGACGGGCACAGCAGGAGCCGGACGACGGGCCGTGGTGACCGGGGCAGCTCGGGGATCGGGGCGGCGACGGTGCAGCGGCTCGTGGCCGACGGTTGGTCCGTCGTGGCCGTAGCGCGACGCCAGGACCGGCTGGCCGCGCTCGCGCGCCAGACCGGGTGCCAGGTCGTCGTCGCCGACATCACGTCGGCGGACGACGTGGCGCGGGGTCGGAGACTGCGACGCGCTGGTCAACAACGTCGGCGGGGCGTTCGGGATGGAGACCGTGGCGGAGAGCTCGGTCGACGACTGGGCCGCGATGTACGAGGTCAACGTGCTCGGCACGCTGCGGGTCACCCAGGCGCTGCTGCCCGCCCTGCGCGCGGGCGGCGGCGGTGACGTCGTGGTGATGGGCTCCACCGCCGGTTTCGTCGCCTACGAGGGTGGCGGTGGATACGTCGCGGCCAAGCACGGCGAGCACGCGCTCGCCGCGACGCTGCGCCTGGAGCCGTGCGGAGAGCCCGTCCGGGTGGTCGAGATCGCACCGGGGATGGTGGCCACCGAGGAGTTCTCCCGCAACCGTTTCCGTGGGGACGACGCCAAGGCGGCAAAGGTGTACGAGGGCGTTGACGAGCCCTTGACCGCGGACGACGTCGCCGATTGCGTGGCCTGGACCCGTCTCACGCCCGAAGCACGTGAACATTGACCTGATGGTGGTGCGGCCGGTCTCCCAGGCCGCCCAGCACAAGGTCGCCCGCCGCTGAGCCGGGCCGGGCCCCGTCACTCGGGTCTGCTGAGACGCCGTCACCCGCCGCGGTGGTCACAGGGGAACTCAAGAACCAGGTCGACCGGATCTGGGACGCGTTCTGGTCAGGGATCGGACGAACACGGGCGGCCGTGGGCGGACCTGCGGTGGTCGCGGTTCTCGAACTTCGAGTCTGCCGTGATGCACGAGATCGTCGGCAACCGGGCCTTCCCGGTCCCCCGCACGCTCGGCGTCGACGCCTCGACGTACTCCCACCACATGTGCGACGCTCGCTACACAGCCCCGACCCCAGCGCTACTCGCTCGCGTCGTCGACATGATCGCCGGCGTCCCATGGGCAGCCGGGACACCAACGGCGACGCCTACGAGTGCATGCTCGGCCAGATCTCGGCCGCTGGCACCAATGGTCAGTTCAGGACGCCGCGACACGTCATCCAGCTGATCGTCACGATGGCGGCGCCGGCCCCAGGCGAGACGATCTGCGCTCCGGCCTGCGGGACGTCGGGCTCCTGGTGGCAGCGGGGGAGTACCTGCGACGCGAGCACACGGTCAGCGTCACTGCGTCCCTGCTCGGTGAGGTGCAACAGGCCCAGACCCTGGGACGGGGGATCGTCGGGCGTCCAGAGCGCGCCTGAGCACCTCCGACAAGGCCATGCCCGTCTGCTCCACCGGCTCGACCATTCGGGCATCCTTCCCGGCGGTCGCGGACGGGCAGGAGTATGTCGCCTGCAGCCGAGTGCTTGAGCTGATGTCGTGACGTTCCTCCATGTGGACGAGGCAAATGTGGACGACGACACGGTCGGCCAGCCCATCGGTCACAGTTCCCGGATTGGGCTCACTGTGCGGGCCTCCTGGCCAGCCCCATCTGTCTACGCGTTGCGCGGTGGGTCGATCCTCGCCAGGTGGTCCGCGGGCTCGTCGCGCCACTCCACCAGGAACAAGGTGGCGTCGTCGCTGGTAGCACCGTTGCGCTCACGCATCAGGGCGTGGGAGAGCCGGCGCACCGTGTGCTGGACCGAGCCGCCCGCCTGGTCGGCGCGCTCAATCTCGTCGATCAGACGGGCTTGGCCGAACTCCTCGCCCCCGCGCACGTGCTCCTCGATGATGCCGTCGGTGTAGAACAGGACCCGGTCTCCAGGGTCCAGCCGTTCCTCGCTGACGTGCGGGGCGGCACCGCCGATACCCACCGGCAGCGTGGTCGGACTACGCAGGGCTCGGACGACCTCATGGTTGCGCAGCAACAGCGGCCGCGGGTGGCCCGCGTTGACCCACCGAAGGAGCCCCGTGCCGACGTCCAGGCGGGCCATCTGCGCGGTGACGAAGCGGTCCTCGTCGAACTGGTCCAGGATGGCCTGGTCCATGGCGGCGTACACGTCCGGCAGGTCGACGTCGTTGCGGCGCGCGTGGCGGTAGGCCGCCAACGCCACGGTGGCCATCACCGCCGCGTCCAGACCATGGCCCATGGCGTCGATGATGCCGACGTGCAGGACGTCATCGTTCAGGGCGTAGTCGAAGCAGTCCCCGCCGACGTCGTAGGCGGGCTCCAGGATCCCGGCGACGGCGACCTGGGGGGTCGTCATCATCAGCGGCGGCAGCAGCGACCACAACATCTCCGCCGACAGGCTCATCGAACGCATGCGACGTACCTGGAAGAAGCGATCGGTGTACATGCTCTTCGTCACCAGCACGTCCGCGACCAGACCGGCGAACCGCCGCGCCAGCCGACGATCGTCCTCGTCCGGACTGTCCGCGGTGAACGCCAGCACCCCTACCCGGTCGGTGCCGTCCAACAACGGCACGAACAAGCGCACGCCGGACCCTACCGGCTGCTCGACCATGGCGTCATCGAGGAAGGCCCGGCCGGCGGCGGATTCCTCGATCGGCTCCGGGCGCCCCATGGCGAGGCCCTGGCCGGGCAATGGCAAGAGGATCTTCTGTTCCTGGTCCTGCAGGTAGACGGCGACGTCGCGCCCTCCGATCGCGGCGATCACTTCAGCCACCAGCGGGGCGATCAGCTGCGGCGGCATCTGGTGGGCGCGGTCGATCATGCTTCCCAGCAGCCGCTCCCCGAACCCCTCCGACCGATCGGCGCCTGGGGTCGACCCAGCTGCTTCTTGTGTCATCGTCCCCATCCTCGCCGCCGCGCCCCCCCGCGGTGGGTCGCCTCAAGTTCGGCAGGCGCCGAGTCTTCCACACCCAGCCGGATGCGGGACGAAAAGAGAGTTGGGGAGTGGTAGCGACCACCGCGATCACGCGGGGGGCGTCGCCGTCGGCGCCCGAGCCCGACCGACGTCACAGGGGTCCTGTGGTCATGTGCGGGCCAGATCGGCCGTTCGGTGGCAGCTCGGGTGCTTCGCCCGCCACAGTCGTGCTGGCATCGGAGGGCGACCCGGCCGGAGGGGGACCGTGCGCGACGGAAAGGGCAGGCCCGCAGGAGGACGGGGGATGCCCTCGGTCGAGGACACGGGCTCGAGCACCGGTCATGACGACCTGGCGGTCCGTCTCAGCGAGCTGGCCCGGGACCTGCAGCACGAGGACGACACGGAGAACACTCTGGCACTGATCGTGCAGGCGGCGGTCGAGTTGATCCCCGCGCCGAGGCCGGTTCCATCAGTGTGGTCGTCGACCGCAGCAGGGTCGACTCTCGGGCCCCGTCAGGGGCGCTGCCGCGCCGTGTCGACAGGCTGCAGAGCGAGACCCGGCCAAGGGCCCTGCCTCGACGCCGCGTACGAGCATGAGACGGTCCGCGTCAACGACATGCGCACCGAGACGCGGTGGCCCTTGTTCGCGCAACGCGCTGCCGAGGCCGGCGCCGGGAGCATGCTCTCGTTCCAGCTGTTCGTCGAAGGAGACGACCTCGGTGCGCTCAACCTCTACGCCGGTACGCCCGGTTCGTTCGGCGACGAGTCGGAGCACGTCGGACTCATGTTCGCAGCGCATGCCGCCGTCGCCTTCGCCGGTGCGCACAAGCATGACCAGCTGACACAGGCGCTGGCGACCCGCGACCTGATCGGTCAGGCCCGAGGCATCTTGATGGAGCGGTACAAGATCACCGGCGACCAGGCCTTCCAGCTGCTGGTTCGAGTCAGCCAGGACACGAACCGCAAGTTGCGGGACGTAGGCGACCAGCTCGTGAAGAGGTGACGGTCGAGCCCACCTGTTGACGGAAAGTAATCGAACGAGGACGGACCGTTACATCTCCGTCAAATCGCTGCTACTGTGTCGCCCAAGCCGCTGACGTCTTGGACACCAGGACTAGTACGGCGGCGGAGCACCGGAGTCCGCTCATGCGTCCGTGTCACCCGTCCACGATCGTCCGCCGGCTCGCTCCTACCCGGGCTCGATGGCTCCCTCCGGCGTCGGCCGTCGGTGGTCTCCCCCGCGAGACCACGACGTCCATCGTCGCTTCGACGGGCGCCGTCGAGCAGCCTCCTGACCCGCCACAGGCGCTCCGCACGGTGCACCTTCCGGCACTGCCTTCCTCGGCGAAGGCAGCCCGCGCGCTGGTTCGCGAGAGCTGCACCGCGATGGACGAGTCGGCTCGCGAGGTAGCCGTCCTGCTCACCTCCGAGCTGGTCACCAACGCACTCCGGCACGCCGCGCCCCCGATCGACATCACCTCGGTTGCGATGGCCGCGGCGTCCACGTCACGGTCACCGACGGCCATCGCGACCGACCCGTCCTGCGACCACCTTCGCCCGAGGCCGACAGCGGCCGAGGGATGCAGCTCGTGAACGCCCTCGCCACCGCGTGGGGCGTCCGAGCCCGCCCGACGGGAAAGGATGTCTGGTTCTCCATCGACCATGACGGCACCACAGGCGAACCTCTGTGAACTGGACGTCGAAGCGCTCGTGATGCCCACCGCCGCTGCGGGCGATCGCCGAGACCTAGTCCCCGCCGACGGGGTAGAAGGGTTCGTCTGTGCCGCGGCCCACGACCGAGGCAGACTGACGGCAGGGGACCTGACGAAGTTCGGCTAAGGCCCGGCTAGTACCACAGTCGCACTTGTGGCGAGGCTCCTCGGCTGGCGTAATGGCAGCGGCGGGCTCGTGCCTGGTGTCGTCGTCGCTATCGTGACCATCCCAGGACGGCGGTGATGTCCGGGGCCTGGTGCCAGATCAGTTGTGCGAGTAGGCGCCTGACCTCGGGGACGGAGCGGGATGAGGTCGTCGACCGGTATTCGGGCCCCTTTTTCGCTGCCGGCCCGGGTGACGCTCAGGAAGGCGTGGGCGAGCATCGCCAGGGTGATGTGCCGGTACCAGCCGTCCCAGCGGCGGACCTGGTACTGGTCCAGGCCGACGTCGCTCTTGGCGGTCTGGAAGGACTCCTCGATCGCCCAGCGGGCGCCGGCGACCCGGACCAGCTCGCGCAGCGGGGTGTTGGCTGGTCCGAAGCACAGGTAGTAGGCCAGGTCGCTCGGGTCGGTGATCGAGCGGCGGACCAGCAGCCAGTAGCCCTGGCCTGTGTCCTCCAGCGGGCGGACCGCCGCGCGGGCCCAGTGGTAGACCCGCGGCCCCTTGGCGCCGGCACCGGCGGAGATCTTCTTGAACGCCTGCGCCGGCAGCCGCGCGGCGAGGGCGTCGGTGCGCAGCTCGCCCACCCGGCCGTCGAGGGAGGCGAACACCCGCTGGTTGACCGGGACAGCGAGCACGTACGGCATGTCGCGTTCCTCCAGCATGCGCCGGAGCTTGAACCGCTGGCCGTACACCTCATCGCCGGTCACCCAGGCCGCCGGCACGCCGGCGTCCAGAGCACGGACCAGCATCCGCATCGCCAGCTCGGGCTTGGTGGCGAACTCCACCTCGGCGGGAATCCCCGCCTGCTCGCAGCGTTCGGCGTCCTCGGTCCACGCCTTGGGCAGGTCGACGTTCACGGACAAGCGCTGGCAGGCGATGGCGGACGGATTGCCGTACGCCGACGCCCGGTGTCTGGTCGCGTACGACCAGGGCCACGCGGTGGCGGCGGTGACGGTGTGGTCGGCCGGTCCGGGGAAGCCCGGGTTGCTTGAGCCGATGGGCGTGCACCGGGAACATCGCGGTCACGGCTACGGCAAGGCGATCACCGTTGCCACGGCGGCCGCACTCCAGCAGCTGGGCTCGTCGAGCGCGATGGTCTGCGCCCCGAGCTCCAATATCGGCGCCGTCGCCACCTACAAGTCAGCCGGCTTCCAGCCACTCCCTGAGAGGCGGGACCAATACCGGGACGCCTAGCGACGCGGAGGCTCTTTGCCGCACAGCGATCGATCACCGGGCAGCGCTGCCGCCTGGAGGGCGGTATGGTGGATGGTATGGCGGACACTCAGAAAGTCACCATCACGTTGCCGGTTGCCACCGTAGATCGCGTGCGCCGGCTCGTCGAGGCTGACCAGGCTCCCTCGATCTCCGGCTTCGTCCAGCACGCTGTGGGGGTGGCGCTCGATGACGTGGCGGGGTGGGGCTCGGCGCTCAGTGAAGCCCTGGCCAGCACCGGCGGCGAGCTGTCGGCACAGGAGCGAGCCTGGGCGGACAGCGTCCTCGACCACGGGCAGCAGACAGGCGCAGCATGACCCGCGGTGTGACCCTCGACGCCGGCGCTCTCATCGCTCTGGACCGCGATGACCGCCGCGTCGTTGCGCTGCTCGCCCGCGCTCAGGAAACCTCCGCGCGCGTCACCATCCCCGCGACTGCGCTCGCGCAGGCCGTGTGCAACCCAGCCCGCCAGGCCCGACTCGCACGTTTTGTCCGCCAACCGGCGACAGACGTTGTGGCTCTGGACCGCGTGGACGCCATCGGCGTCGGGCGCCTCCTCGCAGCATCCGGGACGGCGGATGTAGTCGACGCCCACGTGGTTCTGTGCGCGCGCCGAACCGGGCAAGCCGTCGCGACCAGCGACCCCGACGATCTCCACCGGCTGGACCCCATGCTGACCCTCGTAACGGTCTGAACCGGCACGCGCAGGCGTGTCCGGCCAACCCGTCCCGCAACGCCGATCCCTGACCGGCGCAGCTTGTGCGCTCGGCGAATCGAGGCCACCCTCGGCGGACGACATCGGCCGCATCCTCAGGCGGACGATGCGGCCCGCTCCCGAGTGGGTGGGCTGGTCCGGCTGGCGCTGCCGGTCAGCAGGAACTGATCTGCTCGGCCGTCCCGGTCGACGGCCCGACGAGCGGCATCCCAGACCGGCGGATGTCGTTGCCACTCGTCGATGAGCACGGGTGAGGTTTCACGAGTGATGCGCCCTGGGTCGGCGACCAGCAGGGCCACATGGTCCGAATGGTCGGCTCCGCATGGCTGTCAGTCATGCTGGACCATGATCGCAGCAGTGGGCCGCGTGCGAGGAAGCGGTGTCGGCTCATCCCGGCGGGCCGCGTAGGATGAAGCCCATAGGCGTCGACCCGGCCATCACCGGCGAGCCTCCGGAGGAACGGGACTGCGCGCGATGGTGCGTCAGGCCTCAGTAGAACCGGACGGGACGGCCCGTGACAGCCGAGCAGAGAGGTCCGTCCCGAACCGGGGATGGGCAAGCGAGGTGGTACCGCGGTGCCGCCCGGGATCAGCCGGGTGACGTCGTCCTCGTCGTGGCTGGAGCGTGACGAGGAGAGCGATGACGTACCCGAAGGTGACCACCGGCACGCAGGCCAGCATCGCCGCGCCGCCTCCGACAGTGCCCAGCTCCCCGTCCTTCCCGGACGTCGAGGAGCGGATCCGGAGGTACTGGGACGACGACGGGACGTTCGTCGCCAGCGTCGAGCAGAGGGACGCGGGTGAGAACGGCCGGAACGAGTTCGTCTTCTACGACGGGCCCCCCTTCGCCAACGGGCTTCCGCACTACGGGCACCTGCTGACGGGGTACGTCAAGGACATCGTCCCGCGCTACCAGACGATGCGTGGCCGCCGCGTGGAGCGCCGCTTCGGCTGGGACTGCCACGGCCTGCCCGCCGAGGTCCAGGCCGAGAAGCAGCTGGGCATCACCCACAAGTCCGAGATCGAGGCTATGGGCGTGGCCGAGTTCAACGACGCCTGCCGTAGCTCGGTGCTGCGGTACACGGGGGAGTGGGAGGCCTACGTCGGGCGCCAGGCCCGGTGGGTGGACTTCGACAACGACTACAAGACCCTCGACACCGACTACATGGAGTCAGTGATGTGGGCGTTCAAGACGTTGTGGGACAAGGGCTTGATCTACGAGGGTTTCCGGGTGCTGGCCTACTGCTGGCGGTGCGAGACCCCGCTCAGCAACACCGAGACGCGCATGGACGACGTCTACCGGCAGCGCCAGGACCCGGCCAGCACCGTCTGGCTCGAGCTCGAGACCGGTGAGCGTGCCCTCGCGTGGACGACGATGCCCTGGACGCTGGTTCCCAACAGCAACCTGGTCGTCGGCGCCGACATCGACTACGCCGTGATGGAGCACACCGACGGCCACCGGTACCTCCTCGCCGAGTCGAGGCTCAGGGCCTACGAGCGTGAGCTCGAGGGCGCGCGCCAGGTGGACACCATCAAGGGCAGCGTGCTGGTGGGACGCCACTACACGCCCGTCTTCGACTTCCTCGCCGAGTCGATGGCCGACGTGCCCGCCGCCTTCACCGTGCTCGAGGCGGACTTCGTCTCCACCGACGAAGGCACCGGCATCGTGCAGGTCGCGCCCTCGCACGGTGAGGACGACTTCAACGTCTGCACCGCAGCCGGGGTCCCGGTCGTGATGACCGTCGACTCCCGGGGCGAGTTCAACGCGTTGGCGCCGCGCTTCGAGGGCCTGCAGGTCTTCGAGGCCAACAAGCCACTCCTGGCCGAGCTGCGCGACCGCGGGATGCTCTTCCGCCAGGACAGCTACGACCACCCGTACCCGCACTGCTGGCGCTGTGCCAACCCGCTCATCTACCGCGCCGTCTCGTCGTGGTTCGTGCAGGTCACCGCGTTCCGTGACCGGATGGTCGAGCTCAACCAGCAGATCGACTGGGTCCCCGGGCACATCCAGGACGGGTCGTTCGGCAAGTGGCTGGGCAATGCCCGGGACTGGTCCATCAGCCGGAACCGGTTCTGGGGCAGCCCGATCCCGGTGTGGACCAGCGACGACCCGGCGTACCCCCGTACGGATGTCTACGGCTCGATCGACGAGCTCGAGCGCGACTTCGGCGTCCGCGTCACGGACCTGCACCGGCCGTACGTCGACGACCTGACGCGGCCGAACCCCGACGACCCGACGGGCGCGTCGACGATGCGCCGCGTGCCGGAGGTGCTCGACTGCTGGTTCGAGTCCGGCTCGATGCCGTTCGCCCAGGCGCACTACCCGTTCGAGAACGCGGAGTGGTTCGAGCACCACTACCCGGGCGACTTCATCGTCGAGTACATCCCGCAGACGCGTGGGTGGTTCTACACGCTGCACGTGTTGGCGACCGCGCTGTTCGACCGGCCCGCCTTCCGGACCTGCATCGCGCACGGGACGGTGCTGGGCGACGACGGCCGCAAGATGAGCAAGAGCCTTCGCAACTACCCCGACGTCTCCGACGTGTTCGATCGGGACGGCGCCGACGCCATGCGCTGGTTCCTCATGTCGTCGCCGGTGCTGCGCGGCGGCAACCTCGTCGTCACCGAGCAGGGCATCCGCGACGGCGTGCGGCAGGTGCTCATCCCGCTCTGGAACGCGTGGTCGTTCTTCGCGCTGTACGCCAACGCCTCGAACCAGGGCGCCGGATACGAGGCGAAGGCGTACCACCCCGCCGATCACCCCGACGGCGAGGTGATGGACCTGTACCTGATGGCGCGGTTGCGCGACCTGACGGCCGACGTCACGGCACAGATGGACGGGTTCGACGTCGCCGCCGCCTGCCGGCATGTCCGCGACTTCGTCGACGTGCTCACCAACTGGTACATCCGCCGCACGCGGGAACGGTTCTGGCGCGAGGACCCCGACGCGCTCGACACCCTCTGGACGGTGCTGGTCACCACGTGCCAGGTCGCGGCCCCCCTGCTGCCCCTGGTCACCGAGGAGGTCTGGCGCGGCCTGACCGGCGGGCGCAGCGTCCACCTCGAGGACTGGCCCGACGCCGGCGCGCTGCCCCAGGCGCCGGAGCTGGTGCGCCGGATGGAGGCGACGCGCGCCGTGGCCTCGGTCGCGCTCGGCCTGCGCAAGGCCGCCGGTCTGCGGGTGAGGCTGCCGCTGACGTCGCTGACCGTCGTCGCCCCCTGCGCCGCGGAGTTGGAGCAGGACTTCGCGACGATCATCGCCGACGAGCTGAACGTGCAGCAGGTCCGGCTCGTCGAGCTGGCCGGCGTCGGCGCCCAGGACTTCGGGGTCACCCAGCGCCTCACCGTGAACGCGCGCGCCGCCGGACCCCGGCTCGGCAAGGACGTGCAGCAGGCCATCAAAGGCAGCCGGGACGGCGACTGGTCCGTCGACGACGGCGGCCGTGTGGTGTGCGGTGGCATCGACCTGGCCGACGGCGAGTTCGTCTTGGAGACGGTGGTGGACTCCGAGAAGGTCGGCGAGGGGCAGGCCGTCGCCGTCCTGCCCGGCGGCGGGTTCGTCGTCCTGGACACCGTCGTGACGCCCGAGCTGGCCGCCGTGGGGGTGGCGCGCGACGTCGTCCGCGTGGTGCAGCAGGCCAGGCGGGACGCCGGGCTCGCCGTCGGCGACCGCATTCGGCTCACCGTCACCGCCGACGACGAGGCGTGGCAGGCGGTGGTGGCCCACCAGCACCTGGTGGTCACCGAGACCCTGGCCGACTCGTTCGGCTCGGCCGGGAACGTCGAGGTGCTGCCGCCGGGCGACGGTGTCGTCGAGGCCGTGGTCGGCGACGGCCTCGCCGTCCGCGTGAAGGTGGAGGCGCTGTCGTGATCGAGCGGACGAGCGACCAGGCACGGCTGCGGGAGGTCTACGGCGAGCTGCTAGCCCGGGCGCCCGAGGACGCGGTGGAGCCCCGGCTCGAGCCGGTGCGGCGCCTGTGCGAGCTGCTGGGCGAGCCGCAGCGCGCCTACCCCGTCGTCCACGTGACCGGCACCAACGGCAAGACGTCCACCGCGCGGATC
This sequence comes from Actinomycetales bacterium, assembly GCA_038232615.1. Taxonomy (GTDB): domain Bacteria; phylum Actinomycetota; class Actinomycetes; order Actinomycetales; family DASROP01; genus DASROP01. The sequence goes on from JBBSNO010000010.1 coordinate 14,344, forward strand.
GTCGAGAGGCTGCTGCGCGAGCACAACTTGCGCACCGGCCGGTTCACCAGCCCGCACCTGATGAGCGTCAACGAGCGGATCAGCGTGGACGGCGTCCCCCTGACGGCAGCGGCCTTCGCCGACGTCCACGAGGAGATCGCGCCGTTCGTGGCCATCGTCGACGGCGAGCTGCACCGGGCGGGCGAGCCGGCCCTGACGTACTTCGAGGTGCTCGCCGTGATGGCCTTCGCGGCGTTCGCCGACGCGCCGGTCGACGTGGCGGTCGTCGAGGTCGGCCTCGGTGGCTCGTGGGACGCGACCAACGTCGTGGAGGCCGCGGTCGCCGTCGTGACCACGATCTCGCTCGACCACACCGCACTCCTGGGCGACAGCGTCGAGCAGATCGCCGCCGAGAAGGCCGGCATCCTCGTCGACGACGGCTTCCTCGTGATGGCCCAGCAGTCGTCCGAGGCCGGCGAGGTGCTGATGGGTCGCGCCCGCGACACGCGCACCAAGGTCGCCGTCGAGGGCCGCGACTTCGGCGTCGTCCACCGGGAGGTTGCCGTCGGCGGGCAGCAGGTCACGCTGCGCGGGCTCGTGGGGGAGTACGCCGACGCGTTCCTGCCGCTGCACGGCGAGCACCAGGCGCGCAACGCCGCCGTCGCCGTCGCGACCGTGGAGGCGTTCCTGGGCGACGGTCACCAGGCCATCACCGGGGAGGTCCTGGCCGAGGCGTTCGACGACGTGACGTCGCCGGGTCGGATGGAGATGCTGCGTCCGAGCCCGGCCGTGATCGTGGACGCCGCCCACAACGCCGCGGGTATGGGGGCCCTGGTCGACACGGTCGAGGAGTCGTTCGCGTTCCGGCACCTCGTCGGCGTCGTGGGCGTGCTGCTCGACAAGGACGCGCGCACGATGCTGGAGCTGCTGGAGCCCGTCCTCGACGAGGTCGTGGTCACGCGCTCGACGTCCCGCCGTGCCGTGCCGGTCGACGACCTGGCGGCGCTGGCCACCGAGGTCTTCGGCGAGGACCGGGTCCACGCCGTCGAGCGCCTGGACCAGGCGCTGGTGACCGCGGTGAACCTCGCCGAGGCCGGCGCCGACCCCGGTGGCGGCGTCCTGGTCACCGGTTCCGTCACGGTCGTCGGCGAGGCCCGGGTGCTGCTCGGTGCGCGGCCGGTCGACGCCGAGCCACAGCTGGGACGGCGCCGCGAGGAGGAGCGGGTGCGCCTCGACGAGCCGTACGACGGGTGACCACGAGGATGGCCGCGGCCACGCTCGGTCTGGAGGCGTTCCTCGTCTTCTTCGCCACGCTCGTCGCCGTGTCGCTGAGCGACCTGCCGGACGGCGTGGTGTGGGCCGGGGGCACTGCCCTGGCCGTGGCCTGCGTGCTCGCGGCGGGCGTCGTGCGCCGCCCCGGTGGCCTGGCGATCGGCTGGGTGCTCCAGGTGCTCGTGCTGGCCACCGGGTTCTTCGTGCCCGCGATGTTCGCGCTGGGCGCGGTGTTCGTGGCGATGTGGGCGTGGCTGCTGTCGGTAGGCCGCCGCATCGACCGCGACCGCGCGGCCTGGGCGGCCCAGGAGCCCCCCGACTGATGGGTGCAGGGCTCAGAGGGTGAGGTCGGTGCGACCGAACTTGGTCTGCAGGAACCGGCCCTGGTTCGACAGCTGCTGGGCGTCCCCGGCGTAGATCGACTGCGCGTACTCCACGACGCCCGCCTGCAGCAGGTGCAGCTGCTCGACGAGCTCGGTGGCCGGCGTCCGGCCCGAGCGGTTGCGGTGGGTGTGCGCGAAGTCCTTGGGCAGGGCCAGGAACACCTCCAGCGTCGTCGGCAGGTAGTCGGTGAGCGTGGCCCGCACGGGGATCAGCTCCTGCTCGGTCGGCGGGTTCGCGGCCAGGTAGGTCAGCAGCGGGCGCAGCACGTCCTCGATGGCGCGGACTCCCGGTACGCCACCCTCCGGCATCTTGCCGCCGTTGCGGTTGACCTTGCGGACGAGCGTCGTCAGCCGGTCGGCCAGGTCGGCGACCTCGTCGCGCGGCGCGGCGGGAGGATCGGCAGGAGCGGCGGCCGGACCACCGGACGCAGGAGCCGTACCCGGTGCCGGAGGGGGCGCGCCCCCTCCGAAGATGCGGTCGAAGAACCCCGCCACGTCAGCCTGCCGAGCTCCCGTGCGACCGCTCCAGGTACGGGCGGGCACGCGTGACCTGCTGCTCCAGCGCGCCGACCGTCTGGGCCATGCTCTCCGTGGCCTGGGCCTTGTAGGTGTCGATCGCGTCCATGGTGGCGAAGACGTTGTCGAACGCCGCCTGCAGCGCCTCGATGTTCACCGTCGACTGGGCCGCCTGCTCGTTGATGGCCGTGCCCTGCTGGCGCAGCATCTCCGACGTCGACTGGATCATGTTGCTGGTCGTCGTGTTGAGGGCGTTGATCTGGTCGAGCACCAGCTTCTGGTTCGCCAGGGCCTGCGCCACCATGACCGCCGTCCGCAGCGCGGCGATCGTCGTGGTCTGCGCGCGGTCGACACCCTTGATCAGCTCGATGTTGTTCTTCTTGACGAGGTCGAGTGCGAGGTAGCCCTGCACGGCGACGGCGAGCTGCGTGAGGATGTCCTGGCGGCGCTGGCGGATCGGGAACAGCGCGTCCGACTTCACCGTGCCGGCGTCCTCGGTGCTGCCGCTGGCCTCCAGCTCGGCGATCTTCGCGGTCGTCGCCCGGTCGAGCTCGGACGCCAGCGAGGCGTACTCCGACAGCTTCTCCATCAGCGACCACAGCGTCGCCCGCTCGCCCTCGATGGCCGCGTTGTCCTTGCGCAGCTCGTCCTGGCCCGAGGCCAGGGCCCGGATGATCGCGTCGAGCTGCTGCTGTGCGCTCTGGTACTTGTCGAAGTAGGCGCGGAGCTTGTCGCCGCCGGGCAGCCACTTGAACAGCTTGCGCACCCCGCTCAGGTCCGACTGCCCGGGGTCGAGGTCGGTCACCGTGTGCCGCAGCTCGACGAGCGTTCCCGCCACCTTCGCCTGCGCGTCGCCACCCTGCCCCCTGGAGCCGGCCAGCGCCGCCGCCGGTCGCTCCAGCATCCGGTTGGAGACCTGCGAGCTCTCCATCACCTCCCGCTGGCCCATCGACGTGATCGCCGCCACCTTCTGCGAGAACTCGGGGCTGCGGACGTCGACGCTCGTCAGGTCCGCGACGAAGGCGTCTGCCTTCGCCTGCAGCGCGGTCCTGGCCTCCGGAGCCACCGGGATCATCCCCGCGGCCTGCTCCTCCGGGACGGCGGCGACCGCTTGGGGCGGCGACAGGACGAGCTCGGTACCGGTGGCCGGCTTGTCCGCTGGCGGCGTCAGCGGCGTGGACAGGTTCAGCGGGTCGGACATGAGGGATCCTCCATGCGCTGGGGACGTGCCGGAGTCACTCTAGGTTCCTGTCCCCCGTGCGGTCACCCGGCCGGCGGTCGGTCGTCGCGGTCAGTCGCGCTTGGCCCCGAAGACGATCTCGTCCCAGCTCGGCACGCTCGCCCGCTTGCCCCGCGGCTTGCCGCCGTCCTGGCCGCGCGAACCGCGCCGGCCGCCGACCGGCTCATCGGGGAGGGCGAGGACCTCCGCGTCGACCGCCTCGTCCGGTCGTGACGCCGGCGGGTGCGCGGCCGGTACCTCCAGCTCCAGCGCGTCGGCGTCCCGTGCGTCCTGGGCCTCGGCGGCCTCCATCTCGTCGAGGTCGGGCACGGGGCTGCGGCGTCCGTGCCGTCCCTTGAGGGCGTCGAGCAGGTCGGCCGCCGCGGGTGCGTCGCGGGGACCGTCGTCGTCGGCGTCCTCGCCGTCCGGCACGTGGTCCTGCGACGGCGTGCTCCCGGACGACGAGACGGCACCCGGGGTGGACGCCGCCGGCACCGGAGCCCGGCCCCGGCGTCGCGACTCCCGGACCCCCCCGTCGGCCTCCACATCGTACACCCGCTCCTTGACGGCCGAGAGCCGGCGCCCGGGCAGGGGTCCCGCCTCGGCGCCCTCGACCGCCGACAGCCACCGCGACTCGTCGTCCAGGGCCTCCACCGTGCTGCGGGCCATGTCGAACGCCCACTGCGCGCGACGCTCCTTGGAGCCCGCGCGGAAGACCAGCTCGACCGTCCACGTGGTGTCGTCGCGTCGCCAGGCGTCCCAGGTCGTGCCGTCGGCCACGCCGCGGGCCGTCAGCCGCTCGTCGACCAGAACCTCGAGCTGCGGGCTCCGTCCGGAGCCGTCCCGGTGGCGCACCGGGAGCCGCCGCGCCAGCTCGCACACGTGCTCACGCTCGGCCAGGACCGGGCCCTCGTAGCGACGGACGTGCTCGACGGCCAGGCCGGAGGCGTCCGCGACCTCCTCGGCGGTGGCGCCGGCGCGGATGCGCGCCTGGATGTCCTTCGGCCGCATCCCACCGTCGATCTGGATCTGCAGCTGGCCGAGCCGGGCGCGGTCGCGGCGCACCGCTGCCCGCAGGGCGTCGTCGATGTGCAGGCGGTAGCGCTGGCCGTCCGTGGAGACGAGCATCACGTGCTCGCCGTCGTCGTGGACTCCGACGAGCTGCAGGTCCTGCATGGCTCGTCCCTTCCGTCGTGGCTGCGGTGGCCGGGCTTGGTGTCGGGGCTTTCCCCGCGACTCTGCCACCTCGGCGCTCCGATGTGGAGGAGGTGGCCGGGCGCGCCGCGACAACGGCCCCCCGACCAGCACCGGTGTGCCCCCAGGGGACGGTGGGTAGCCTCGCCCCCGTGCCCGGGTCGTTCGCGTTCGCGCCGAGCGCGCCCGTCGACGCCGGGTGGCCGCTGCTCGTGCTCGACCTGGTCGGTGTCTTCGCCTTCGGCCTCTCCGGTGGGCTGGCCGCCGTCCGCCGCAGCTTCGACATCTTCGGCGTCCTGGTGCTGTCCTGCTCCGCGGGGCTCGGCGGTGGCGTGCTGCGGGACGTGCTGATCGGGGCGGTGCCGCCGGTCGGCATCACCGACCCGCGGTTGTTCTCCGCCGCCTGCGCGGCCGGCGTCGTCACCTTCTTCCTGCACCCCAGGGTCTCCCGGATCCGCCGCACGGTGCTGCTGCTGGACGCGATCGGTCTCGGGGTCTTCGCGGTGGCCGGTACGTACAAGGCGCTGTCGCTCGGGATCCCCGTCCTGGCGGCGGTCATCGTGGGCGTCCTGACCGGGATCGGTGGCGGCGCGATCCGCGACCTCCTGTGCGGCGAGGTGCCCGAGGTGCTCGGCCGGGCCGAGCTGTACGCCACACCCGCCCTGCTCGGCTCGGTCGCGATCGCCGTCGCCTGGCAGGCCGACGTCGTCAGCCCACCGGTCACCGTGGCCTGCGTGTCCGCCGTGGTGGCCCTGCGCCTGTGGGCCCTGCGGTTCAAGGTCACCGCACCGACGCCTCGGCCCCCTGGGACGATGACCCGGTGACCCCCTCCTCGCTCGCCCCCTACGACGCGCTGGTCCTGCTGTCATTCGGCGGTCCCGAGCAGCCGGACGACGTCGTGCCCTTTCTGGAGAACGTCACGGCCGGGCGGGGGATCCCGCCCGAGCGGCTGGTCGAGGTGGGCCAGCACTACCTCGCGTTCGGGGGCCGCAGCCCGATCAACGACCAGAACCGGGCCTTGCTCGACGCCCTGCGCACCGAGCTCTCGGCTCGTGGCGTCGACCTGGACGTGTTCTGGGGCAACCGGAACTGGGCTCCCTACCTGACCGACGCGATGGCCGAGGCCGCCGACGCGGGTGCGCGCCGGGTGCTCGTCGTCACCACCAGCGCCTACGCCTCCTACTCCGGCTGCCGGCAGTACCGCGAGGACGTCGCCGCCTCGCTGCTCGACCTGGCCGCGCAGGGCCGCACGATGGTCGTGGACAAGGTGCGCCACTACTTCAACCACCCGGGCTTCGTCGAGGCGAACACCGGCGCCGTCGTCGAGGCGCTCGGCCGGCTCCCACCGGAGCAGTCCCACGGCGCGAGACTGGTGTACGTGACCCACTCCGTGCCGACCTCGATGGCCCGGACGGCGGGCCCGGACGGCGGGGCCTACGTGCGCCAGCACCTGGACGTGGCCGCCGCCGTCTCCGCCGAGGTCGCGCGCCGGACCGGGGTGGAGCGTGCCCACGACCTCGTCTACTGCTCCCGGTCGGGCCCCCCCACCCAGCCGTGGACCGAGCCGGACGTCGGCGAGCACCTCGAGGAGCTGGCCGCGCAGGGTGTGCCGGCCGTCGTCCTGGTACCGATCGGGTTCGTCAGCGACCACATGGAGGTCGTCCACGACCTCGACACCGAGGCCGCCGAGGTCGCCGAGCGCGTCGGGATGCCGTTCGCCCGCGCGGCCACAGCCGGGACGGACGCGTCCTTCGTCGCCGGGCTTGTCGACCTCGTCGTCGAGCGCGCCGCGGTGGAGCGGGGAGAGCAGGTCGAACGTCCCGCGGACGGCGGGCTGCCGGCGTCGCACGACGTCTGCCCGGCGGGCTGCTGCCCGAACCCGCGCGCCGAACGGCCCGCCGCCTGCGGTGCGGACTGGGTGGAGCCGCTCGTGCGTCAGGACACGCGATGACCGGCGCCGTCGACCTGGAGTCGTTGCGGGCGCTCGCCGAGCGTGCGGCCCGCGCCGCCGGTGACCTCGTCCGCGACGAGCGCCCCGCGGACCTGCAGGTAGCCTCCACCAAGTCGAGCCCGACGGACGTCGTCACCGCGATGGACACCGCGGCCGAGGCGCTGCTCGCGCAGGTGCTGCTGGCCGAGCGTCCGGACGACGGGCTGCTGGGCGAGGAAGGCGGTCTGCGTCCCGGGACCAGCGGGCTCACGTGGGTCGTCGACCCGATCGACGGCACCGTGAACTACCTGTACGGCCTGCCCGCCTACGCGGTCAGCGTCGCCGTGGTCAGGGGCGAGCCGGAGCCACGGGCCTGGGAGGTGCTGGCGGGCTGCGTGCACAACCCGTCTACGGGCGAGACCTGGACGGCGACGCTCGGTGGTGGGGCACACCTCGACGGCCGGCCGGTGGCGGGGCCCGCCTCACCGCCGCTCGCGCAGGCGTTGCTAGGAACAGGCTTCGGCTACACCGTCGCGCGTCGTCGCAAGCAGGGCGAGGTGCTCGCGGGGCTGATCACGCAGGTACGCGACGTGCGGCGCGGCGGCTCGGCGGCGCTGGATCTCTGCGCGGTCGCGTCCGGGCGCCTGGACGGGTACTACGAGCGCGGGCTCAAGCCGTGGGACCTGGCGGCCGGTGGCCTCGTGGCGGCGGAGTCGGGCGCCAGCGTCAGCGGCCTGGCCGGGCTGGACGCCGACGAGGCGATGATGGTGGCTGCCCGCCCCGGGCTGGCGCGCGAGCTGTCGCAGGCGCTGACGGCGCTGGGCGCCGCCCAGGACTGAGCCGGTGAGCGGGACTGGGCCGGTGAGCGGGACTGGACCGACGAGCAGGGCTGGGCCTGCGAGGCGCCTCAGGCGCTGTCGCGCTGGGCGTCGCAGGAGGCGCCGTCGTCCTCGGGCAGCTCGATGTCCTGCGGGGGTGCGTGGGCGGCCAGGGTCTCCGCGAGGCCGGGCACCTCGACCCCGTGGTCCGCGGCCGACCGGGCCAGGGACTCAAGCTCGCCGAGCCGGACGTCGACGAGGTAGTCGTCCCCCTCTGCCTCGGCGTGGGCCATCGACGTGCTGGCCGCGTGGACGCGGTCGGTCATCTCGCTGGCGAACTCGCTCATACTCCGAGCGTAGAGCCAGGACGAGACACGGAGGAAACTGCGACGGGGCCGTTCGCGGTGAAATCCTGGTGAACGGCGGGCCGATGCTGCGCCCCGGTCCGGCATGGGGCACAATCCCCGCGTCGCCCGGGCACAAACACCGAGCCCCCGGCGTTACGGCGAGGCCACCACACGGCGGATGGCGACGTACCACCACCGCACCACCTAGTCCGGAGCGTGAGACCCCAGATGGCGACCGACTACGACGCGCCCCGCAAGACCGACGACGAGCTCAACGAGGACTCCATCGAGGAGCTCAAGGCGCGTCGCACCGACAAGAACTCCGGCAAGGTCGACGAGGACGAGACCGAGGCTGCCGAAGGCTTTGAGCTGCCCGGCGCCGACCTGTCGAACGAGGAGCTCTCGGTGCGGGTGCTCCCGCGCCAGGACGACGAGTTCACCTGCTCGAGCTGCTTCCTCGTCCACCACCGCAGCCAGCTCGCCAGCCAGAAGGGCGGACGCCTGGTCTGCAAGGAGTGCGCCGCCTGACCTGGTGTGGATCCCACCCGGCCCGGCTCGGGCGACGTGCCTGCGCAGGGGTCAGGACGTCGCGAGCGCGAGCAGCACCAGGTCGGCAGCCGTGCTGAGCCCGGCGTGCAGGCAGTTAGCCCCGGGCGGCGGCGGTAAGGGCGTCCCGCAGTTGTTCCGGCGTGCGCGTCGACACCACCCAGTAGGGGGTGGGGTCGTCCGGGTCCTCCAGCCGGACCGTGACGACCGGGCCGACCCACCCCCGCAGGAGCAGGTACGCCCGGGCGTCCAGCAGCGGCCCGCGCTGGCGGCGCGCGTCCTCGCCGCGCCACGCCACGACCTCGCCCACCACACTGAGCGGCAGCCGAGCCCGCCCCGCGACGAGGTGGCCGTCGTCCACCGCCACCACCGGGCTCGAGCGGACGGCCCACAGCGTCAGGGCCGCCATCACCAGCGCCGCGACGACCACGGCTCCGACGGTGCTGACCGGAAGCACGGCCACCGCAGCGGTCAGACCCATCAGGGGGACCAGGGTCCAGACGCCGACGGACGGCCACAGGCGCTCGCGGTACGGCACCGGCTCAGCGTCGCACGCGCGCCGGCGGCGACCGGGACGGGGCCGACTACAGTCGCGTCCCGTGCACCATCGCGGGCCTGCTGACGTCGAGGTGCTGCTGCTGCGCCTCGACCCCGAGCTACCCGTCCCCGCCTACGCGCACCCCGGCGACGCGGGGGCCGACCTGGTGACGCGCGTCGACGTGACGCTGGCCCCGGGCGAGCGCGCCACGGTGCCGACCGGCGTCGCCGTCGCGTTGCCCTACGGGTACGCCGCGTTCGTCCACCCGCGGTCGGGGCTGGCTGCACGGCACGGGGTGACGACCCTCAATGGC
>JBBSNO010000011.1:0-23387 GCA_038232615.1 Actinomycetales bacterium
GCACGACGAGGGGGCCGTCGACGCGCTCGCCCCCGAGCGCGTCGTCCTGCTGCCCGACGGCGTCGAGGACCACTGGAACCCCGACTACGCGGACCTCGTCTCACTCGCCTGAGCAGAAAGCGTCGCTCTGTGCGGGTTGGTCACGGCTCCGCACGACGCCTGCCCCCGAGCGCCTGATCATGTTCGGGTGGCCCGCCGCGCGGCGAGGTCCCACCATGGTTTGATCGCGGTGTGCGCCTCTGGCGCCCGGTCGAGGAGGGAAACGTGACCACAGCACCACGCAGTAGCCGTGTCATCGGAGACGACCGCGACGCGCTCGCCTCGACGCTGGCGGCGAAGTACGCGGCGGGAGCCAGCATCCGGGCGCTGGCCCAGGAGAACGGCCGCTCGTACGGGTTCGTCCACCGACTGCTGAGCGAGAACGAGGTGACGTTCCGCGGGCGAGGCGGTGCGACGCGGCGTCCCGCCACCGCACCGGCGAAGAAGGCGGGAGGCGTCAGGTCGAAGGTCAAGACCTGAGCGGCGAGCCGAGCTCGCTCGCTGCGCTGGGACGCACCTGCGAGCGGTCGCGGCTGCGCCTCGAGGTGTCACCCGACCGCTGGGACGTCGGCCTCGCGTGCGCCGAGAACCGCAACGCCCAGACGCCGGCCACGTGGCGGGCCCTGTCCGCCGTCGGCGAGGCGGTGCGCGAGCACCGCCCACGCGTCGTCGTCCTGCGCGCCGAGGGGCCGTCGTTCTCCGCCGGTCTGGACCGCGCCATGTTCACCGGCGGCGTCCCGGGGGAGCGCTCGTTGCCGGACCTGGCGGCGGCGTCGGACGCCGACCTCGACGCCGCCATCGCCGGCTTCCCAGTCGGCGTTCACCTGGTGGCGTGAGGTGGACGCCGTCACCGTTGCCGCCGTCCAGGGGCACGCGGTGGGCGCGGGTTTCCAGCTGGCGCTGGCCTGCGACCTGCGCGGGGTGTCCGACGACGCGTCCTTCCGGATGGCCGAGACCTCCCTCGGGCTGGTTCCCGACCTCGCGGGGACCGGTCCGCTCGTCGACATCGTCGGCTACCCGCGGGCGCTGGAGATCTGCGCCACCGGCCGGGCCGTCCCGGTAGACGAGGCCGTGCTGCTCGGGCTGGCCGAGGCGAGCGCGGGCGTCGGTGCGCTGCCGGCCGCGGTGGACGCACTGGTGGCCGCGCTGACGACGGCGCCCGCGGGTGCTGTCGCCGCCACCAAGCACCTGCTGGCCGCCGCTGTCGGTGCCCGGGGGGATGATCGGCTCGCACGCGAGAGGGCCGCCCAGACGGGGCGGCTGCGGGCGCTGGCGGAAGAGAGCCGTGGCCCGGCGCGTTGACCAAAAGGGCACCGTCGAGACGCGCGGTGCGGTCAGGAGGCTCGGTGCAAGGTATGAACCCCCACGCGGCCCTGAGGTCGTACCGCACCGACCCGGCCGTTGGTCAGCAGAAGCTGGCCACGGGCACGTGGCGGCGCATCCTGAGGATCGCGCAGCCCTATCGCGCGCTGATCGTGTGGTTCCTGATCCTGGTGGTCGTCGGCTCGGCGCTCGTCGTCGTCACGCCGCTGCTGCTCAAGAAGATCGTCGACGACGGCGTGACCGCGGGTGACCGCGGCCTGGTCGTCCAGCTGGCCCTGCTCGTCGCCCTGCTCGCCTTCGTCGAGGCGGGCATCACCCTGGCGCAGCGGTGGTTCTCCACCCGCATCGGCGAGGGGCTGATCTACGACCTGCGCACGCAGGTGTTCGCGCACGTGCAGCGCCAGCCGATCGCCTTCTTCACCCGCGCGCAGACGGGGGCACTGGTCTCCCGGCTCAACAACGACGTCATCGGCGCGCAGCAGGCGTTCACCTCGACCCTTTCCGGCGTGGTGTCCAACGTCGTCTCCCTGGTGCTCGTCACCGTCGCGATGCTGTTCCTCTCGTGGCAGATCACCCTCGCGGCCCTGGTCCTGCTGCCCGTGTTCTGGCTGCCCGCCCGGCGCGTGGGCCGCACCCTGCAGGGCCTGACCCGAGAGTCGATGCAGCTGAACGCCGAGCTCGGCAACCGGATGACCGAGCGCTTCAACGTCGCCGGGGCCTTGCTGGTGAAGCTGTTCGGTCGACCGGACGACGAGGAGCAGCAGTTCTCCGAACGTGCCGGCCGGGTCCGCGACATCGGCATCCGGATCGCGATGAGCAACCGCATCTTCTTCACCGCGCTGACGCTGGTGGCGTCCCTGGCGATCGCCCTGGTCTACGGGGTCGGCGGCGTCCTGGTCATCTCGGGGTCCCTGACGATCGGCACGCTGCTGGCGCTCGCCGCTCTGCTGGGTCGGCTGTACGGTCCCATCACCGCCCTGGCGAACGTGCGCATCGACGTCATGACGGCGCTGGTCAGCTTCGAGCGCGTCTTCGAGGTGCTCGACCTGCCCCCGCTCGTGGCCGAGGCAGAGGCGGCCGTGGACCTGCCGAACGGCCCGCTCGTGGTCGAGCTCGTCGGCGTCGACTTCGCCTACCCGGGCGCGGACGAGGTCTCGCTCGCGTCGCTGGAGCAGGTCAGCGCGGTGGACCGGGACGCCGGCGGTCCGGTGCTGCGCGACGTCTCCCTGCGCGCGGAACCGGGTCAGCTGGTGGCGCTCGTGGGGCCGAGCGGCGCAGGCAAGACGACGATCACGGCGCTGGTGGCGCGGCTGTACGACCCGTCGTCAGGCACGGTGCGCATCGGTGGGGTCGACCTCCGCGAGGCCCGGATGGACTCCCTGCACGACCGCGTCGGGGTCGTCACACAGGAGGCTCACCTGTTCCACGACACCGTGCGGTCGAACCTGCTGTACGCGCGCCCGGTCGCCACCGACGCCGAGCTGGAGGCCGCCCTGCGCGCCGCCCAGGTCTGGGGCCTGGTCGCGAGCCTGCCGCACGGCCTGGACACCGTCGTGGGCGATCGTGGGCACCGCCTGTCCGGGGGCGAGAAGCAGCGCCTCGCGCTGGCGCGGCTGCTCCTGAAAGCCCCCGGCGTCGTCATCCTCGACGAGGCGACCGCGCACCTGGACTCCGAGTCCGAGGCCGCGGTGCAGCGAGCCCTGGACACCGCCCTGGCGGGACGCACCTCGCTGGTGATCGCGCACCGCCTGTCGACGGTGCGCGGCGCCGACCAGATCGTCGTGGTCGACGGCGGCCGGATCGTGGAGCGGGGTCGTCACCACGAGCTGCTGGCTCGCGGTGGGCTCTACTCCGAGCTCTACACGACCCAGTTCGCCTCTCAGGAGGGCGAGCTGAACGAGGACGTCGTCTCGGTCTGAGCGTCGTCCGCCGGCGCCCCGGTGGCGCGGCAGTGGGTCCGCCACGATGCTGGACGCTCTGAACGACGACAGGGAGGTCCAGATCGTGAAGAACAAGCTGGTGCTGCTGACCGGGGTCGCCATGGGGTATGTGCTGGGAGCGCGCGCGGGCCGGGAGCAGTACGACAAGATCCGGGAGCAGGCGCAGTCCCTGTGGGGTGACCCCCGCGTGCAGGAGCAGGTCAGCAGTGCCCAGGCCACGGTCAAGGAGCAGGCACCCGTGGCTGCGGAGAAGGTCTCCAGCGCCACCAAGAGCGTCGTCGACAAGGCGACCCCCGGCCGAGGACGCGAGTCCGAGGTGAACGAGTCGGGAAGCGGCATCTGAGGAGTGCCGTTGCCGGTACCCTCTGCGCGACGATGCGGAGGGGGTACCGGCAGTGGCGCAGCTCAGGCTCAACGGGCACCGGGTGCTGGAGGTGCACCTGGGCGGAGGGACCGTCCGGGCGATCACGGGGTCGATGGTCGCCTACGACGGGCAGGTGACCTTCAAGAACGCCGGGATGGGCGGGGGCGGTGGTCTCCGGGCAGCGCTGAAGCAACGCGTCACCGGCGAGTCGCTCTCGTTGATGGAGTGCACCGGCCACGGTGTGGTGTACCTCGCGGTCGACGCGCAGGACGTCGCGGTGGTCGACCTCAGGGGTGACACGCTGCAGGTGGAGTCGCAGCAGCTGCTGGCGCTGGACGGCAACCTGCGCACCGACGTCACCTTCACCGGCCTGCGCGGCGCGTCCAGCGGGCAGGGCCTGTTCACCACCGCGGTCAGCGGCCAGGGGCAGGTCGCGCTGCTCTCGTCCGGCGGCCCACCGATCGCCCTGGAGGTCGACCCGCAGTACCCGCTGGTCGTCGACCCGGACGCCTACGTGGCTTCTCGCGGTCAGCTCCACCAGACGATCGTCACCGACGTCTCCTGGAAGACGATGATCGGCGAGGACAGCGGCGAGGCGTTCTCGCTGCGGTTCGACGGCACCGGGGTCGTCTACATCCAGCCCGCGGAGCGCTGATCACGATGGCCTTCGAGCAGGTGAACGCCAAGTGCGTCAAGGCGACGGTGCCCCCTGGCGGTGCGGTGGTCGCGCGCCGCGGGGCGATGCTCTTCTACACCGGTCCCGTGCAGTTCTCCCCGCACAGCGGTGGGGGAGCGCCCAGCGGTCGGGGACCCAGTGGCCGGGGACCTGGCGGCATGGGCGGCGTGATGGGGGTGGCGGGCCGTGCCATGCAGGGTGAGCACGTCGCGATGATGGCCGCGCACGGTTCGGGCGAGGTGTACTACGGCCACGCGGGGCTGCACGTCACGGTCATCGACATGACCGGCGGAGGCATGCTCACCGTCGAGGCCGACCGGCTGCTGGCGCACGACCACACGCTTCAGTCCTCCGTGGTGTTCCTCGGGTCGCAGGGCGGCATCCGGGGGGCGGTGCGCGGCGCCGTGACCGGTCAGGGGCTGTTCACCAGCCAGCTCAGCGGCGCCGGGTCGGTGGCCGTCCTGTCGCACGGTGGCACGATCGAGCTGCCCGTCCGGGGAGACCGACCCACGGTCGTCGACCCGCAGGCGTACGTCGGGCACACCGGTCAGGTCAGCGTGGAGGTGTCGGCCAGCGTCGGTTGGCGCGAGGCCGTCGGCAAGGGGTCGGGCGAGGCGATCAAGCTGAAGCTGACCGGCCAGGGCACGGTGTACGTGCAAGCGTCCGAGCAGAAGTTCTGAGGGAGCGACGATGACTTCCGTGGTGTTGGGCCCCTCGACCCTGCCAAGCAACGACAACATCCCCGACAACGACTACGCGTTCTGCATCGACCTCACCGAGCCGTGGTTCATGTCGAAGGGCGCGATGATCGCCTACTACGGCCAGATGACGTTCGAGGCGCTCGCCGCGACCAGCGTCGCCGGCATGGTGGCCCAACGCTTCTCCTCGCCCCTGTACGTCCGCGACTGGGTCGTCGCGACCGGCCACGGCAAGCTCGTCATCGGCGACCGGGGCTTCAACATCAACTCGTTCGACCTGGACGACGGAAACCTGACGATCCGTGCGTCGAACCTGCTCGCCTTCGAGACGGGGCTGTCGCTGACGCAGTCGATCGTCCCGGGCTTCCTGACGCTGGTGGGCACCGGCAAGTTCCTCGCCTCGTCGTCCGGCCCGGTGATGTTCGCCGAACCGCCCGTCCGCGTCGACCCCGAGGCACTCGTCGGCTGGGCCGACTGCCCCTCTCCCTCGCACCACTTCGACGCAGGGTGGATGCAGAACTTTCTCGGAGCAGCACGCGGCATGCTGCTCGGCCACGTCTCCGGTGAGGAGCGGCAGTTCGAGTTCACCGGCACCGGGACCGTGCTGATCCAGTCCAGCGAGTCGATGGCCGCCGACCCGCACCTGCTGCAGCACATCGAAGGGCAGCTCGCCGGCCTGTCGCAGCCCCAGCTCCAGTCGCTGGGCCAGACGATCGCAGCACGCACCCAACAGTAGTAGTAGTAGTACCTGTCGCGAGTTCCTTGATCGCGGAGGGTGGAGTCCTTGATCGCGGGGGGTGGAGTCCTTGATCGCGGGGGGTGGAGTCCTTGATCGCGGGGGACGAGAGCGCGGTGATCAAGGAACTCCGCGCCGGTGATCAAGGACCTCGTGCTGGGTCAGAGGGTGCGGAGCATGCCGCCGTCGACGGCGAGCACCGTGCCGGTCACGTAGCTGGCCGCGGGGGAGAGCAGGAAGACGGCGGGGCGGGCGAACTCCTCGGGCTCGCCGTACCGGCCGAGCGGGATCGCCTGCTCAGCCGCGCGCCGGACCTCCTGGGGAGAGCCGCGCAGCGCGTCCAGCTCGCGCACCCGGTCGGTGTCGATGCGGCCCGGCAGCACCGCGTTCACGCGGATCCGCCGCGCCCCCAACTCGTCGGCGAGGTCCTTGGCCGCCATGGCGAGCCCGGGCCTCAGGCCGTTGGAGATGGCCAGCCCGGTAACGGGAGAGCGCACGGACGTCGAGAGCACCAGGACGACGGACCCGCCCTCGCTGCTCGCCGCCGACGCCACCGCCCGCGTCGTGCGCAGGGCGCCGAGGAACACCTGCTCGAACGCCCTGCGCCAGTCGTCGTCCGAGACCTGCATCGGTGTGCCGGGCGGTGGGCCGCCGACGCTGACGAGCGCACCGTCCAGACGACCGAACCGCCCCACCGCCGCCGCCACGAGCCGTTCCGCGGCCGACGGGTCGGCCAGGTCGGCAGGCAGGGCGACGACCCGGTCGCCCGCGCCCATCGCCTTCGCCGCAGCGGTGACCGAGCTCTCGTCGCGGCTCGCGACGACGAGGCGGGCGCCTTCGTCGGCCAGCAGCTGTGCGCACGCGCGGCCCAGCCCGCGCGAGGCTCCGGTGACGACGTAGACGCGGTCGGTCAGTCCGAGGTCCATGCGCCCATCATGTCCGGTTCCCGGCGCGCTCGGCAGCGTCCAGCAGCGCGTCCTCCTCGTCCTCGGGACTGGGGCGTGCGCGGCGCGGTCGGGTGACCGGTCGTGGGGCTTCGCCGCGGTCGGCTGCGTCATCCCCTGCCGTCCGGCGCACCAGGACGACGAAGCCGACGAGGGCGCCGAGGGCGAAGACGAACCACTGCAACGAGTACGAGAGGTGCGGCCCCTCGTCCACGGCGGGTCGCGGCAGGGTGGTGGGCGCCACGGCAGTGGCCGGGCGCTCGACGGCGAGCACCCCGTAGGCGCCCGTGTGCAGTGGGGGCGTGCCGACGGCGGCGAGCAGGTCCGCGGCTGCGTCGAGGTCGATCCGCTGCAGCTGACCCGGCGGCGCGCCCCGAGTCGAGCGCCCCTCACCGGGTCGCAGGCGCACCGTGGCCTCGACGTCGCCCACCGGGGGCGGGGGGACGTCGTCCGGCCCGGCGCCGGTGCTGCCGACCGGGACCCAGCCGCGGTCGACCAGGACGACGTCGCCCGCACCGGTCTGGAACGGGACCAGCGAGTGGTGGCCGGGCAGGCCGTCGAGCGGACGGTTGCGCAGCAGCAGTCCTGACTCCGGGAGGTACCGGCCATCCAGCGTGACCGGGGTGTACTCGGTGCCGGCGGGCAGCGGGGACGCGGCGCCGGGAAGCACGTCGTCCAGCGGCACCGGTGGCCGGTCGTAGTTGTCCGTCACCAGCGCGTTGCGCTCCTGGCGCTGCTCGCGCCGGTCCAGCTGCCAGGAACCCAGCAGCACGCAGCCGATCGCGACGACGACGGCGAGCGAGAAGCCGCCGAGCCAGCGCCGCGAGAGCAGGAACCGGTACACGCCCCGACGGTAGCCCGCCGTGGCCGGCCGCCGTCGGCTGGCCTGTGGGACCGGCCGCGGGACGTGGGGTTCAGGAGCGGTGGGCCTCCGAGGCGGGCAGGTCGGCGACGGGCACGGTCTCGCGCAGGAAGTCGCGGACGGACAGGTGGTCCCCGAGCGTCGTGCGGTGCTCGTCGCAGGCGAGCCACGTCTTGCGCCGCTCGGGCGTGTGGAGCTTGGGGTTGTTCCACCGCAGCGCCCACGAGGCCTCGCGCCCGCAGGCGCGCGCGCTGCACCGCAGTCCCGTGGTCGGAGCCCCCGTAATCGGGAGCTGCGGGGTGCCGGCGTCCGTCATGTCACGAGTGTCCACCCTTGGGGACGGGCCCGTCACCGGCCGGCTGTCAGGGACAAAGGGGGACGCCGGGCGGCAACGGGGGGAGGCCGCCCGGCGTCCTGGACGCGCACCGACGGGGGAGGCGGAGCGCGTACCGGTCCGAGTATGCCACGAATCCCTGTCAGGTACGCCCTGTCCGGGGATTGTCCGGCGGCTCGCGCCAGGTCGGGCGTTCGCCGGGGTCCGGAGCCGACCCGAGGGACCCGTAGGGCAGCGCCGTAGGGGCCTCGTGCGGGGGCGGGGTCGCCTCCCGGCCGGCGTTGGCGAGCACGACGGCGACGTACGGCAGCAGGACGGCACCGGCGACGAACACCCAGCGCAGCGGGCCGGGGACGACGACCGCGAGCACGAGGCAGACGGCGCGGATCGACATCGAGACCGTGTACTTCACGATGCGGGCGTGCTGGTCGTCGGCGTGCGAGCGGGGTGCCGAGGTGATGCGGTGCACCTCGTCGTCGCCTGGACGCCGACCGCGTGTGCCGGGGTTCCGTGCCACCCCTACACAGTACGTCCGCGAGGGGGCCCCGCCCACGCCGGGTCGGTCACACGGGGTGTGTCACGGGCCAGAGCCCACGGGTTCGCTCAGGACGCCTGGCTCGTGCTGGACATGTTGAAGTCGCGCACGCGCAGCGCGGGCATCGCCGTCCGTGGGAAGAACTCGCCCCACTCGCGCGAGAGGGTCGGGGTGGTGCGCCCGACACCCTCGACCCGGGCGAGCAGGTCGACCGGGGACTCGTTGAAGCGGAAGTTGTTCGTCGTCCCCACCACCTCCCCGTCCTCGACCAGGTAGACCCCGTCACGGGTCAGGCCGGTGAGCAGCAGGGTCGTGGGGTCGACCTCGCGGATGTACCAGGAGGACGTCAGCAGCAGGCCGCGGTCGACGCCGGAGACGAGCGAGTCGACGTCACCGTCGCCGTCCGGGGCGGCCAGCAGGAGGTTGTCGACCGCTGGGGTGAGCGGCAGGCCGGTCAGCCCCGCGGTGTACCTGGTGGTGGGCAGCGCGGCCAGCCGGCCGGCGTCGATCCACGTCGCGGGAGGCGAGGCGATGCCGTTGTCGAAGACCGAGGCGAAGGGGCTCGATGACGGCGTCAGGACGAACGGCTCGCACTCCAGCCCGGCATGGGACGGGTCGCCGATCAGGCTCAGCGGGACGTCGGTCAGCTGGTCGCCGACGCGGGTCCCGCCGCCGCGACGGCTGAAGACGCTGCGCCCCTCGTGGGCGCTGCGGGCGTCGCCCGACCAGTAGAGGTAGACCATCAGGTCGGCCACCGTCGTCGGGGGCAGGACCACGTCGTAGCGGCCAGGGTCGACGTCGACGCGACGCGCCTGCCAGCCCAGCCGGGTGCGCACCTGGTCGGCCATCGCCAGCACGGCGACGTCGTCGAAGTCCCGGGTGGCCTGGCACGCGTAGGTGGAGCGGGACCGCTGGTGCGACTTGCCGGTGAGCTCGACCGTTCCCGCCGGCTGGCTGTGGCGGCGCCGGGTGCCGGCGCTGGTGCCGAGCCACGTCGTCCGCACGCTGTGCTCGGCGTAGCCGAAGAGCTCCGTGCCGTCGCTGCGGGCGACGCCGAACGTCTCGCCGAGACCGCTCGCCAGTCCCGCCAGGACGCCGGGCCCGGTGACGTCGGCCGCACTCGTCCAGTCGGTGTCGGCGTCGCCCGGTACCAGGTCTGCCGCGTCCTCGGCCGGAGGCGCCAGTGACGCGACCGCCAGCGCCTCGTCGACGAGGGAGTCGACGTCACCCAGCCCGACGCCGCGGCGGCTCACCACACCCAGGCAGACTCCTGCGGGGGTCCGGACGGCGACAGCGAGCGACACCGACTGCCCAGTCGTGACACCGTTGGTGGTCAACGTGTTCGAGGCCCAACGCATGTTCGCCGTCGATCCCTGCGTGACCAGGACCGACGTGCTGTGGTGCTGCGGCGCCGCTGCCGCGCGCGCGAGGGCACGCTCGACGAGCTCGGGCGGGTCGGCGACCTGAATGGTCACCGGCCTGCCTCCTGCGTCGTGTTGAGGACCTTGATTCCGGTGAATAGGGCGACGGGGCAGCCGTGCTAGACCGCGGCGACCTGTCCCGGTTGGGCCTTGCCGCAGTTGAACGCGCCGCCGAGCACGTACGTCGACGGGCCGCCCAGGACGGCGAGCGACCTCCAGAACTCCGTGGTCGTCGCCTGGTAGGCCACGTCCTTGACCTGCCCGGCGAGGCGGCCGTTCTCGATCCGGTAGAAGCGCTGACCGGTGAACTGGAAGTTGTAGCGCTGCATGTCGATCGACCAGGACTTGTCCCCGACCACGTAGATGCCGCGGTCGACTCCGCCGATGACGTCGTCCAGCGTGCCGCCTGAAGGGTCGGCCTGCAGGGAGACGTTCGCCATCCGCTGCACGGGGACGTGCATGGATGAGTCAGCGTAGGCGCAGCCGTTCGACCGGCCCGCCTGACCCGGCGGGGCGTCGCCGAGCGAGTGCATCCGGGCCATCCGGCGGTCGAGCTGGTAGCCGACCAGGACGCCGTCGCGCACGAGGTCCCACTGCTGCGCCTCGACTCCCTCGTCGTCGTAGCCGACGGTCGAGAGACCGTGCGCGGCGGTGCGGTCGCCGGTGACGTGCATGATCTCGCTGCCGTAGCGCAACGAGCCGAGTTGGTCGAGGGTGGCGAAGCTGGTGCCGGCGTAGGCGGCCTCGTACCCCAGCGCGCGGTCCAGTTCGGTGGCGTGCCCGATCGACTCGTGGATCGTCAGCCACAGGTTGGAGGGGTCGATGACCAGGTCGTAGTCGCCGGCCTCGACGCCGGGGGCGGCGAGCTTCTCGCGCACCAGCTCGGGCAGCTGCGCCAGCTCGTCGTCCCAGGCCCACGTGCCCTGCTCCGGCGTCCCGGTCATGTACTCCCACCCGCGGCCGACCGGGGGAGCGGTGGTGCGCATCGTCTCCATGCCGTCGTCGGTGACCAGGACGACGGTGACCTCCGGCTGCATCCGCACGCGCTGCTGCGTGGTGACCGTGCCGGCCAGGTCGGCGTAGAACTTCTGCTCCTTGACGCTGCGCGCACTGGCGTCGACGTGCGTGACCCCGGCGTCCAGCAGCCGCCCGCTCCACTGCTCCAGCAGCGCCGCCTGCTCGTGGCTGGGGACGTCGAAGGGATCGGTGTCGTAGGCAGAGGTCCACCGGACGTCGGCGTGCACCGGCTCGTCGGCGAGCTCGATCCGCTCGGTGCTCAGCGGCCGGGAGACCTGCGCGATGTCGACGGCGCGCTCGGCGACCGCGCGGGCCTCGTCGGTCGACATGGCCGCGGAGGCGGCGAAACCCCACGTGCCGTCCACGACCACGCGGACGGCGAGCCCGGAGTCGGTGTCGTCGCTGCTGCTGGTCATGCGTCCGTCGCGCAGGTCCACGCCCGCGTCGCGGACCCGCTCGACCCGGAAGTCGGCGTGCTCGGCGCCCAGCTCGCGCGCTCGGCTCAGGGCGGCGTCCGCCAGGGCGGCCAGCGGCAGGTCGGTGAAGTCGGTGTCTATGTCGCGCACGCGTTCGACCCTAGCGAGTGCCTCTGCTCGCGGGTGATCGAGGAGCCTCGCGCCGATCCCGAACAGCACGGAGTCCCTGATCACCGCGATGGGGGCCAACCTACGCAGCGAGGAGGTGGTGATCGAGTCCCGGGTGGTGACCAAGGACTCCGTGTCGTCGAGACGGGGGGCCGGCGTCAGGTGGGGCAGGGGCTTCGTAGGGACGAGCGACCCTCGCCCCAGGCTCCGAGGAGGTGCTCGGACAGCCGGTCGGCCAGCAGGTTCGCCGCCTGGATGCCGAGGACGACGTCACGGGCGAGCGCGGGCTCGGCGGCGAGCATCGGTTCGAGGATGCCGCGTCGCACGACCTGCTCGTGGACGGCGTCCGCCTCGACGTGCTCGCGGTAGAAGCGAGCCGTCGCGGGTCCGGCGCCGAGCCGCTCCGCCGCCCGCACGAGCCGGTGGGAGCCAGGGGACGACGTGAGCTCGACGACGGCGAACTGGCCGACCAGGGCGGCGCGGAGCCGCCGGTGCAGGCCGCACAGCGACATCAGGTTCACCTCGGCGAGCGTGGCTGCGGGAACCGCGTCGAGGTAGACGCCGTAGCAGGTCGACAGCCCGAGCTCGGTCATCATCTTGGCGAAGAGCTGGGAGTGCATGCGCTCGGCCCGGCCCGCCCCGTACTCGTCGTGCTCGACGCTGACCAGGGCCGCCTTGGCCTGACCCTCCAGCCGCGGGATCGCCCAGGCCTGGGGGTCGCCCTCCTTCAGGTGGTACGTCGACCGGTGGGTGACGTACTCGCGCAGCTGCCACAGCTCCCCACCGCGCATCAGGTGGTGCGACACCCCCGGCGCGTCGATCGGCTCCACCAGCAAGGCGTCCACGGCGGTGGCGACGTCGTCGCCGCCCGCGACGTCCCGGCGCAGTGCGGCCTCGAACACCGCCTCCAGCCGGCCGCGCAACGCCAGCACCGAGACGTCCCACTCCAGGTCGTCGGGCACGCGGTCGAAGCCGCGGTAGTGCAGCTCGTAGCAGCAGTAGAGGGCGAGCTGCAGGTCGTCGCCGTAGGCGTCCGTGCCGGCGACGTCGAACGCGTCCGGCTGCTCGCCGCGCAGCAGCGCCAGGACGGCGCGAGAGACCGGGCCCCGGGGCTGCGGCAGCGGCGGTGCGGTGACGCGGTGAGCGGTCGTGGTGGTCATCGCTGCTCCTCGTCGCTGGTCCGGACCCGCTGGCGGTGGCTCGTGTCGCAGAAGGGGTAGATGCGGCTGCGCCGGCAGACGCACAGGGCGTTGACCGGGCGGTCGGAGCGCACCAGCGTGCCGTCGGCGAGCTCGATCTCGAGGGGCCCGTCCACCAGGACCGGGCCGTCACCGGTCAGCACGACGCGGTGTGCGGGGCTGCGCGTGCTCATCGCAGTGGCTCCTGGCTCACCGGCGCACGTGCCATGGCGCGGGCCTCGACGACGACCAGCTCCTCCTCACGCTGCCCGACGGCGATCTGGCCCCGCGCCTCCAGCAGCGCCGCTCGGCGGGTCAGGACCGGCCCGAACGGCTGCACCACTCTGGCGCACACCGTGGCGTGCAGACCTGCCCCCTCCAGCTGCTCCAGGGTCCTGCGCTCGTCGGCGACCTCCGACTGGGCCAGGAGCAGCACCCCGCCGTCCGCCAACACGTCCGGCGCACCGGCGCAGATCCGGTCCAGCAGCGCACGGCCGTCGTGGCCGGCGTCCCACGACCTGCCGATGCGGTGCCGCGGGAGGCGCTCGTCGCGGGCCGGTACGTACGGGGGGTTGGCGAGCACGACGTCGAAGCGCTCGCCCGCCAGGCAGCTGAAGAGGTCGCCGCGCCGGACGGCGACGGGCTGGCCCTGCAACCGGCTGTTGAGCCATGTCGTGACAGCGGCTCTGGCAGAGAGGTCCACCGCGGTCACCGACGCTGCGCCGGCCCTCGCGGCGGCGAGCGCGACGGCTCCTGTCCCGGTGCAGACGTCGAGCACGCGCCGGCCCGCGACCAGACCCTGCCGTGCCAGGACGTCGGCCAGGAGCCAGGTGTCGGCCTGCGGCGGGTAGACCCCGGGAAGTCGTACGAGCATGTGTTGATCCCATCCCGATATCCGGGGATTCGCCAGGCGAGACGACGACCGCTACCGACCGAGGTCGAGGACGAGCTTGCCCGTGCTGCGACGCTGCCGCAGGTCGCGGTGCGCCTGGGCGACGTCGTCGAGGGCGTAGGCCCCGCCGACGACCGGGACCAGCCCACCGGACGCCGTCAGCGACAGCAGCTCTTCCATCGCCGGCCTCAGCCCGCCGGGCAGGCGCATCGTGTGCACGAGCCAGAACCCCAGCACGGCGCGCGAGGTCGCCATCAGCTCGCCGGGCTTCACCGGGCTGCCCTGACGGCGCGACGCCATCCCGTACGCAGCCAACCGCCCGAACGGTGCCAGCGCCGCCAGCGAGCCGTCGAAGACGTGCCCGCCGGTCATCTCCAGGACGATGTCGACGCCGTGGCCGCCGTTGGCCTCGCGCAACAGGTCGCGGACCCCGTCCGCGTCGTCCGCTCTGTCCAGGTCGACCGTGACGTCGGCGCCGAGGCGCTGTGCCAGCTCACGTTTCTCAGGTGTCGACGCGGTCGCGATGACGCGGCCGGCTCCCCACTGCTTCGCCAGCTGGACGGCGAGGGTCCCGACACCGCCGGCGGCGGCGTGGACCACGACGCTCTCACCGGGCTGCATCCGCGTGGACGTCCGCAGCAGGTGCCACGCCGTGGTGCCCTGCAGCACCAGGGCGAGCGCCGCGCCGTCCTCGACGTCCTCCGGCAGCTCGAACGTCGTCGACGGGTACGTCAGCACCTTCTCGGCGTAGCCGCCGCCGCTCATCGTCAACGCGACGACGCGTGCACCGTCGTCCGCGCGCCGTCCGACGACCTCGGTGCCGGGCACCAGGGGGAGCGTCTGCCTCGCGAGGTAGCTGTCCTCGACCTGGTGGGTGTCCGCGTAGTTCAGGCCCGCCGCGGCGACGTCCACGAGGACCAGGCCGTCTCGGGGCTCGGGGTCGGGTAGGTCCACGACCCGCAGCACCTCGGGTCCACCGAACTCGGTGATCTGGATAGCTCTCACGGCCGGGACGCTACCGGTGGCGGGACGCGGTAGCGTCGCGACCGTCGTCCGCGCCGCCCCGGCACGGTCACACGGGTGTGGAGGAGGACGGGGTGTCGGAGCCACGCAGCGTGCTGGTCACCGGGGGGAACCGCGGGATCGGTCGGGCCATCGCCGAGGCGTTCGTCGCCGGCGGCGACAAGGTCGCCGTCACGTCCCGGTCGGGTGCGGGCGGGCCGGACGGCACGCTGACGATCGCGTGCGACATCACCTCGTCGGAGTCCGTCGACGCCGCGTTCGCCACTGCCGAGCAGGCACACGGCCCGGTGGAGGTGCTCGTCGCCAACGCCGGCATCACCAAGGACCAGCTGCTCCTGCGGATGAGCGACGACGATTTCACCTCCGTGGTGGAGACGAACCTGACCGGGACCTTCCGCTGCGTGCGGCGGGCGAGCAAGTCGATGCTGCGGCTCAAGCGGGGGCGGATGGTGCTGATCTCCAGCGTCGTCGGTCTGTACGGGGCCCCCGGCCAGGTGAACTACGCCGCGACCAAGTCGGGGCTCGTCGGCATCGCGAGGTCGATCACGCGCGAGCTGGGCGGCCGCGGCATCACCGCCAACGTCGTGGCGCCCGGCTTCATCGACACCGAGATGACCGCGTCGCTCCCCGAGGAGCGCAAGGCGGCCTACCTCGCTGCCATCCCGGCGGGCAGGTTCGCCCAGACCGCCGAGGTCGCGGGCGTCGTCCGCTTCCTGGCCGGCCCCGAGGCCGGCTACGTCAGCGGGGCCGTGCTCCCGGTCGACGGCGGCCTCGGCATGGGTCACTGAGACCCGGTCGCGCGGCCGGCCACACTGCACCGACACAGAAGGGAGCTCACCGACATGGGACTGCTCGACGGCAAGACGCTGCTGGTGACCGGTGTCCTGAAGGACTCCTCGATCGCCTTCCACGTGGCGCGACTGGCCCAGCAGGAGGGCGCGAAGATCGTCCTGACGTCGTTCGGTCGCACGATGCGCATCACGCAGGTGATCGCCAAGCGGCTGCCCGAGCCGGCTCCGGTGATCGAGCTCGACGTCACGTCGACCGAGGACCTCGACGCCCTGGCCGACCGGGTCCGCGAGCACGCCGACCACGTCGACGGAGTCCTGCACTCCATCGGGTTCGCGCCCCCAGGAGCCTTCGAGTTCCTCTCGGCGACGTGGGAGGACGTCGGCACGGCGGTGCACACGTCGGCCTTCAGCCTCAAGGCCCTTGCGATGGCCGCCAAGCCCCTGATGTCGTCGGGGAGCAGCGTCGTGGGGCTCACGTTCGACGCCCAGTTCGCCTGGCCCGTCTACGACTGGATGGGCGTCGCCAAGGCCGCCTTCGAGTCGACGGCGCGCTACCTCGCCCGCGACCTCGGGCCCGACGGCATCCGGGTGAACCTCGTCGCCGCCGGACCGATCAAGACCACTGCGGCGCAGTCGATCCCCGGTTTCGACCAGTTCGAGAAGATGTGGCGCGAGCGCGCCGCGATCGGTTGGGACATCACCGATCCAGAGCCAGCGGCCCGCGCCTGCGTGGCCCTGTTCTCGGACTGGTTCCCGGCGACGACGGCGGAGATCGTCCACGTGGACGGCGGCGTCCACGCCATGGGTGCCTGAGCCGACCATGACCTCGCTCGTCGAGGTGCGACTGCTCGACGGGCCGAACCTCTACTTTCCCCGAGCGGCCGTGAAGCTCACCCTCGACGCAGCCGGGCTGGTCGAGGCCTCGGCGGCACGAGCCAGTGCCGCGGCGACGGCACTTGGTGTCGCCCGCGCCCGGCCGGGGGAGCCGGGCAGCGGGCAGCGTCAGCAGTTCTGCCTGCGCGTGCTGCGCCACCTGCTCCGGCGCCTGGCGCTGACGGCGGGGGTGACCCGCCTGGCCGTCCGGGTGCGCACGGGGCAGGACGTCCACCACGTCGTCCTCGCCTACCCCTGGCGCCACGCCGGTCGGGCCGAGGCGCTCGCAAGGGCCGTCGCAGCGGTGCTCGACGCGCTGCCGTCCGCGGACGCCGACAGCCTCGCGACCGTCCTGGACGATGCCGCGGCCACGGTGCGCAGCGCCGAACCGGGCCGGCCGCCGGCCGCGATCCGTCCCCGGATCCCGGTCGCCTCGGTCACCGGCACCAACGGCAAGACGACGACTACCCGCCTGCTCGCGCACCTGGCGATGGCAGCGGGTCGGCGCACGGGGTGGAGCTCGACGGACGGAGTCGTCGTGCAGGGGGAGGTCGTCGAGCCCGGTGACTACTCCGGCCCTTCGGGCGCCCGGCAGGTGCTGCTGGCTCCCGGCGTCCAGCTCGGCGTGCTCGAGACCGCGCGCGGAGGGCTGCTGCTCCGGGGGATGGGGGTCGTGGCGAACGACGTCTCCGTGGTGACGAACGTCAGCGCGGACCACCTGGGTATGCACGGCATCGACACGGTCGACCAGCTCGCCGAGGTCAAGGCCATCGTCACGCAGGTCACGCGGCGCAGCGGCTGGACCGTCCTGAACGGCGACGACCCGCGGGTCCTGGCGATGCGGGCCCGGTCACCGGGGCAGCCGTTCGTGTTCAGCCTCGACCCCGGCTCACCCGCCCTGCGCGAGTCGCTGAACGCGGGCGGGAGGGGCATCACCGTGCTGGACGGCGACATCGCGGTCCTGGTCCCCGGGTCCGACCCCGACCGGCTCGTTCCCGTCGTCGACGTCCCCGTGACGCTCTCGGGGCTCAGCGAGCACAACGTGGCCAACGCCCTGGCGGCAACGGCCGCAGCGTTCGGGCTCGGCCTGGCGCGCGAGGCCGTGGTCGAGGGCCTGCGGACGTTCCGCCCGGACGCGACGCTGAACCCGGGCCGGATGAACCTGTACACGGCACCGGTCGCCGGCGGGACGGCCACCGTGCTGATCGACCTGGCGCACAACGAAGCGGGGCTGCAGGCGCTGCTGCGCGTGGGCAGGGGACTGTGCCCGCCAGGTGCGCGGCTGCTGCTCGGTCTGGGCACGGCCGGGGACCGCACAGACGAGATCCTGCTGGCGCTGGGGTCGATTGCGGCCCAGGGAGCCGACCGGCTCGCGATCGTCCACAAGGAGCGCTACCTGCGCGGCCGGACGGCCGAGGACCTCGAGGCCTGGCTGCGCCGGGGTGCGGCCTCGGTCGGGATCGTCGACCTGCCCACGTTCGGCGACGAGCTGACCGGGCTCCAGGGCCTGCTCGCCGAAGCTGGGCCGAGCGACGTCGTCGCCATGATGGTGCACGCCGACCGCTCGGAGCTGGACGCGTGGATCGGCTCGGTGGGCGGGACGCCGGACGCCCCGGACGTCGTCCGCGCCAAGGTGGTCGCCGCCCGGGGGCTGCACCCGGCCGAGGACGCGATCATGGCGGTGCGCGCCCTGACGGGCGTCGAGCGGGTCTCGGCCGCCGCGACGCTCCTGGCTCGCTCGCCGTCCGACGCGCGACTGCTGTTCGAGCACGCGAGCGCCCTGGACGCCGGTGGGGACGAGCGGCTCGCCGTCGCTGCGTACCGGGCCGCGGTGGACGCCGGCCTCCGGGAGCCGCACCGGACGGCGGCTCGCGTCCAGCTGGCGTCGTCGCTGCGGTCGCTGGGTGAGCTGGACGCTGCGCTGGCGGAGCTGGACTCGGTGCTGGCCGACCACCCCGACTCCGCTGCGGCCGCGGCCTTCCGCGCGCTCGTGCTGCACGACCTCGGCAGGTACGACGACGCGATGGCGCAGTCGGTGTCCGAGCTCGCGCGGCACCTGGCGGGCGGCGACGCGAAGGTCTACGCGCCGGCCCTGCTTCACTACGCCGAGGCCCTGTCATCCCCGGCCGGCAACGGAGGTGAGGATGCTGCTCCGTGACGTCGAGACGGGAGACGTCGACACCTACGTCCGGATGCGCTTGGCCGATGCGCGCTCCGCCGGCCGCTGGGGGCTCGTGCATGCCTTCCCGGGGGTCAGCAACGCGGCGTCCAACGGCATCTGGCGGTCTCTCGGGTTCACGCTGGTCGGCGAGCAGGACGTGACGTTCGCCGACCGCGTGCTGCGGACGAAGCACTGGCAGATCGTCCCTCGGACCTCGTCGCCAGAGTTCAGGTGACGCTGACGCCCCGCACCCGTCCCTGCCCGATCGCGATCAAGGAACTCGTGACCGGTGAGCGGTGCAAAGCCCCGACCACCGGGAGCGGATTGCATGATCACGAGCGGTCTTCGGTGGCGCTTGCCGGACCGCACACGAGTGGGGGATGCACGCCCCTCAGTAGACGAAGACGGCCAGCCACTCGCGCTGGTGGGCGTGCAGCAGGACGCCGAAGAGCACCAGGTCGAAGAGCAGGTGGACCGCCACCACGTACGTCAGGGACCGGGTGGTGGCGAACGTCCAGCCCTGCACGAGGGCGAACGGGTAGATGAGCAGCGGCCCGATGGAGTGAAAACCCAGTTCCCACAGGAACGACGTGAACAGCACCGCCTGCAGCAGGTTCGCCTGCCACATCGGCAGGTGCCGTCGCAGCAGGGTGAAGACGGTGCAGACGAAGAACAGCTCGTCCCAGATGCCCAGCACGTTCGTGCCGAGAAAAAGCCTCCCGATCTCCCCGGGACCGTCCACGGCCGGCCAGTTCAGGTAGACCCCGCTGCGGATCATGTACACCGGCAGGATGGCGTAGCCGAGGACCACGACCAGTACCAGCCACCAGCGTTCGGGGACGGTCCAGGTGCGTGGGTGGGTCACGGGAAAGCGGATCGCGTGGTCGCCGAGCACGAACCGCGACAACAGGTACGGGATCGCGACCGCTGCCGTCATCGCCGTCCCCATCAGGGCCATGTGCTCGAGGCTGATGTCCGTGGTGATCGGCACCAGGCTGATGGCCACGATACCGACGGCGACCAGCGCCAGGTCCTTCAGCAGCGTGGTGGCCAGCGTGAAGGCGAGCAGGAGGCTGGCGGCCAGGGCCGCGTATCCGGCGACCCGCTGCTCGACCCCGAAGAGCAGGACACCGGACGCCGCGAGCATCGTGGCCGGCGCCAGCGCGAGCCGGTGCGGCTGCGCCCGGGACAGGGGCCCTGATCGCGCCAGGATGCCGGCAGCGGGTCTCACGCTCCCCTCCCTGGCCGGTCCCGGTCCTTGGACGGCTGCACGCGCTTGGGCTCGCCGGGCATCTTCGGATAGTCGGGCGGGTAGGGCATGTCACCGAGGGCGTGGTCGCGCTCGTCGCGCTCGTACCACTCCAGCAGGGGAGTCAGGTCGTGCGCGACGTCGTCGATGGCGGCGTGCAGGTCGCCGCCGTCGGCAAAGCGCGCAGGCATCGTCGTCACGGTGAAGTCCTTGGGGGACACCGCATCGAGTTCTTCCCACCGCAGCGGCGCGGAGACGGGGGCGTGGGCGAGCGGCCGCACCGAGTAGGCCGACGCGATGGTGCGGTCACGCGCGTTCTGGTTGTAGTCGACGAAGATCTCCTCGCCCCGCTCCTCCTTCCACCACTTGGTCGTCACGCGTCCCGGCATGCGGCGCTCGAGCTCGCGGCCGAAGGCGATCGCCGCGTGCCGGACCTCGGTGAAGGTCCAGCGCGGCTCGATCCGTACGTAGATGTGCACGCCACGGTTGCCGGACGTCTTGGGGAAGCCGACCCAGGCGAGGTCCTCCAGCACGGCCCGCGCCTCGTGGGCCACGGTGACGGCGTCGACGAAGTCGGTGCCCGGCTGGGGGTCGAGGTCGATGCGCAGCTCGTCCGGGTGGTCGACGTCGGACCGTCTGACCGGCCAGGGGTGGAACGTGATCGTCCCGAGGTTGGCCATCCACGCGATCGTC
This sequence comes from Actinomycetales bacterium, assembly GCA_038232615.1. Taxonomy (GTDB): domain Bacteria; phylum Actinomycetota; class Actinomycetes; order Actinomycetales; family DASROP01; genus DASROP01. Next base: position 20,334 of record JBBSNO010000011.1, read on the forward strand.
GCGAGCTCGGTCGGGGCGACCTCGTCGGCGGTGCGCCCGGACGGGAACGTGATGTGCGCCGTCTCGACCCACTCGGGGGCGTTCTTCGGCACGCGCTTCTGGTAGAACGCGTCGCCGTGAGGGTCCTCGCGGGTCGCGCGCTTGGCGTCCGGGGAGTAGCCACCCGGCCAGCGTTCCATCGTGACCGGTCGCTCGTGCAGGGCTCGCAGGATCCCCTCGCCGACGCTCACGTAGTACTCGACCATGTCGATCTTGCGGACGCCGGCGTCGGGGAAGTAGGGCTTGTCGGGGTTGGTGACCTTGACGCTGCGTCCGGCCACGTCCAGCTCCACGAAAGGCGATGCCATAAGTGGCACCGTAGTCAACGGTGTCGGGTCACGGCAGCAGGAACCCGCGCAGCAGCATCGCCGTGCCCTCCAGGTGCTCTGCCATCGCCCGGCGCGCCCGAGGGGGGTCAGCCTCGAGGATCGCGTGGACGACCTGCTCGTGCTGGTGGTTGGAGTGGTCGATGTTCGGGGCCAGGAGGGGGATCGCGTCGAGCAGGTCGTTGGCGCGCAGCCGCACCTCGGCCACCGCGGCGGTCAAGGACGGCGACCCGGTGACCTCCGCGACGGCGAGGTGGAAGCGGGAGTCGACCCGGCGGTAGTCGGCCAGGGGCGCCGCCGCGGTCTCGGCCAGGAGCTCGCACAGGTGGCTGCGTCCGACGACGCCCACTTCGGCGGCAGCTGCCGCCTCGGCGGCGCCGGTCTCGACCACGTGGCGGAACGTCAGCACGTCGGCGAGGTCGAGCGTGGGTCTCGACGCCCCCTCACTGAACGGCTGGTTCGTGCTGGGCTGGGCCGCGCAGACGAACGTGCCGCCGTACCGACCGCGCCGGACCTCCAGGTGCCCGGCGTCGGCCAGCGCCCTCAGGCTCTCGCGGACCTTCTCCCTGCCCACGCCGAACCGCGCGGCCAGCTCGCGCTCGGGCGGTAGGCGCTCCCCGGGCGCCACCACCCCGAGACGCACCGCCTGCAGCAGCCGCTCGACGGTCTCCTCGAACGCGTTCGCCGCACGCACGGGGCGGAACAGTGCGTCGTCCGCGATGGACCGCGGCGGGACTGTTTCGGCCACACCGATCTCCGGCGCTCAGACCGGCGTCACGTAGGCGCCGGAGATGCCGCCGTCGACCAGGAAGGTCGAGGCGGTGACGAAGCTGGCGTCGTCGCTGGCGAGAAAGGCGACCGCGGCGGCGATCTCCTCCGCCCGCGCGAACCGTCCCATCGGCACGTGCACGAGCCGACGCTGGGCCCGCTCGGCGTCGCCGGTGAACAGCTCCTCCAGCAGCGGCGTGTTGACCGGCCCCGGGCACAGCGCGTTGACCCGGATGCCCTCACGGGCGAACTGGACGCCCAGCTCGCGGCTCATCGCGAGCACCCCGCCCTTGGACGCCGAGTAGGAGATCTGCGAGGTGGCGGCCCCCATCACCGCCACGAAGGACGCGGTGTTGATGACACTGCCCCGGCCCTGGCGCCGCATGTACGGCAGCACCGTCCTGCAGCACAGGTACACCGACGTCAGGTTTACCTCCTGCACCCGGCGCCACGCGTCCAGACCGGTCTCGAGGATCGACCCGTCCTCGGGCGGGGAGATGCCGGCGTTGTGGAAGGCGACGTCGACGCTGCCGTACCGCTCGTGGGTCGTGGTGTACAGGCGTTCGACGTCGTGGGCGACGGTGACGTCGGCACGCACGAAGAGGCCCTCGACCTCGTCCGCGACGCTGGCGCCTGCGTCCTGGTCGAGGTCGGCCACCACGACGCGCGCCCCCTCGGACGCGAGTCGCCGGACCGAGGCGGCACCGATCCCGCTGGCACCGCCTGTCACGACCGCGACGCGGCCGTCGAGACGCTGCGACATGGGCTCAGCCCTCCGTGGAGATGTAGACGTTCTTGGTGTCGGTGAAGGCGTCCAACGCGTCCGGCCCCAGCTCGCGGCCGAGGCCGGACTGCTTGAAGCCCCCGAACGGCGTGGAGTACCGCACCGAGGAGTTCGAGTTCACCGACAGGTTCCCCGCCTCGATCGCCCGCGCCGTGCGCAGGGCGCGGCCGACGTCGCGCGTCCAGATCGAGCCGGACAGGCCGTAGTCGGTGTCGTTGGCGATGCGGACGGCGTGCGCCTCGTCGGTGAACGGGACGACGGTAACGACTGGTCCGAACACCTCGTCGGTGAAGGCGGGGTCGCCGGTCCCGACCGGCGCGAGGACGGTCGGCGGGAACCAGTACCCGGGGCTATCGGGGGCTTCGCCCCGGATCGCGACGGTGGCGCCGTCCGGCACGTAGGACGCGACCTTGCGGTGGTGGTCCGCGGTGATGAGCGGACCCATCTCGGTCGACTCGTCACCCGGCGCACCCACCCGCAGACTCGTCACGGCGGGCTCCAGCAGGGCCATGAACTCGTCGTAGACGTTGCGCTGCACCAGGATCCGCGAGCGCGCGCAGCAGTCCTGCCCGGCGTTGTCGAAGGCCGCGGCGGGCGCGGAGGCTGCCGCCTGCTCCAGGTCGGCGTCCGCGAAGACGATGTTCGCGTTCTTCCCGCCGAGCTCCAGCGTCACCCGCTTCACGTGCTGCGCACAGCCCGCCATGATGAGGCGTCCGACCTCGGTCGAGCCGGTGAAGACGATCTTGCGGACGACGGGGGAGTCCACCAGCCGCTGCCCGACGACCGAGCCGCGACCCGTGACGACCTGCAGCACCCCCTCGGGAAGGCCCGCCTCGAGCGCGAGCTCCGCGAGGCGCATCGCTGTCAACGGCGTCACCTCTGCCGGCTTCAGGACGACGGTGTTTCCGGCGGCCAGCGCGGGCGCCAGGCCCCACCCCGCGATCGGCATCGGGAAGTTCCAGGGGACGATGATGCCGACGACCCCGAGCGGCTCCTTGAACGTCACGTCGATGCCGCCCGTGACGGGGATCTGCTGGCCCGTCAGTCGTTCGGGCGCCGCCGCGTAGTAGTGCAGGACGTCGCGGACGTTGCCGGCCTCCCAGCGCGCGTTGCCGATGGTGTGCCCAGCGTTGCTGA